>JAJZIG010000127.1 GCA_021851265.1 archaeon | reverse complement strand
CGGTGGCGGCGGCGGGGAACTCCTACCAGGCCGCCGTCCTGAGCAACATTGCAGGGCAGGCCAAGAGCGAGCTCCCCAGGATAGCTTCCCTCTCGCTGCACAACCTCGAGGAGAAGGCCATGGACGCCGGGGACTTCGTCAGCAGGATAGTGCAGGTGCCGGTGAGGAGATAGTGGAGACCGCCCAGGAGGTCATCAGGCTCAAGGAGACGGCCAGGAACACCCGCAGGCTGATACTCGAGGCATTGGCCGAGGCCGGGTCCGGCCATCCGGGAGGCTCGCTCTCCGCGGTCGAGCTCCTGGTCACCCTCTACTTCCGGGTGATGCACCACGACCCAAAGAACCCGAAGTGGCCCGACAGGGACCGGTTCTTCCTGAGCAAGGGGCACGCGGCACCCCTGCTTTACTCGGTCCTCGCCCAGGCCGGATACTTCCCGGTCGAGGAGCTGATGACCCTCAGGAAGATGGGCTCCAGGCTGCAGGGGCATCCGTCGATGGGCATCCCCGGGGTCGAGGCGCCAGCCGGGTCCGAGGGGATAGGGCTCTCGCTCGCCGTGGGGACTTCCCTGGTGGCCAAGCTCGACGGGAGGCCCTACCGGACATACGTCCTCATGGGGGACGGCGAGCAGCAGGAGGGCCAGGTGTGGGAGGCCGCCATGGCCGCTTCGAAGTTCCGTCTCGACAACCTCACTGCCATAATCGACAGGAACGGCATCCAGCAGGATGGCCTGACCGAGCAGGTGATGCCTCTTGAGCCCCTGGCTGCGAAGTGGCGTGCGTTCAACTGGAACGTGATCGAGGTGGACGGCTACGACCTTCCGCAGCTGATGGACGGCTTCGACCTCGCCATGGGCACCAGGAACAGGCCGACGGTGATCATCGCCCACACGGTGAAGGGGAAGGGGATCTCATTCATGGAGTGGTCGCCCCACTACCACGGCACCCCTCCGGCCAAAGACAAGCTCCGTGACGTCCTGAGCGAGCTAGGGTGATGGGATGAACGGGATCAGGATAGCCCCGTCGGTACTCGCCTGGAACCTTGGGAACCTCGAGAGGGCGGTGGAGATATCTGTCGAGGGGAAGGCCGACCAGATTCACCTCGACGTCATAGACGGGAACTTCGCCCCCAACATCACCTTCGGGCCAGGGACCGTGAAGGCGCTCAGGCACCTTACCGACCTGAAGTTCGACACCCATCTCATGATCGCCAGGCCTGACGCATACGTCGACAAGTTCCTCGACGCCGGGTCTGACCTCCTCACGTTCCACGCCGAGGTCCTCGACGGCGGGATGTTCGACGAACTCCACAAGACGGTCAGGGCGAGGGGGAAGGAAGTGGGCGTCGCCATCAAGCCCCAGACGGACCTGCCACAGTGGGCCGCGGACCGCCTGGACAAGATATCAACACTGGTGGTAATGACTGTCAACCCCGGGTTCAGCGGCCAGAGGATGGACATGTCCGTGATGCCCAAGCTCCAGCGCCTGAGCACCCTTGTGAGGGAGCGGGGGCTGGGGACGGACATCGAGGTCGACGGAGGCGTCGAGCCGGAGAACGCGGGCGAGGTCGTGAAGAGGGGAGGGAACGTCCTAGTGGCTGGCGCAGGGGTATACGCCAAGAAAGACCCTGTCAGAGCTATATCGGTGCTGAAGGCAGAGGCCGAGAGGGCGCGGAGGCCGACGTAATGCTTTCGAAGACCGCGGCCATGAGAGACGCCTACGGCGAGGCCCTCTTGGACCTTGGGGCCACCAACCCCGATGTGGTCGTCGTGGGGGCGGACACCACGGGGTCGCTGAAATCCGGGGTCTTCGCGAGCAAGTTCCCCGAGCGGTTCTTCAACGTGGGGATCGCGGAACAGAACCTCGTCTCCATCGCCGCGGGGATGGCCCTGGCCGGAAAGGTCGCCTTCGCCGGGACGTACGCCATCTTCGTCCCGGGCAAGTCGGTGGACCAGATACGCAACAACATCGCGTATCCGAACCTCAACGTAAAGATCGTCTGCTCGCACGGAGGGATCTCCGTGGGGCCCGACGGGGCGTCCCACCAGCAGGTCGAGGACATAGCGATAATGAGGGCGGTGCCAAAGATGAAGGTCATCGTGCCCGCGGACGCCGTCTCCACCAGGGCCTCCGTCAAGGCGATAGCGGCCATCCCGGGGCCCTTCTACGTCCGGCTGACGAGGTCGTCCACCCCGGTCGTCTACGACGCCGGCTTCCAGTACGAGCTCGGCAGGGCAAATGTCCTGAGGGAGGGAGGGGACCTGGCCATAGTCGCCTGCGGGATAATGGTCCCCGAGGCGCTCAAGGCTGCCGAGTCCCTCAAGGCGAAGGGGGTAGCAGCGTCGGTGGTGGACCTGCACACCATCAAGCCCATAGACTCCGAGGTCCTGGTCAAGCTCGCCCGGCGCTGCGGGCGGGTGGTGACGGCCGAGGAACACAACATCATGGGCGGGATGGGCTCTGCGGTGGCAGAGGTCCTCGGCGAGCAGTATCCGGTCCCCATGCGCCGCGTCGGCGTGATGGACACCTTCGGGGAGAGCGGCGAAGCAGGGGAGCTGCTCCGCAAGTACGGGCTGACGGCGGCGAACATCGAGCAGGCCGCCCTCGGGCTGAAGGGGCAGTAGGCTTAATTATCAAAACCCGAAAACTCCGACACGATGAAGCTCTTCCTCGACACGGCTAACCTGGCGCAGATAAGGAGGCTCAACCAGATGGGGGTGGTCGACGGGATCACCACGAACCCCACCCTGGTGGCCAAGGAGCCGGGGGAGTTCGAGGAGATCATAGCGGCGATCTGCAAGGAGGTCAAGGGAGACGTGAGCGCCGAGGTGGTGGCCACGGACTTCGAAGGGATGGTGGCCGAGGCCAAGAGGATCTCCACCATAGCCCCCAACGTGGTGGTGAAGATACCGATAATCCCGGAGGGCCTCAGGGCCACGAAGGCCATAAGCGGCATGGGGATGAGAGTCAACATGACGCTCGTCTTCTCGGCGAACCAGGGTCTCCTGGCCGCCAAGGCGGGGGCATCTTTCATCAGCCCGTTCATAGGCAGGCTGGACGACATAGGGCAGCGAGGGATGGAGCTGGTGGAGGACCTTGTAAAGATCCGGGACAACTACGGGATGAAGGCCGAGGTCCTCGTGGGGAGCATAAGGCACCCGCAGCACGTCCTCGAAGCGGCGAAGGTGGGGGCGGACATCGCCACGATGCCCCCCGAGGTCATGGAGAAGATGATGCAGCACCCCCTCACTGACTCGGGGCTGAAGCGCTTTCTCGACGACTGGGACAGGGCCAAGAAATCGAAGCAGTCGGTCGCCGCCTAGAAGTCATCACAGCAGACGGGCCGGGACCGGCAGGCTCAGGGACGGCGGGTCGGGGGTGCGCCTGAAGGCAACATTTTTACGCAATGGCCTTCGGCTCGCTCCGATGAAGACATACACACTTCCACCACTGCCTTACACATACGAGGCGCTCGAGCCGCACATCTCGAAGCAGATCATGACTCTGCACCACGACAAGCACCACCAGGGCTACGTCAGCGGGGCCAACGCCGCGATGGAGAAGCTGGAGAAGGCCAGGAAGGGCGAGATCCAGATTGACATCAAAGGGGTGCTCCGAGACTTCGGATTCAACGCGGACGGCCACATACTCCACTCCCTCTTCTGGCCGAACATGGCCCCTGCCGGCAAGGGCGGTGGCGCCCCCGGTGGGAAGCTCGCGGACCAGATCAACAAGGACTTCGGCGGGTTCGACAAGTTCAAGGCTCAGTTCTCGGACGCATCCAAGACCGTAGAGGGAAGCGGCTGGGCGATGTTGATCTACGAGCCGGTCAGCGAACAGCTCATCATATCTCAGGTAGAGAAACACAATCTGAACCACATCGCCCAAGCGCACGTCATCGTGTGCTCAGACCTCTGGGAGCACTCGTTTTATGCCCAGTACCTCAACGACAAAGCGAGATACGTCGAGGCTTGGTGGAACGTAATCAACTGGTCGGAAGCAGACGCAAGATTTGGGAAAGTCTCAAAGTGAGTACTTTCCCTACAGCCTTTTTGTGAACCGCGCACGCGCAAAGCATCCTCTCCAACAACAGGGCCGGCGGCGTCCGCAGCCGCCAGGAGCCTGACATGACGAGGGCAGGGCGCCTTGTCCTTACCTTGCCTTGGACAGCCTTGCGGCGAACTTGCCGCTCTGCTCGACGAACTCCTTCAGGTCCTGTGGCGTGTGGCACGTCGAGATCCCTCCGGGGTGCCCCGGGAGGACGAAGATGCCCTTGGTCATCAGCTCGAGGCAATAGTCCAGCCTCGCCTTCTTGTCCCCTTCTGCAGACTCCTCGGCGTTCTTGGGCGCCACGCCGAAGTGGGTCAGGAAGAGCGAGCCCAGGCCCGTGGTGTGCGCGTCGACGCCCTCGGCTGCGAAGACCTTGTCCACCGCCTTCCTCATGCCTCTCCCTGCCT
>JAJZIG010000015.1 GCA_021851265.1 archaeon | reverse complement strand
ACCCACACTGATTCCCTCGTCCGAGCACCCAGGGCGTCGCGCATCTCGAGAGTGAAGTGAGAGTGACCTATCACGAGGTACCTGGTAGCTATTGCCTCCTGCGAGGGCCAGGCGTGCCCGTGGGCCACGCCGATTCGTGTCCTCCCATGACCAAGCACTGTCCCTTGTGATTTGTCCAGTCGCACTCGCGGAGGCAGGACGGTCCTTATGTTCCCATCGTGATTCCCGGGGACCACTTCCACGACCTCGAATATGTCTAGCATGGTGTCGAAGAACCACGGGACGACGCCCCAGTCAATATCTTCTACTTTGCCTACCGTGTGCTTGACGTCACCGAGCACCACTAGCCTTGTCGCCCCATGCCCCTCGGCCGTGCGTTTCACCCTTTCCACCATCTTCACAGAATAAGCGGGGAGGCGAAAACCCTTCTTCGCCATCTCTTTCTCCAGGCCGAGGTGCAGGTCTGACACTAGCAAGGTCGTGTTCTCCGCTGTGGAGAACACCAGGGCTGCCTCGCCGGGGACTATCTTCAGCAAGCTACGCTATCAGCGGGAGGACCTGGTTTCCCACGAAGTTCTTGAACTCCGAAAGTTCCATCTTGCTGAACCCGGTCAGAATGCAGTTCCTCGTGAGCCCGAAGACATAGCCATATTCTCTGCTCTTGAAGACGATGTACCACAGCTTCCCGTGGGCAAGGTAGTCGGTGTAGAGGCTGGTGTTGCCTAGTTCTGCCCCGTAGAGGGACAGCTTGGTGATATTCGGCAGATCGACGTCGGAGTAGAATATCACTTTGGTATCGTCGAAGTTTGCCTCATGAAACTTCCGCAGCGTCTCTGGATCTATCCTTGCCTCGACCACCTGACCCAGGCTCATGAAGACTGCTTTGCTCATCTCATTGGCTATATTGTTCGCCCTGGTCTTCTTGTCGTAGACAGCAAGGAACATTCTGTCTTTGTGCATGCTGAACGTGAAAGGCGCCTCGTAGGTTCTCGGGACGGGGACCGACTCCCCCCGGTGAGGGACGACGAAGACTGAATCGAACGAGAACTTCCCGTCGAGGGACCCTTTGCCCACGCTCAGATCAGTAATCTCCGATACGAGCTTGAACTCCTTCCCTTCTACGCTCGTCTCCGTCTCAATCCTGAACGCCTTCAGCTTCTCCGCGAGGGTGTCGATTTCATAGTTCTCCCTCACGAGGAATACTTTTCCAGCTAGTACCACTCTGTCTGGACCCTCCAGAATCCTGTTATTTGGCTTTCAGCTCCCCCAGTACTGGCGGGTCGTGACGAAGCGGATCTTCGCTTCCAGAAGGTCCCTGTAGAATGCTTCCTCATCATCGTGCATCTCGGCCAGAATCCTAGATGCGGTCTGGGGGCCAACACCATAAACGGTCTGGGCAACGACCGCCTTCTTGCCGTAAGACAAGACGAGGTCTGCTCCCCGCCTGGCTCGTGAGAGCTCCGACCGCTCCTCCTCGTTCAGCTGCGCCTTGGCCTCTCTCCTCTTTACCAGTTCAGACAGCTTGGCTGTCCCCCAGTAGCAGGGGGCCAGCAATCCCGAACCGCAGTTTCTACATCTGGGCTCATCCGGGACTTCGCCTACCGTCGTCTCTCCCTGGTCCCCGCCGCACTTGACACAAAGGAGGCTCACGCTGGCGCCGAATATGGTCGTCTTCATCCTCTGGTAGGATGACTTTCCAAGCGAATCTGGAGCTACGGCCTCCGGCACCTCCAGGTACCTGTAGAGGAGACTGTATGCGATGGGGGTTGGCCTCTCGCCAGCCATGAACGTCTCTACCGAAACCTCGCCATCGGCAACCGCCACGAGGATCTCCTTCGAGTGCTCCATGTCGATGAGGTCCCTCCCAGTCTCCTGCAGGGCTTCTTCGAAGATCGGGGTCTTTTCGAAGCGGGTGGGGAGCGAGCAGAGGTTGGGGTGGGCGATGAGCTTGCCTCGTCTCAATGCCCCGAACCTCTCCGCAACGAATTTGACCCTCGCTGGGAACGGGAAGTTCCTCTGGGCGGCTACCGCGTAGGTCCTCTCGAACTCATCCGGTGCCATGCCCATCAGCCCTCTGGCGATGGCTTTCAGGTCTAGTTCCTCCGTCTCCACTGTGAGTTCCATCAGCAGCCTGTATCCGTCGAGCCACCAGACCCTCACCAGCCCCTTCTTGGACAGGATCTCTTCGAATACGTAGGCGAACGTCCTATTGATCGACTCTCCGAAGCAGAGGTGAACTACAAGATACCGGCCGAACCCTTCGAAGAGGACCAGCCTGTCCGAGGGGACTGGCGCTCCCATCTTCTTCTGCTCCGCGATCTGGTCCACCACGAGCGCGCGGGCGGCCGCGTCCCCGGGGATGTGCACTTCGACCGTCTCGACCGCGTCTTGACCGGCATCCAGCGCTTCTGAGACTTCTCTCCTCAACCTTCCTGTATCTTTCGCGAGTTCGTAGGGGATTGGGAGCATCTCGCCATCCCAGCCGGGGACGGCTGCGAGTGGATCTTCCACTGGGGTCACGTAGATCTTCCTGTCATCAGCTATCTGCTCTACCTGCCATACTCGTCCCTTGATTACGAAATGAATGCCGACCCTCGCCTTCAGAAGGACGAACTCTTCACCCAGTATCCCTACTGTCTGGTTGGTCGACACGTCCACGACTAGGTACCTCGTCTCGTCGGGGATCATTGACAGGTTCTCGTAGTAGTACTCCCGCGTAAGCCTGGTCCTGGACAGCGTCTTCCCGTCGAACCTGAGCTTCCGGAGCTCGGCCAGAAAGCTCACGGTCCGGAGGAAGGAGTCATCGGAGAGGCTTTCGAACGGTTCCGCTTTCCTCACCTCGGTGAGCATCGTGTCCGCTTCCATCGTCTCGAAGTCCATGAGATAGCCGGCAACTTGGTGGGCCAAGACGTCCAAGGAATTCGAATATGGCCTGGTGGGCTCGATCTTCCTCTGGGCGGCAGAACGTATGCTGGCTGACGATTCCAGAATGTCATCCGCTGATACGGTAACTAGGACGCCCTTGGAGACCTTGCCGAGCCGGTGGCCGCTCCTGCCGACGCGCTGCACGAGACTGGTCACCTGCCTTGGTGACATGTATTGGACCACCAGATCAACCGACCCTACGTCGATGCCCAGTTCCAGGGTGCTGGTGCAGACCAGGGCCTTCAGCTCTCCGGCTTTGAATGCCTGTTCAACCCGCTCTCTTTCTTCTCTGGGGAGGGAACCATGGTGGACTCCAACGTCTTTCCTGAGCCTCGCCAGCTTCTCCCCCAGCATCTCGGCGAGCGTCCTGCTATTGACGAAGATGAGGGTGGACACATGGCCGTCGATCAGGGAATTGATTCTGGCGAGTCTGGCCGCCAAGTCAGGTGCAGAGTACGTCTCCTTGGCCGCAGATTGGCTCGCTGGATCGGGCACAGGATACTCTATGGCGTAGGCAAACTCCTTGGGTGCATCTGCTTTCACAATCTTCACTTCCCTCTCCCCGAAGAGAAACTTGGCAGCCACAGCCGGTGTCCCGATGGTGGCAGAGAGCGCGACCAGCTGGAATTTCGGGGCAACCTTCCTCAGCCGCTCCAGTCCTACACAGAGCTGCACCCCTCGTTTGCTTTCTACTAGGTTGTGGAGCTCATCCACCACCACAGCCTTCAGCGGTGACAGGTTGTCTCGCATCCTTCGCCCTGGGAGTATTGCCTGAAGCGTCTCTGGGGTCGTGACCATGACGTCTGGGGGGTGGCTTGACTGCTTCGCCCTCTGGGATTGGGGGGTGTCTCCATGCCTGATGTCCACCGTGAGCCCGAGTCTGGTGCACCATGCCTGCAGTCGCCTCTGCATGTCGCGGTTCAGGGCTCGCATCGGGGTGATGTACAGCAAAGATATCCCATCCCCGTGCCCCTCTGACACCAGCCTACTCAACAGCGGTAGAATTGCGGCTTCGGTCTTCCCAGACCCGGTGGGTGCAACCACGAGTACGTCTGCTCCCCGCGAGACGAGGGGCCATGCCTCGACCTGGGGAGGCGTGGGTTCAACCATCCCTGTGTCTGCTAGAAACCCCCGCACGGCCGGAGCGAGCGCTTCGAACGCAGACTGAGCAGGCAACACTTCTGAGAGCGGTGCTCGCCGATTTAAGGTGTCACCGGAGGGGGGTCGGTGAAACTGAATAGTGCCCTCCCAAGGGGTAATGGCTAAAAGCGCGACAAGCCCGCGGAGGCTCGAAGCTTGTCCCAAGGCGTCAGGGAGGCCTCCCAGGAGAGGCCGTCTCATCTTACTACAGTAAAAGAAATCATACTAGAGAACTTCATGAGTTACGAGTACGCAAGAATCCCCCTCCGTGAGGGGCTGAACCTCATCGTCGGCCCCAACGGAGCCGGAAAGTCGTCCGTTCTCCTGGCTATCTCCGTGGCCTTCGGACAGGCGTACACCGAAAGGTCAAGGAAGCTTTCGGACCTCATCAGACGCGGGAAGGAGATCGCCCGTGTCTCGCTTGTCTTCGACAACTCCCAGAAGGCTGGGCTGCGACCAATACCATACTCAAAGTCTGACACCTTCATGCTCAGCAGATATCTGAGGCGCGACGGGTCGTACTGGTTCGAGGCCGACTACAAGGAGATTGACAAGAGCGAGGTTGTGAGGCTCCTCCGTGAGTTCGGAATCAATCCTGACAACCTGCTCATCATCATGCACCAGGGTATGATAGAGGAACTGGGCGCCGTCACGCCCCAGGAACGGCTGAGGATGGTGGAGGAGGCCGTCGGATTCTTAGAGTACAGACAAAGGATCATATCGGCCGAGCAGGAGCTGAGCGGGCTGGTAGGCGAAGAGAGCTCTCTCCTCCAGCTCATGGACAACGCTAACCAGGCCCTTGAGTACTGGAAGCAGATTTACGACCGCTACCAGGAGAAACGGAGGCTCATCGAGCACAGGGACCTCCTGTCGAAGGAGCTCCTCTGGAGCACCGAAGGAAGGCTCAGCAAGTCTCTGCAGGTGGCTGAGGAGAAGATTTCGTCGAAGTCCAGGGCCTTGGACGACCTGAAGTCACAGCAGGCGGAGGTATCATCAGACGCAGAGCACACCCATCAGACCCTCATGGACAAGCAGGTGGAGCTGCGGAAGCTCTACTACGCCCTGGTTAGAGCCGAGTCGGAGAAGGCGAAGGACGAGTCAGCGCGCAACGCCTATCGCTCGATAAAAGAAGACCTCCTAGGACTGTCAAGCACCATTGACGAACTCCTGTCCAAGGGAGGCGACAAGAACGCTAAGAGGCTCAAAGAGCTCGCTGTCTACATAGAACAAAAGAGCTCGTCAGCCGAAGAGGACGCCGGGCGCCGCAAGGCGGAGTTAGACAGGGAAGTCTCTTCTCTGCAGCCTGAGATTACCAAGATGGAGGACGTGATCAGGAGCACAACCGACAGCCACATCTCCTTCAAGGTCAAGGCGGAGGTCCTTTCGTATCGTATCAGGGTCACCGAGTCAGACCTCCGCGACCTCGAGAGGACGGCCCGGGAGTACAAGGCCGAGCTCGACAAAATGGCCCTGGACCTGGAACGGGCGGGGTCCAGGATGGAGACCGCTCGCCAGCCGTACGAGGTCTCAGAAGAGCTGAAGCTCGTGTCAGCGCACATCCAAAGGATGCAGGATGTTCCAGACGACGCTGAAAAAATCTACAACGACTATTCGGGCAACATCGAGGAGTTGAAAGTGAAGCTCGCCAAATTGCAAGATAACAAGAAGTTCATGCTCTCCGAGCTGGATTCACGCAAGGGCGTCTGGCGGAAGGCGATGGAAGACCTCGTCGAGGCTGTCGACCCGCCCTACCAGGTAGTCCTGTCGGCAGCGGACGCCAGCGGCTTCGTCAAGCTCGAGCAGGCGGATACGATAGAAGACGCCGGCCTCGACCTGTATGTCGGGTTCAGAGGCGGCGCTCCTACAACCCTCGACCCGTTCACCCAGAGCGGTGGGGAGAGGTCGGTGGCTCTGATGGCTTTCATCCTGTCTCTGCAGGCGAGGATAGTCTCTCCCCTGAGAGCAATGGATGAGTTCGACATACACATGGACCCCAAGAACAGGGAAGCGATGTTCAAGATGATTCTCTCGCAGATGAAACAGAGGGAGGCGTCGCAGTACATCGTGATTACCCCATCGATCCTGACCGTGTTCGACAGAAGCGCACACGTCATTACTGTCCAGGCGGTCCACGGCTCGTCGGAGGTCAAAGAGCTGAAATAACATGGAGCAGACCAGGCTTGATGACTATCTCAGGGTGATTGAGCTATGTCGAGACGTCGAGACAAGCAGCGCCAACCCCTTCGACGTGGACATAAGGGAAAAGATACTCCTACTGAAGAAGAGGCTCCCGGAGCTCAAGCTCTTGGATGAACTCCTCGTGGACTCGGAGGCGATGCTCGAGCTGGCGCAGATAGTGAAGCTGCAGGACCAGTGGCTGAAGTCCAGGGCTTCTGCCCTCTTCATCGACCCTCTGCTGATTCAGCTCAAAGTGAAGCTACTGTCCAAAGAGTCCCTCACGGAGTCGTTTGTCAAGAGCTGGCATCCAATCGCCCAGGTGGACCAGCTGTCCCCCAGGGGGCTGGAGAAGGCCTTCATCTACTGGCGCGAGCTCGTCCCGATTTCAGAGAGGTTCAAGGACCAGTTCGGGAGTTATGGCGTCAGGCCCGGGACCGCCGAGTACACAGACCTGGTCAGCCTGGGGGTATTCACCAAGGAGCAGTTCGAGGTCGGGCTTACGCAACTACATGACGAGCTGCTGGCCAAGTCCAACGGAGACTGGGTCGACTATCGCCAGTTCATAGAGGGCGAAAGCTTCGAGACCAAGGTGAGAAGGGCATACCTACTCGCTTTCCTCATAAGCGAGGGGAGGGCTCTACTGAAGACCGAGCCACTCACTGGGAGAATATGGACCATGGGCCTCACCGAAAAGACCAAGGGAATTCCGAAGTCGGTCGCAATATCAATCACAGGTGAGAGTTGACGGAGTCAGACAACGCAGACAGGGCGCTGCTCGAGAGGAAAGTCAGGCGGGCTTTCCAAGTATTGGTTCTCCAGCGGGGGCGGAACCCTGGGGTCAAGGGGTGGGAGATGAAACGCCACCTAGGGAGGGACTACCGCAAGATAATCGAAGTACTCTCCGAAGACATGGCGCCCATGGGCCTCGAAGTGTTCGAGGTCAAAGGGATAGACGGGACTGATGACTCTTCCCGCTTCCTCCTGAGGTTCAAGGATCCGCCCACGGTGACCGAAGCGGAGACGGCCGGGATCAGGATAGACGACTTGGCCGTCCTCGCAGCCACCATAGCCTTTGTCAACTCCAAGACCGGCAGAGCCGCCAGGCGCGAGGTCGAGCAATTTCTCAGGGAGAAGTTCCCCAGATGGAGGGTCGACTACTCGCTAGACCGGTACGTGAAACGCGGTTACCTTGAGCAGGACGAGAGGACCATGATGCACATAGGGTGGAGGACTCGGGCGGAAGTGGACGAGAAGACCCTGATGACGCTGATACTCTCGCGAGCTCAGGAAGCGGCGAAGAAATAGCGCCTGCGCAGTGCTTCCCTCTCCCCTTCGATGACGAGTTCTACGACGTCTGTCCCTTCCTTCCTCATCTTCGCAGCAAGCGCGCTGGCCTCTGCCAGCCTGATCCCTCTGCCGGCCATGAGCACATCTGCGGCGTGGCCGTATTCCCTCCTGAGCTCAGAGGACTTCTTGAGCATCTCCACAAGCTTCAGCTTGGCTCCGGTCAGTGCGGCCCTGCTTCTCGCCTTCATGGCCAGCGAGAAGACGTTCTCGTAGGAGTCGGTCGAGAGCCCTAGCGCCTGCTTCCCACACGCGGGGCAGGCATCGAGGGCGTCGAGGTCGGCGACTTTCCTCAGCTCCAGGAAGTTCCAGCAGCTGGTGCAAACCGCGACGACGAATGTCTCGTTGATTCTGGCTCTGGTAGACTGCTTGAGGAGCGCCCTGAGCCGCTCCGGCGAGACTATCTCGCCTCTCCTGCTGATCTCTTCCACTCCGATTCTGGCGATGGGGGTGAGCCCTCCATATTCCACCAGCTTCACGTCTATGGCTCCGGCGTTAATCTTCTCCACCACGTCCGTCGCGCCGGAGATGTCGAAGTCGTCGTGGAATATCATGCTCATTGCTTCTTCATACACCGGGGTGTCCCGGAGAGCCTCGATTATCCCGGAAATGGAGACGCTGCCATAATCTGCGTCCTTGGCAATGGCGCCGCACTTCTTGCCTGCGTGGATGAGCCGACGCTTGAAGATGCCACTCCTTTCCACGGCCTTTTCCGTCGTAGCCTTCAGGTCGAGCTTGTGGAGCTCCCCGATCACTGAGAAGACGGCAGCGGGGGTTGTCTCGGCCTCGATCACTATCCTATAGGGGTCCTGGTGGACGGCCACCGACTGGCCTATCTGCTCTGATATGAGGTGTCCAATCACCCGGGCGAGCAGCCTGTTCACCCTGTGCCCGAAGGCTGCTTGTATGACAACATACTTGTCCCACTTCTCGACGGTGACCAGCCTCTCAGAAGGTATGGGGAGCTTCGCCTCATGCTGCTCCGCGACCTCCTTCAGCGCCTCCCTGATGGTGTCCTTCGGCACCGGGTACGTCATGATGAGCTCATCGAGGTACTCATCATCCTTCGTCATCTCCAGCGCCTCGGCATATCTCCTACGTAGGGCCCCCACCTCAGCCGCTACCTCCCTCGGGACGGGTATCTCGTCACCCACCCAGTGGGGGACGGCACCTGTAGGGTCGTCCTCTGATTTGACGTATACCTTGTTGCCATAGATCTGTTCTATCTTCCAGCATCTCCCTGCTTCCACGAACTTGACCCCGACCTCCCCGTACTCTGAAACGAACGCCTCGTCCAGGGTGCCGACGAATGTCCCTCCCTCTATGACCAAGTACTGCTTTTCGTCGGGGATCATCGAAAGGTTATCGAAATAATACTGGAAGAGTGGCTTGACGTCCCTGGCCCGAAACACCTTGCCGTCAGATTCGCTGTAGTAGGCCAGGCGGGGATAGCGCTCTCTCATGTACGTGAGGGTCTTCTTCAGCCTCTCCCTGTCGAGTTCTGCATAAGCATAGCTCCTCCTAAAGAGCGCCACCAAATCGTCGAAGTTCCAATTGGGTTGCTCGATCAGAAGCCCAGAGACCTGGTGGATTGCGACGTCGTAGGGGTTGAAGATAGGCTCGAGAGGCTCTAGCTCGCCCATCACTGCCTTCCTGCAGAGAACAGCAGCTTCGAGCGTGTCGTCAGAATCCTGGGTGATTACCAGCCCGTTGGAGACTTCGCCCACCTTGTGCCCGCTGCGTCCTACCCTCTGGATCAGCCTGGTTACCTGTCTCGGTGAGTTGTACTGGACCACGTACTCCAGGAACCCTATGTCTATCCCGAGTTCGAGACTGCTCGTGCAGATGACCCCCAGGAGCTTCCCCTCCTTGAGACCTCTTTCGACTGCCTCCCGGGTAGCCTTGGACAGAGAGCTGTGGTGGACGGCTATAGCGAACTTGGGGTCCCACACTCTGAAACGACTCGACAGGGCTTCTGCTTCCGACCTGGTGTTTGTGAAGACGAGGACGGACCGGTACTTCTCAACCAGCTCTCTTACCGTCCTGAGCCTCGCCGCGACTTCGGGGTAGGAGTAGATTGCATCAGCGAGGATCCTGTCGTCTCCCGTTGCCCTTGGCGCTTCCACTCTCAACGACAAGCTCTTCTCTACGGGGACCCGCACCACTTCGCATCGTCTCCCTGACCCGACTAGAAACTGAGCGATTTTCTCCGGGGAGCCGACCGTGGCCGACAGTCCGATGACCTGGAACTCCTTTTCTGCCACGTCCCTCAGCCTCTCGAGACCTACGCTCAGTTGGGCCCCGCGTTTGTCTTCCGAGAGTTCGTGAACCTCGTCCACCACAACCCACCTCAACTTCGCCAGGTTCTGTCTGATTCTTCTTCCTACGAGGAGGATCTGAAGGGTTTCGGGGGTGGTGATGAGTATGTCAGGAGGGGCGAGGCTCAGATTGGTCCTCTCTGCCTGGCTGCTGTCCCCGTGCCTCACGCCGAGCCTGATGTCGAAACGTTTGCACCACCACTGCATCCGGTCGAGCATATCCCTGTTGAGGGCCCTCAGCGGCGTGATGTACAGCAACTTGGTGCCTTTCTCCCTATATTCGCCCTCCCGAATGATCGCGTCCAAGATCGGGAGCAGAGCTGCTTCAGTCTTCCCTGTCCCGGTAGGGGCCATGAGAAGGGCGTTCTTCCCTTCGCTGATAATGGGGAGTAACCTCTCCTGAGGGTCTGTTGGGGAATCGAAGCCCCGCTCCTTCAAGGCTGCAAGGAGAGGAGGCGACAGCGCCTGGAAAGCATTCTGTTCCTGCACCACCCTTCTGCTCCCTGGGTCTTCTGGGTGCGAAGCCAAGAATTGGCACAAGACCCATGTCTCATCCAATAAGTTTGCGGTAGATTCGAATGCCGAAAGCCCTCGGTCGGCGGAAGTGAACCTGTCCCCTGAATATCGCCTTAAATAGCAGACTATAACATAAGTTATTGAAAACCGGATGCCCCGACTCATCAGCCCATATGAGATAGTCGCGAAATCTGCTCTGCCCGCCCTCAGGGCTATGGTGGCCAGGAGGCTGCAGGAGGAGTACCATCTCACGCAGCAAGAAGTCGCGAGGCGCCTCGGGGTCACCCAGGCCTCGGTAAGCAACTACGCGAGGAAGACGAGGGGGATAATGGTGAACCTCGAAGGGGATTCGACGGTGGTCAAGGCGGCGGACGGGATCGCCAAGGAGCTTTCCTTGGACCAACCTGACACTAGGGAGGCGCTCCGGTCGATGACCGAAGTGCTCGACTACATCCGTTTCAACAAGATGATGTGTATACTTCACGGTGACTTGGAACCTGAATTCAAGGTGGAAGGGTGTTACGCCTGCGAAGGCACATTCTCCGTAAAGGATTTTGACAGGCTGAAGTTGCTAGTCGGCAACTGAACTTGCTAGCCAGCCCGAAGCCCAGATGGCTCACGGTCAAACCTCCGGAAGGGGAGCGCTACAGTGACCTGAAAGGTCTCTTCAGCCGCCTGAACCTTCACACAGTCTGCGAGGAGGCTCACTGTCCGAACGTCCAGGAGTGTTGGGGGGGCGGGACGGCCACACTAATGCTGATGGGGGATGTCTGCTCGCGTGCGTGCAGGTTCTGCATGGTCACACCCGGAAAACCTCGGGGCGTTCTGGATGGGCTCGAGCCAGAGAACGTGGCGTTCGCGCTCTCTCAAATGGGCCTGACATACGTGGTGCTGACCTCAGTGGACAGAGACGACCTCCCAGACGGCGGGGCGTCTCACATAGCCCGCACAATCAGGCTCGTTAAGGAGAAGAACCCAGGGATGCTCGTCGAAGTTCTGATTCCAGATTTCCAGGGAGAGCTCGACGGACTGAGGGAGGTGGTCGAAGCCCGACCTGACGTCATAGCCCACAACGTCGAGACTACCATCTCTCTCACAGGCAGGGTCAGGGATCCCCGGGCGAACTATTGGCAGTCGCTGTCGGTACTGAGAAACGCAAAGAAGCTGGACGGCCGCGTCTATACGAAGTCGTCAATCATGGTCGGCCTTGGAGAATCGGAAGAAGAAGTCTTCCAGGCGATGACACATCTGCGACGCGCTGACGTGGACTTCCTCACTGTGGGGCAATATCTCCGCCCTTCAGTCCGTCACCTGAAAGTTGCAGAGTACGTTGACCCGGCGCAGTTCGGACGGTACCGGGCCCTAGGCGAAGGACTTGGATTCCTCTATGTGGCCTCGGGCCCTCTCGTCAGGAGCAGCTACCGAGCAGGGGAGTTCTTCATCAGGACAGCCATCAAAAACGGCTCAAGAACCCACCACTCTTATATGGGCGCCAGGCCCCGAAAGTAGTCCTTGACCGAAGTCGACTCCATGAAGAGATCCGACTCGGAGATAGGTCCCCGAGTCTTTAGCGAGTCAGAGTTCAACTACGCTACTCCTGAGGATTTCCTCTTCCAGAGGCTGTCCCCTGACGGGACCATCAGGGGGAAAGATCCCAATCTGTCACCGGAGACCTTGAGACGGATGTACGAGCAGTTGGTCTTCGGCCGCCTATTCGACGACAAGGCGACCAACCTCTCAACCCTCAGGGAGATTGGGACCTATGCGCCAGGCAAAGGCCAGGAGGCGGCTCAAATCGGACCGGTCGACGCCCTGGAGCAAGACGATTGGTATGTCCCCATGTACAGAGACTCGGCTGGAATGCTCGCCTTCGGGATGCCTCCGGCCAAACTACTGCAATACTGGGGTGGGGACGAGAGGGGAATGCAGATGCCTGAGGGCCTGAACATGCTCCCCATCGCAGTGCCAGTGGCCACGCAGCTCCCTCACGCAGCGGGGCTCGCGATGGCAAAGCGCCTACAGGGGGAAAAATCAGTGGTGTTCGTGGTCACCGGGGACGGAGGCACCTCCAAGGCAGACTTCCACGAGTCCATGAACATAGCCGGGGTCTATGACCTGCCCGTGGTGTTCGGGGTGGAGAACAACCAGTGGGCGCTCTCAATCAGGAGAGGAGCCCAGACTGCATCGAAGACCATCGCCCAGAAGGCAGTCGCCTACGGCTTCGAAGGCATACTTGTCGACGGCAACGACGTGATCGCCTCCTACGAGGCCACCAAGTACGCAGTCGACAAAGCCAGACGAGGCGGGGGCCCCACTCTGATAGAGTACTCCACCTACCGCCTTGGCCCTCATACTACAGCCGAGTTGGTGTCCAACAAGCTCAAAGCGCCGGACGAGGTCGTGAAGTGGGAGCGGAGGAGTCCCATCGTCAGGTTCGAGAAGTACCTGACGTCCCGGGGCCTGCTGGACGGGAGCGCGAAGGAAGCCGTAGCTGCCGCCGCCCAGGAGAAGATGAACGAGGCCGTCGCGGCTTACAGGGGGATGCCACCAGCCGACCCCTGGGTGATTTTCGACTACACGTACTCTTCGCTTACCCCCATCCTCGCCAGAGAGAAGGCGGAGTTCCTAGGAGAGCAAATCAGCCCGGCCCTTTCGCAGCCTGAACCCACGGCCGCCCCCGGAGGGAAGCCTGGCGTCAACATCAGGAACGCAGTCAACATGGCCCTCAGAGAAGGACTGCAGCGGGACGGGAAGATGGTGTTATTCGGGGAGGACGTGGCCAAGAACGGCGGCGTCTTTCAGGTGACGCGCGGGCTTTTTGACGAGTTCGGTCCCAGCAGGGTGTTCGACACCCCTCTGGCCGAGCTCAGCATTGCCGGCATATTCGTCGGTCTCTCCATCGGTGGCATGGTCCCCGTAGCCGAATTCCAGTTCGACGGCTTCACGGTTCCTGCCTTCGACCAGATCTTCAGCCACATAGCCAGAATGCGGAACAGGACGAGGGGGAGGTTCGCCCTCAGAGGGGTGATACGCTTCCCCTATGGCGCCGGGATAAGGCCGCCAGAGCTCCACTCGGAGTCCCCGGAAGCCTACTTCGCCCACACGCCGGGCCTGAAGGTCGTGATTCCATCGACCCCCTACGACGCCAAGGGCCTCCTCACATCAGCGCTGACCGACCCAGACCCCGTGGTGTTCATGGAACCCAAGAAGATCTACGACTCCCCGAAAGCCGAAGTCCCGGAGGGGGAGTACCGTATCCCCATAGGCAAAGCAAGAGTGGTCAGAGAGGGGAAAGATGTCACCCTCGTCTCATACGGCGCGATGATGGTCCCTACCAACCAGGCGGCGGAAGCGCTCCAGAACGAGCGGTCGGTCTCGGCCGAGGTGGTGGATTTGCGAACCGTCTCCCCCATCGACTTCGGGACTGTTGTCGAGTCGGTCCAGAAGACTGGACGACTGATCGTCATCCACGAAGCCCCACGCAATTCCGGCATTGGCGCAGAGGTCGCGGCTACGGTGGCTGAGATGGCCCTGGACTACCTGAGGGCTCCAATCAAGAGGGTAACCGGTTACGACATTCCCATACCTCTGGCAAAGCTCGAGGACAGCTACATCCCGAACAAGGAAAGGATAGCAAAGGCTGCACTAGAGCTAATCAACTACTGAGTCCTTCCGAGAGACGCCGGGTCGGCGGACCCTTGGCGGTCGCTCCACGGACCATAGCACGCGGCAGGCCACCGGGATGTTCCCTGCAGACGACATCAAACACGAATGACGCTACATAGTTTTTAACCCCCGTCCGCTCCTTTGGCGTCGGATGGACTTCAAGCTACCCGATCTGGGCGAAGGAATCACCGAGGGGGAGGTTCTCAAGTGGATGGTGAAGGAGGGGGACCAGATTAAGGAGGACCAGCCCATCGTCGAGGTCATGACCGACAAAGTGAACGTCCAGATCCCTTCACCCAGGAGTGGGAGGGTGTCCAAGGTGCTTGTGAAGGAAGGAGATGTCGCGAAGGTCGGCCAGACGATACTAGTAATCGACGATGGGGCTGCGGGGGCTCCGACTGCTACTATGGCGACGCCTCCTAAACAAATTCCGGCCCAGGCGGCAGTCCAGGTCCAGCCCGCTCCTCCAACGGCTGCTCAGTCAGTCCTCGCTACCCCGGCCACCCGGAAGCTTGCCAGAGAGCTTGGGGTGGACATCACGAGGGTTCGCGGGTCAGGGCCTCAGGGCAGGGTGACCGACGACGACATAAGAAAGTCTGACCTGAAAGCAGCTCCGCAAGAGGCGACCGTCCAGGAGCCCCATCTCACCAGCGGGGGGCCAAAGGAAGAGTTGGTCCCTCTGAGGGGGCTGAGGAGGACCATATCTGACAGGATGGTGAAGTCCCTGAGGACTACCGCCCAGGTCACCCATGTCGACGAGGCAGACATGACAGAACTCGTGCTCCTGAGAGAGGCATTCAGGGGGAGCGCAGAGAAGAGAGGGGTCCGCCTCACCTACCTTCCATTCATCATCAAGGCGTTGGTCCCCGCGCTCAAGGAGTTCCCCTACGTCAACTCGTCTCTGGACGAGCATGCCGGGAACATCGCCCTGAAGAAGTACTACAACATCGGCATTGCCACCGACACTGCGCAAGGCTTGGTTGTTCCTGTGGTGAAGGACGTAGACAGGAAAGACATCTTCGAACTTGCTGGGGAGATAACGAATCTCTCAGAGAAGGCTAGGACCGGCCAGCTCGGCCTTGACGACGTCCGGGGGTCGACTTTCACCATCACCAACGTGGGAGCGATAGGGGGGCTCTTCGCCACTCCCATCATCAACCTTCCCGAAGCCGCCATCCTGGGTCTTCACAAGATCGCAAAGAGGCCGGTCGTCCGTGACGGCAAGATAGAGGTCCGAGACACCACCTACCTGTCTCTTTCATTCGACCATAGGGTGATGGACGGCGCCTACGCGGCGCGGTTCACCTCCAGGTTAATCGAGACGATACAAGACACGAAGAAGCTGCTGGCCGAAGTGCTGTAGGCTCCGCCTGCTCCAGCAACGTTTAAGCCCGCGGTCCGCCTCGACCCGTCTGCCTATGCTGGAAGCAGACGTCGCCATAATCGGGGGAGGGCCCGGCGGCTATGTCTGTGGAATCAGGTCCGCCCAGCTCGGCCTGAGGACCGTCGTCATAGAGGCCGACAGGCTCGGAGGAGAGTGCCTGAACTACGGGTGCATCCCATCGAAGTCTCTCATAACAGTCTCGAAGCTGGTCGACAAGATCAAGGAGGCCGAGAAGTTCGGCCTGAGGGCATCAGGGGTCTCTGTGGACTTCATCCAGTTGCAAAAGTGGAAGTCCGAGGTCGTTTCAAAGCTCGTCAGCGGGGTGGAGGGGTTGCTCCGAGGTTACCACACCACAGTCGTTTCTGGGGTGGCAGAGGTGGTGTCCAAAGACAGGTTGGTTGTAGCTACGTCGCAGGGGAATGAGGAAGTCTTGTTCAAGAACCTAGTGATCGCTACAGGGACCCGCACGTCGGCTCTGCCGGGACTTGAGTTTGACGGCGACCTGGTGATAAGCTCGAAGGAGGGGCTCGAACTGAAGGGTGCTCCCAGCCGGCTGGTGATAGTCGGCGGAGGCGCCATAGGCCTGGAGTTCGCTTCGATGTTTCAGAAACTCGGAAGCCAGGTCACGGTCGTAGAGATAATGGATCAGCTCCTGCCGGGGAGCGACCCCGAGGTCGTCAGAGTAGTCCAAAGAAAACTTGAAGCGAGAGGGGCGAAAGTCCATCTAAAGTCGAAAGTCGCTCGCATCGCGAAGAAGAGTTCCGAGGCTGAGGTCGAGGTGGAGACACCAGAGGGAAGAGTGGTCATCACGGCAGACAAGGTCCTTGTGAGCGTGGGGAGGAAGCCGAGGACGGAAAAGCTCAACCTTGCCGCCATAGGGGTTCAGACCGACCCGAGGGGGTACGTCATCACCAACGAAAGGATGCAGACGAACGTCTCTGGGGTCTACGCCATCGGGGACGTGAGAGGGCCCCCTCTCTTGGCTCACAAAGCGTCCAAGGAAGGGATAGTGGCAGCTGAGTGTATCGCCGGCCTCCCTTCCGCCGCAGACTGGAAAGTCGTCCCGGAGGCGGTCTTCTGCGACCCTGAGGTGGCGAGTGTCGGCCTGACCGAAGCCAAGGCCGTCGAAGCAGGATACAAGGTGAAACGCAGCCGGTTCCAGTTCGCCGCCCTCGGGAGGGCGCTCTCAGCAGGGGAACCCGAGGGTTTTGTCAAGGTCGTTTCGAGCGAAGAGAGCGGGCTCGTCCTGGGGGTTCAGATAGTCGGTCCCGAGGCCTCTAATCTGATAAGCGAGGCGGCGCTTGCAATCGAGATGGGGGCTACAGTGGATGACATCGCCTTGACAGTCCACCCACACCCCACGTTGCCGGAAGCCATCATGGAAGCGTCGGAGTCCGCGGCCGGGCATCCAATCCACCAGCTCAGGACATGAGCTGCTTCCTCTTTGACCTCGGCACCGTGGAATACGGCAAGGCTCTCAAGTTTCAGAAGGCGCTTGCCGTCAGAAGGGCCAAAGGCGAGATCCCTGATTCACTGATACTGGTCGAGCATCCACACGTGGTCACCTTGGGTCGGAAGACGACCCCTGACAACTTCAAGCCTCAGAGCATACCCGTCTTCCAGGTGGAGCGCGGCGGCGACGCTACCTACCACGGCCCAGGCCAGCTAGTCGGGTACCCCATCTTCCTCTTGAACGACCACGACGTCCGCCGCCACGTCCGAAGCATCGAAGAGGCGATTATCAGGTCTGCAGCCGCCTACGGCATTGAAGGGAGGTTGCTGGAAGGACACCCGGGTGTCTGGGTGAGCGGGAAGAAGCTCGCTTCCATAGGCGTGGCGGTCGCAGACTGGGTCTCCTACCACGGGTTCGCGCTCAACGTCAACACTGACCTGAGCTACTTCGAGCTCATCAGGCCATGCGGCCTCGATCCCTCCACAATGACTTCGATGCAGAAAATGCTTGGAAGGCGTCTCCCATTTGAGGAGGTGAAGGCGCGCTTCGTCATGGAATACTCGGCTGCCACAGGACTGGAGTTCTCGAGCCAGCGCCTGCCTCAGAGCCCTTAGGCGACAAGATTTTAGCACACAGCCAGGTGGCACGACCCATGCCCAAGAAACCTTCCTCTTCCAGACGCAAAACCACTCGCAAGGTCACCTATGTCACGCTCTTCGCCGACGAGAGTCTCAACCCGAAGTACGAGGCTGCCCTGAAGCGTCTCGAAAGGGGGCTCGGTCAGAGCCACCCGATGCACATCGGCGGAAAGGAGGCGTGGTCGGAGGCAGGGGAGTTCGAGGTCCGGAGCCCCATAGACACGTCCATAGTGGTCGGGAGGTTCCAGGTTGGGACCAGAGAGCACGCGAAGGCTTCGATTGCCGCAGCAAAGAAGGGGTTCGAGGCCTGGAGCGCGAGGCCCTGGCAGGACAGGGTGCGTGCTTTCGACAGGTACGCGAACCTTGTGGACGAGCGGAAGTTCGACATCGCAGCCGCGATAACCTACGAGGTGGGGAAGAACAGGCTCGAGGCGCTGGCTGAGTGCTGGGAAGCCATGGATGCTGTGAAGTACTACGCCGGGCTGATGAGGAAGGAGAAGGGGTACGCCATCGCCATGGGGCCAGGAGGGCCAGGCGAGCGCAACATGGATGTCCTGAAGCCCCACGGGGTGTGGCCTATCATATCCCCGTTCAACTTCCCGTTCATGCTCGCGAACGGGATGGCTATGGGCGCCCTAATGACCGGGAACTCGGTGATACTGAAGCCGACGAGCTCGGCGCCGCTTACCGGGCTCATGTTGTACCACCTCTATGCAGATTCTGGTGTCCCTCCAGGCGCGGTCAACTACGTGACAGGCCCGGGCGCGAACTTCGAGGACGAGTTCGTCTCCAGCCCAGACGTGGACGGGATAGCGTTCACCGGTTCGAGGGACGTCGGGATGAGGCTCTTCAGGCGCTTCCACACGGAGCAGTCCTACCCTAAGCCGATTCTTCTGGAGATGGGTAGCAAGAACCCGACCATCGTAACCGCGAAGGCAGACATCGCAAAGGCAGTGGAAGGCACAGTCCGAGCGGCCTTCGGCTACAGCGGCCAGAAGTGCAGCGCGACCTCACGGGTCTATGTGCAGAACGAGGTGAAAGGCAGGTTCCTCGCCGCGCTGAAGGAGAGGGTGGACAGGGTTGCTGTGGGCGATCCTAGAGAGAAACAGACCTTCATGGGGCCAGTAATCAACGCCAAGGCCGTGGATACTTTCAGGATGGCGGTCGACGACGCGAAGCAGTCTGGGGCGCATTTGGTCGCTGGCGGCAGCGTCCTCGAGGGGAAGAAGGAGGAACGCGGCTTCTATGTCTCCCCGACGGTGGTGGCGGACCTCCCCGAGAAGAGCAGGCTCGTCAAAGACGAGCTCTTCGTCCCATTCGTGGTCGTGAACGGGTTCTCCGAGTTGGACGAAGCGCTTGGTATGGCGAACTCGACTGATTATGGCCTCACAGCCGGGATATTCACCAAAGACAAGAAGGAAATCAAGAGGTTCTTCGATGGGATAAAGTTCGGCGTGACCTACGCGAACAGGAGCGGCGGCTCGACCACCGGAGCCTGGCCAGGCGCGCAGTCGTTCACCGGGTGGAAGGCGAGCGGGGTAACGGGGAAGGGCGTTGGGAGCCCCTACTACCTTCTGACTTTCCTCAGGGACCAGTCGCAGACCGACGTAGTATAGCTAGAGCGGCAGCACGAAGAGCGCTACGGCTGCGGCAATGTCGATGGGCCACCACACAGGGACTTCCATCTTTCCCACCCTGAAACTCCCCATCAGTGTGGTAGTCCAGTCGTTCTTGGAGACAACGCTCCCCCTCCAGACGAAGTAAACCATGTCTTCGAGAGCCGCCAGGAAGAACGTATTCCCTGCCCATGCAGTGACGGAGGATGAGAAAGATGCGATTACGAACAGGGGGAGCAGCAGATAGAAGTGATAGGGGGATATCTGCCAAAAGACTGGCTTCTCCACGAAGCCTTCGGCGGTCTTCGTCCAGTCCCGCTCGTGCCTATTGATGTACTTGTACTCTATCCCAGCGTAGACTATCCCGAAAGCTATGACCCTGATGAACGCCACAGGGTCGAACAATTCACTTTAGCGGCACGTAAAGGCTGGAGCGACTCGCGCCGATGCCTGGCGTACCATGGACGACCTTCTTGTTCGTAATCACATACTCTCCCAGGTACCTCCCGATCATCTCCGGCTTGACCTCGAGGGGGACGAACTCCCTCCCGTTGTGGACCGCTATGGTGAGCCCCACCATCGTCGGGAGGATGATCATGTCTCTGGCGTGGGTCTTGATCTGGTCCTGAAGTTTCCCTTCCTTGGTGGCCCTGGCATCCTCGAGAAGCTTCCGTTTATCCTCGGAGACCCCACGGTTGAGGGAGCGCCGCGCTCTCGAAGGCAGTAGCTCGAGAAGCGCTTCGGTCGACATAGAGTTGAGCTCCTCGATAGTCTTCCCTCTGTACCTGAACTCCTTCGGCATCTACTTCGAGACCTCGGCGTTGGTCCTGGCCAATCTCTTCCTTCCCGTCTTCCTAGGGGCTATTAATCCTACTTTCCTTCCAGGCGGAGCGTTTCTGGAAGTGCTGGTCGACTTGCCCGGATGCTGGTGCCTGCCGCCCCCGAACGGGTGGTACACCACCGCCATCGCTATGCCTCTCATCCGTGGGTAGACGCGCCCTGAGGCCCTCATGGCGTGATGCCTCGCGCCTGCGATAAGGAATGGCTTCTCCCTTCTCCCGCCCCCGGCCACCTCGCCGATTGTAGCCCTGCAAGTGTCTCTGATCAGTATGTTCTTTCCCGAGGGCAGCTTGACGATTGCCCTACCATTCGCCTTCGAGAAGAGGACAGCGGATGTCCCAGACGCCCTGACTAGCCTCCCTCCATCTCCGGGTCTGATTTCTACGTTACACACTCGGGTCCCTTCAGGGACCCGAGACAGCGGCATGATGTTTCCCCCGTTGACCTGCGAAGCCGGCCCAAGAGACACCTGCTGTCCCACCGACATGCCTGCAACTGCAGGGACGTAGGTGTACCGGTCTCCGTCGAGCTTGAGCTGAGCCAAGGGTGCACTTCTGCCGCGTTCGTCCAAGATCGCGGTCACGGTCGCCTGCCCTTCAGACCCATGTTTCGGGTACCGGACAGGAGCAATTTTCCCCTTGATGGGTGCCCTGAACTGTATCCCTGCCTTCCCACGCCTACGCTGAAGTATCCTCTTGCCCACTTTTACACCAGCCCCATCTTGGTGGCCAATTCGGCGGCCTTACCTGACTCGACCAGCCTGACGAACGCTTTCTTCCCCCTGGTCGTCCTTGAAGTGTTCACGGCGTCCACCTTGACCTCATAGAGGGCCTGGATTGCGTTCGCTATCTGGGTTTTGGTCACTCTGTCGTCAACTACGAAACATAGCTTGTTCTCGCGCTCAATCTGGTCGAAAGTACGCTCTGTCACATAGGGCCTCTTCAGAATCTTCTGGGCGTCTTCTAGCCGCATCTACGAAGCCACACCTCTGGTTCTAGAGCCCAGCGCGCTGAGCGCCGACTCAGTCCAAATCGTGAGCCTCCCAGGGACTCCCCCTGGCGCCAGATCCAAGACGCTCAGACTCTCGACCCTGGTGACCGCGACCCCGGGTATCCCTCCGGCGGCCTTCCCGACTCCCCTATCGTTCGTCACTACAATCAGCGGCCCCACGCCAGTTCGGTATGCCCTTCCCCTGAGGCGCCGCTTCCCGGAGTTACGCTTGATGTGAGAGTCGACCCTGTGGAGTTCGTCCTTCAGCTCGACCTTCTCCAGGAACGAGACGAGCTCGCCGGTCTTCTCTACAGTCTCTAGGTCGTCCGCGACCACCAGGGGAAGGGAGATCTTTGTGACTCTGTGCCCCCTGGCCCTGACTGCGTCTACGTCGGCGGTGAAAGCGATAGCAGAATTGGTGGCTAGCCTGTTCTCCTTCTTGTTAACGCCGAGGTGAATCACCTTCTCAGACCTTGGAGGATGAGGGAGACGCCCCTTCACTACGCTAGCTACCCCGGCAGCGAGGCCGCTCTTCGAATATCTTTCTCCCTTGACCCTAGGAATTCTCGATTGCCCTGTCCCCGTTGGCGGGCTGTGAGTCTCAGCCGTCGTCCTCTCGCCTGCCATAGGATCTCTCCCTTTCGGCTGGATGCGATGCGACCCCACCAGCCAGAACATACGTCTCACCAGGTCAGACCTAAGCGCGGTGGAAAACACAACAGGGATTTCAACCTCCCCCGCCGGCTTCCCGTTCAGGTCTAGGACTTCCGCTTTCATATGTTCTTCACCATCGTGCTCATTTCTATCACCTGGGGCGGATTCTGGCTCTTCGATAACCCTCTCGCCTTCATCCTGACCATGACAAACCTGCTCGCCGGTCCAGGAACTGACCCTCTCACTACTGCGTAGTCCCCCGCCACGTTGCCGAAGTGCCCAAACCCGCCGCTGGGCGTCACTGGGTTCGCCGAGGCATTTCCGACGAGTAGGATTCTCTTCCCGGTTTCTGTCCTCTGATGGAAGCCCATCTGCCCCGCCCTGGCGATGGTGTACATCACCGCTGCAGGGTGCCACGGTCCTATGACTCCGACGGCCCTGACGCTCTTTCTGGACTTGTGCTGCTTCCTCTTGACCCCGAACCTGGTGACTGGACCCTCGTACCCCTTGCCTTTGGTGATGCCGAGGACATCCACATACATCCCCGCCTTGAACATGTCAGTGAATTTCACTTTCTTGCCAATCAGCCCAAGCACGAATTCCGTCTGCCCTTTGAGGTCTCCCCCGGACACCCCCACCTCCATCACGATGGGCTTCTTCTGCGAGAGGCCGACGTCGCGAGGGGTCGAAGACACCAGCGCAGCCACCCTGCTGGCTTTGTCGACGGGCAGTTTATCAGACGTGGACTGGTTCCCCTGTTTGATATCTGCTATCGCTATATCCTGGCCGTTCTCGTGCTTGTACAGCCTCAAGCCGATTACTTGTGAGTCGGGGAGAGCGAGGACGCTGGAGAGGTTGAAGAGGGGCTTGCCGAAGTTAGGGGTCTTCGCTCTATCATCCACAGTAATCACGTGGGCGGTGCCGGCCTTGTAGCCCGGAAAACCCAGAAGCGTCGGCTTATCCGACTCTACCTTCGGCCAGGTCCTGACCCTGGGAACGAGGCTCTTGGCGCGTCCCCTCGGCCGGTACGCGAGACTGCCTCTACGAGGCGCAGAATGCTTCCTATGTCCCAATTCACGCTAAACCTGCCTTTTCCTAGGGCCCGTTTTACGGTTCGCACTTAAGCTTTCCCGGTTAGGTGGTCCGTTGCATGAATCCTAGGTGAATGACGGCCTCTGCTAGGGCCGTTGGACCCGCCTTCTTTCTACGCTGTCGCCGCGATGAACCCGTTGTAGAGGAAGACCTTCATGGCCATCTCCCTTGCCATGTTGACGAACTTCCTCGCCCTAACGTACTCCCCGAAGACCCTCTTGATGACACTGAAGGCCCCTTCGACCTTCCACCTGTACCCGAACCTGTGTATCCTCCCCCAGGCCCTGCGGGTGAAGGCCTGCTGCTCGACCACAGCCATCTTCCTCGGGTAGCACCACTGTCTTGTGGGGACGGAGTTCTTCGCCACCCTGATGACGGGCTTGATGCCCTCCCCGGCGAGGAACCTGAAGTTGGCCTTCGAGTCGTACGCCCCGTCGGCGAGGACCCTCCTGACCCTGACGCTCCCCTGGGCCCTCCTCACCAGCCTCTTCAGCCTCCTCCCGTCCCCGACCTTCTCCGAAGAGACGTCCATGGACACCACCTGCCCCGTCTTCACGTCCACGGCGAAGTGTATCTTCAGGTACCCCTTCCTCACCTTCCAGACCCTCCGGATCCAGTCCCCTCCGTTGTGGACCTTGACCCCCGAGGCGTCGACGGCTATGCTGACTGGGTCGTTCGACCTGACGAGGGACTCGTCCAGGTCTATCTCCAGGCGGTTGACCCTCCTGTCTATGGTGGAGTAGTCCGGGGCCTTGAGCCCCTCCACGAACCTGGAGAGGGAGTGGACGAACCCCTCGGTCTGCCTGTAGGGCTGGTGGAAGAGGAGGCGGACGAACGCCAGGAACCTGATGTACGACTCCGGGTAGCGGTACGGCTCGCCCACCTTCCCCTCGTTCGCCTTCTTCAGCTCCCTCTTCCACTCCTCCACCACCGAGGAGTCGAGGTTCAGCTCCCCCCTCCTCACCAGCGCCTCGTTGTAGCTGTGCCAGTCCCTGTCTGTCGCAGGCATGAGGTCAGAGAGCATCCGACAGGTAGAAGCACGCTCGAACCAAAATCATCCGACCACAAGGTCAAGTCGTGCAACACAGCACGGACAGGAAAAGACTTATGTCCCGACCCAAAAGGGCGAGAACAACTCCTGGTCTCATAGATGCCCCCTGCAAAGACTGTGAAAAGGACTAAAGCTCCAACGGTAAGCTTCGAAGTCACTATAGGCCCGCCGAAGCTCACCCGCTTCGAAAGGGCGAGGATCGTCGGAGCCAGGTCGCTCCAGCTCGCGATGGGCGCCCCTGCCTTCGTCTCTTTGGAAGGAGTGTATCGGGGACCCATACAGACGGCGATGCTCGAGCTCGAAGCCGACGCCGGAAGGCTGGAGCCCCGGCCAGTGCTCCTGCTCCTCGACCGCCGGGCCGACGTGTTCCTGGCGAGACGCAGCGGGATCAAGGGCTGGCTGGTGAGACCTCTCGACCCCATCCGCCTCCGCCGGGCCGCAGCCGCTCTTTTGTCGGGTGGAACCTGGCATGATGACTCTTACCTACCCTCCCCAGTGGCGGTTCCGGTCAACTAAGCTCGCGGACCTAACGGGAAGTAGCGCAGCTTGGTTAGCGCGCAGCGTTCGGGACGCTGAGGCCGCGGGTTCGAATCCCGCCTTCCCGACTCATAAAACCGCAGGCCAGGCCCCATCTTTGCGATGGGG
>JAJZIG010000014.1 GCA_021851265.1 archaeon | reverse complement strand
CTACAAGGCCGGCTGCCTCATACTCGGGGGGGACATCACCGGCAAGGTCCTCATCCCCATCGTCGAGCGTGAGGACGGGAAGTACGAGGCCCACGTCTTCGGCGAGCGCAGCCTCTTCGGCAAGGAGAAGGTCGAGGAGACCAGGAAGAGGCTCCAGGACGCCGGGCAGTACTCTTTCGTGACCACCAAGGCCGAGCTGGCTGAGATACAGGGTGACAAGGCAAGAGAGGAGGCTGTCTTCAACGGCGCCATGGCCGAAGTGCTCAGGTCCTGGATGGCCCTGGCGCAGGAGAGGCTCAAGGAGACAGGCGCCAAGTGCTACGTCTCGCCGGGGAACGACGACAAGCTCGAGATAGACTCGGCCCTGGTGGACTCCGGGCCCTTCGTCAACCCAGAAGACAAGGCCGTGGAACTCGAAGGCGGGTTCGAGATGATAACCCTGGGGACGGCCAACCCCACGCCCTGGAAGAGCCCCAGGGAGGTGAGCGAGGAGAGGCTCGGGGAGATGATAGAGCGCCTGGCGTCCCAGGTCAACAGGCCGGAGGACGCCATCTACAACCTGCACGTCCCGCCCATGGACACCGAGCTGGACAGGGCCCCGGCCGTCAGCCACGACTTCAACTACGTGAGGGAAGGGCTCGGGGTCAAGTACATCCACGCGGGGAGCTCGGCGGTGCGGAAGGCAATCGAGGCCCATGCGCCCCTCCTCGGGCTGCACGGGCACATCCACGAGTCGAAGGGGTTCGTGAGGATAGGGCGGACCCTCTGCCTCAACCCGGGGAGCGAGTACGCCGATGGCATCCTCAGAGGCGCACTGGTGAATCTAGAGCCAGGGAAGGTCCACGACTTTATGCTGACAAGCGGCTAGGACGTGAACTCCTTCCGCTCAAAGAGCACCAGCCCCAGGACCGCCATCACGACGAAGTAGACTCCGAGGATCAGCAGTCCCTCGGGGATGGTCGCGTGGAACTGGGCCAGGGTGAACCTCCTTCCCGCTCCGAGGGACGTCACGACCTTGTGCGCGGGATAGGGGACATTGAGCACGTCGGAGATGATGCCTGCTGCATAGGTGATCGAGAACCACGGCTCTATCCCGGCGACCAGCGACGCGACCGTGTCTATGACGTTGAAGACGAACAGCAGGAGTATGACGCTCATGAGGATCGAGATGGAGCTGCTCTTGAACAGGGAGCTGAATGCGAACGCCAGCGACATGGCGGCAACCAGGTATACCCAGGCGAAGGCAAATGACTCCACGAACTCCCAGGGGATGCTCCCAGGGAAGTAGAAGAGCCCGTTCGCGAGCATCGCCAGGGCAAACACGCCGAGTATGATAGTCGAGGCGGCCAGCGCGGCTAACCACTTCCCGACGTAGATTGCTGACCTCCTGATCGGGTTCGGCACCAGGAAGTACCCGGTCCGGTTCTGGAACTCACCTGAGATGGCGTCCCCTCCGAAGAAGGCGGCGGACAGCACCACCACGAAGCTGGCGAAACTCCCCCACCCGGCGCCGTAGAAGCCCAGGGCGTCCCCGCCGACGAAGCTCGGGGGCCTGTAGTATCCGACCAGGGTAGTGAGGAGGCCGGTTATAATCACTATGATGGCGAGCATTACATAGAACCTGCGCGCCCTGAAGTAGTTCAGGAAGTTGTACTTCGCGGTGATGCCGACGTGGGCCAGAGAGCCCACGACCGACTTACTTTCGTCCGACATGCCTCAGAGGGTCTCCTTGATCAGAGAGAGGTACGCGTCTTCGAGCCCAGACGCGCGGGTGAATGTCAGCGCGCCGGCTTTCAGGCCCGCCACGCTCTCCAGGAGCTTGTCCTGGGTCACGGCGGCGGGGTCGAACTTCACGATGAGGTGCCTGTCGTTGGACTTCGTGGTGGAAGTCACCCCCGGGAGCTTTGAGACCCGCGCCCTGAGCGGCTCATCCACGTCCCCTGCGAAGCTGACTTCCACGGCCCCCCCGCCTCCGGCGAACTTGGCCGTCACGTTCTCGATGGTGTCGTACACCAGTAGCTTCCCATGGTCGATCATGGCCACTTCCTGGCACACTTCGGTGACCTCGGCGAGCAGGTGGGAGCTCATGAAGACCAGCCTGTCCTTGAGGGACATCACTATGTCCCTGACCTCGCTCATCCCGCGCGGGTCCAGCCCGCTTGAAGGCTCGTCGAGTATAATCACTTCTGGGTCGCTCAACAGCGTCGAGGCGACGTTCACTCTCTGCTTCATCCCCTTCGAGAACCCCCCGACCTTCTTGTCCGCCCACTCGGACATCTTGACCCGGGCGAGCACCTCGTCAATCGTCTTGCTCCTCTCCTGCCGGGGGACGCCACGGATCTCGCAGAGCATCGACAGAGCCTCCTTAGGGGTGAGCGACGGGTAGATCTCTGGGGTCTCTATGATGGTGGTGCACGAAGCCATGGCCGCCTTCTTGTCCTTGACCACGTCGACGCCGTTGATGAGCGCGGTCCCTTCGGTGGCCCTGATCAAGCCGGTGAGTATCTTCATGGTGGTGGTCTTGCCTGCGCCGTTCGGGCCGAGGAACCCGACGCACTTGGTCCCTTGGATGTTGAGATCCAGCCCCGAGAGTGCGGTGAATTGACCGTAGCTCTTTGTGAGCTGGCGCGTTTCGATGGAGGGTGCCATTTACGAATGCTGGTTGCCCGGCCGACGGTCCCGATTTAAGGATTATCTAATACGATATCGGATACTATTTTATACCTCACCTTCGGCGGACTCCACATATCATGGCGCGTCACCTATCGAGGCGGTGGCTCAACCCTCAGGCCGTCCCACGTGGCTTCCTGAGGCTCTACACCATGACGCTTCTTTCGCGCGGGCCAGAGACCGGCTATTCGATAATCCAGAAGATAGAGGAGAGGACTGACGGCGCCTGGCGCCCCGGGCCGGGGACGATGTACCCGACGCTCAAGGGGCTGGTCTCCGACGGCCTCGTGAAGGTCGCCCGTGGGGCGACCGCGGGAAGGAAGGAGTACGTCATGACAACGGAAGGCCACAGGGCGCTCAGAGAGATGCGAGAAAAGATCGCCGGCCTGGGGCGGAAGGAGAGGGTCATCACGCGACTCTTCTCCGACATCCTCCCCCCACCGGTGTTCGTCCCGCTCGTCCTCAACAGGTACAGGGAGGGAGCCCAGCAGCTCAGGGAGAAGATGTCCGAGATACCCCTCCCCGAGAGGGTTGTGTACCTCAAGGAGCTCAAACTCTTCATGGAGACCCAGGTCGGGTGGGTGGATTCGCAGCTCCCGATGCAGAGGGCAGCGGTCCGAGACGGTGGGCTCCGTTCGCGCCGAAGATACTAGGCGGGTGTCGGGCGGAACCTGAATCCAGCAAGTTCCACTGAGGGGGCGGCCTGAGCATGCAGTACAAGTGGACCGTGCTCTCAAACACCACCATCGGGGTCCTGATGGCCACCATAGACGGCACCATCGTCCTGATCTCGCTCCCAGCCATCTTCAACGGGATCAAGATCGACCCTCTCTCGACCGGCTCCTTCCAATACCTGCTCTGGATCCTCTTCGGATACAGCATAGTCACCGCCACGCTCCTCGTGACCTTCGGAAGGATTTCAGACATGTTCGGCCGGGTCCGGCTCTACAATCTGGGGTTCGCGATATTCACAGTCGGCTCGTTCCTCGCCTATCTCACCCCTAGTACTGGGAGCCTGGGAGCCATGGAGCTCATCGTGTTCAGGATCGTCCAGGGGGTCGGAGCAGCCTTCCTGTGGTCCAACAGCGCCGCTATCGTGACCGACGCCTTCCCTGCCAACGAAAGGGCGCAGGCCCTGGGGATAAACATGGTCGCGGCCCTGGCCGGGTCGCTGCTGGGGATCATAATGGGGGGCGTCCTGGCCACGATCAACTGGCGGCTGATCTTCCTCGTCAGCGTCCCCGTGGGCATCTTCGGGACTGCCTGGTCATACCTGAAGCTGAAGGAGGTGGTGTCGGTCAAGAGGCACCAGAAGCTGGACTACTGGGGGAACGTGACCTTCGCCCTGGGGCTGATCCTGCTGCTTGTGGGTGTCACCTACGGCCTCCAGCCCTACGGTGCCTCTGACATGGGGTGGGGTAGCCCAGGGGTCATCGGCGCGCTTCTCGGCGGGGCCGCCCTCCTCGTCGCCTTCCCCTTCATAGAGATGAGGGTCGAGGACCCGATGTTCAGGCTCTCCCTCTTCAAGAACCAGGCTTTCAGTGCAGGGAACTTCGCAGGGCTCCTCGCGGCCATCGGGAGGGGTGGGGTGCAGCTGATGCTCATCATATTGCTCCAGGGGATCTGGCTCCCGCTGCACGGTTACAGCTACCAGTCGACCCCCTTCTGGTCTGGGATTTACATCGTCCCAATGCTGGTCGGCTTCGTGATAATGGGCCCCATAAGCGGACGGATCGCTGACAGGCGGGGGGCGAGGTTCTTGGCCACCCTTGGCATGGTGGTGACCGGCGCCACGTTCATCCTCCTTTCTTTCCTCCCCTACGACTTCGCCTTCCCCGAGTTCGCGGTGATAATCTTCGTGATGGGCCTCGGAGGGGGTATGTTCGCGGCCCCAAACACCGCCGCGATCATGAACGCGTCTCCGGCCGAGCAGCGGGGGGCGGCGTCAGGCATGAGGGCTACGATCCAGAACGTCGGGCAGACCGCGAGCCTCGGGGTCTTCTTCTCCATAGTCCTCATCGCGCTGGCGGCTTCGCTCCCGGGAGCGCTGGGGAACGCGCTCACGAGCGCCGGGGTCCCGCAGCTTGCCGCCACTTTCAAGCAGATCCCTCCGACCAACGCCCTCTTCGCCGCTTTCCTGGGGTACAACCCCGTAGCAGCGACCCTGCGTGCCGCGCCAGCGTCCCTGACGTCGTCCATCCCGCCGGCCACCCTGGCATACCTGACGGGGAAGGACTTCTTCCCAACCGCGATAGCCCCCGCATTCATGTCGGCGCTCAGGCTGACCTTCTACATAGGGGGGGTCCTCTCGCTGGCGGCCGCCGTGGCCTCTGCCCTCCGCGGCAGGGCTTACGTGCACTTCGAAGAGTTCAAGGGAACCGGGATGCCGGCGGACTCCGGTCCCAGGGCCGGGGGGAAGCAGCCCGGAGCCGGGGGCCCGGCGGTGGACCCGCGCCCTAACTGAGGGTTGAGTGCGAACACATGGCCCAAGACAGGCAGACCGTCAACGTCCTGGTCCTGGAGCTGGCGACCATGGTGGTCGCCATATCGCTGGCCTTCACGGCTACTTTCGTCGCGGCCCTCGACATCAACACCATAATCTCCTACGTGTCTACAAACATCCTGGTCATCTGGTTCTGGTGGGGGTATGTGGTCGACAGGCTCGCCTACCCGCCGAAGACGCTGAACTTCCCGATCCTGGACATATTCATCCTCATACTGATCTCCCTCGTCCCGTTCACCCTCAAGTTCGGAGGCATTACCTACATCTCGGGGGTGGTCGGGGTGATCATCATCACCTGGGCCCTGCTGATCAGGTTCATCCTCATAGAGTACGGCGTCGAGATCGCCCCGGAGAAGAGGGCGTCCCTCCTGACCGAGATGAAGCAGAGGCTCATCGTCGGGCCTCTTTTCGTGGTTGATGGCGTGCTCAGCTACCTCGTAGGTCTGCTCGGCCTGTTCGTGTTCGACGTCCTGGTCCTCCTGCTGATCGCCTGGAGCCTGTCCAACAGGCGGCTGGCGAGGGCCAGCCCCCCAGCCTGAAGTCCTGCGCCAGACGCGTTCCGGACCGACCCCCTCGACCGGGGTCTAACTTTATTCCACGCGAGCGGGAGGGTGTAGCCCGTCTCGCGATGAGGAAGACCAAGATCGTCGTCACCATAGGTCCGGCCAGCAGCGAGGCGGAGACGGTCAGAGCTCTCGTCGGCCTGGTCGACGTGTTCAGGATCAATTTCTCCCATGGGGACAGAGGGAGCCACCTGGCGGAGATACGAACCATCAGAGCCGAGGCCAGGGCGCTGGGGAAGTCGGTGGCCATCCTCCAGGACCTTCCGGGCCCGAAGATTAGGGTCGGGAAGATGGCTGGCGGGTCGGCAGCCCTGGCCCAGGGATCCACGGTGGTCCTCGACGCCTCCGACGCCGAGGGAGACTCGCGGAGGATCCCTGTGAACTACCCTCTGCTCCTCGGATCGGTGGAGAGGGGGGACATGCTCCACCTCGCGGACGGGGTGATCAGACTCAGGGTGGAGGCCGTATCGCCCGGCTCGGTCGCCTGCAGCGTCCTGGCCGGGGGCGTCCTGAGCTCAGGGAAGGGGATCAACGCTCCCGGCGTGGAGCTGAAGATTGAGTACCCGACCAAGAACGACGTGTCGCACCTACAGTTCGGGGCGCGGCAGAAGGTCGACTTCGTGGCGGCTTCGTTCATCCGGTCAGCGGCCGACCTCCGGTCGATCAGGCGGCTGCTGCCAGTGGACGGGCCCATGCTCATCGCCAAGATAGAGAAGAGGGAAGCCGTGAAGGCATTCGACTCCATCCTGGCCGAAGCTGACGGGATAATGGTGGCCAGGGGTGACCTGGGCATCGAGGTCCCGATAGAGACCGTCCCAGAGATCCAGAAGAAGATAATCACAAAGTGCAACGACGCGGCCAAGCCTGTGATAGTCGCCACCCAGATGCTGGTGAGCATGGTGAGCTCGCCGATTCCCAGCAGGGCCGAGGTGACCGACGTCGCCACCGCGATCATCGAGGGGACGGACGCGGTGATGCTTTCAGACGAGACGACGGTGGGGAAGTATCCCGTCGAGGCGGTGAAGATGCTCGACCGGATCGCCAGGGCGACGGAGAGGTCGCCCCACATCTACGAGATCCCTACCATCGCGCCCGCGGCCCACGAGACCGGGCCTGCCATCGCGCGCGCAGCCTGCAGGCTGGCGGACTACGTAGGGGCCAAAGCCATCGTGGCCCCGACCCAGACTGGCTCGACGGCTCGCAGAGTCTCCATGAACAGACCACGCCAGCCGATACTCGCCATCTGCTCCAGCACCCAGGTGGCCAGGCGGCTCAGCCTCTACCGGGGCGTGGTATCCACCGTGACGAGGCAGGCGAAGACAGTAGACTGGCTCTTCGGCAGGGCCGATGTGGCTGTCGAGGAGGTCGGGCTGGCCCGGAAGGGGGACCTGATCGTGGTCATCTCGGGGACCCCGGGGGTCAAGGGGACGACCAACCATATCAAGGTCTCGGTGGTAGGAAGGAAGGACTAGCCCAGGAAGTCCATCAGCGTCGGGTTCTTGGTCCTCTTTCGCGGCTGCTTTTCCCCGGTCTGCTTCACCAGCTCCCTCATCCTGCTCTCTTTCATCAGGGTGCTGTAGTAGTAGGACTCGTCTACAGTCCCCTCCGCCAGGAGGATGACGACCCTCCCTTCTGTCGTCCTTCCAGTCCTCCCGCGGCGCTGGATGTACCTGATCTCTGAGGGGACCGCCTCGTAGAAGACCACCAGGTCGACGTCTGGGACGTGCAGCCCCTCCTCGCCTATGCTGCTGCTCACCAACACCTTGAAGTCGCCGTCCCTGAATCGCTCCAGCGTCTCCGTCTGGGCCTGCTGGTCCATCCCCTTGCTCCCCTCCCTGTCGGCCTGGCCCACGAACCTCCTGGCTGACAGCCCCTCGCCCTCGAGGGCCTTCACGAGGTCTTCTATGGTGTCCCGGTACTGGGTGAACACTATCACCCTGGAGTCCGGCTTCTTTGCGACCTGGGTCCTGACCACGGAGAGCATCACGGACACCTTGGGGTGAGGGAACGAAGAGAGCTTGGCCGCCTCCTCCTCGACCTTCTCCCAGGCCTGGTCCTTCAAGAGGGAGGAGATTGCCTTCCCCTTGTCTGGCCGCTCGCGCATCTTCGTCAGGTACCTGTTGAGCGTCCCGGGGCCCTGTGTCTCGATCATCTCGATGGCGTGGAGGATGGCCACGGCCTGCGCCTGGCTGATTATAGCCCCGAATATGTACCCCTTCTGCCCCCCGCCTGTCTGTGCGGCCTTCAGCCTCGCCGATATGGTCCCCCGAGCCTCCAGGAGCGCCTTCTTCGACACCCGGTTGCTGCGGATGAAACCGCCGCTTAGGAGCCTCTTCACCTTGTCGTTGAAAAGCTCCCTCAGCCTGAGGACCGTCTCGTAGTATTCGTCCGGGACCCTGACCCTGATGGGCTCGACGTCGGTCTTCTCGACGTAGCCCTTCACGTCTTCGCTCTCTTCGTTCCTTGCCTCGACCGCCTCGATGAACAGGCTCCGCTTGATCTCGTTCACCTTCTCCTTGGACGCTCCGGGGGACGCGGTCAGCCCGAGGATCAGCGGCCTGTCTGCTCCCTCCCTGTAGGCGCTCGCCAGCTTGGTGTATGTGTAGTCCCTGACGCTCCTGTGGGCCTCGTCGAACACCGCAAGAGCGACGTCCTTCAAGGAGACCCTGCCCTGGCGGACGTCGTTGTAGACAGTCTGGGGGGTGGCGAAGATCACGGTTGACCTCATCCACAGGACCTCCCTCTCGCCAGGGTCCACCGTCCCTGTGAGGGCCGCCATCGACCCCTCCGGGAGCCTCAGGCCTTCGCTGAAGGAGCGCAGGTGCTGCAGGACGAGGGGTCGCGTGGGCGCCAGCACGATCACCTTGGACCCCGGCCTCGAGCTCAACACCCGCTCGGCTACCAGCATGGCGATGATGGTCTTCCCAAGTCCTGTCGGCAGGACGACGAGGGTGTTGGTCCTGGACGCTACGTCGGCTATCTTCTTCTGATAGTCCCGAGGCTCGAGCCCGCCAGAAAGCAAACGTGCGTCTGGATCTTCGAACGGCTAAAAGAGTTGCCTATCAGGTTCGGGGCTTCCCTTAAACGAGGCGCACCCACACCCCGGCCAGGCGAGCTAGCGTGGGTGCACGGACGTCGCCGGGGCGGCTGTTGGTCCTGCTGTGAGAATATCCAAGCTGAAACTCTTCGTCCTCGTCGTGATGTCTGCCTTCGGCCTCTGGGCGTCGGGGACGGTCCTCGTCATCTTCTATACGCTCAACCAGCAGCTCCCGCTCTGCCCTACGGGGACCTTCTTCGGCCTCCATCTAGACTGCGGCGCGGTCCTCAGCAGCGGCTACAGCAGGATCTTCGGAGTCCCACTCGAGCTCCTCGCCATGGCTTACTTCATGGTGAACCTCGGCATGGTCTACCTGATCGCCTTCGGGTCCGAGCGCGTCTCGGACTTGATGCTCGAAGTGCTCTTCGGCTGGAGGTTCGTCGGGCTCATCATCGTCCCCTACCTCGTCTTCGTCGAGGTGGGGATACTGCACGCAATCTGCGTCTACTGCACGATGATGCACGTCGCCATCGTGCTCGACTTCGTCGTGGTCAGCTACCTGCTGTTCTTCGGCAAGCACGCCCTTTTGAGCGAAGCTGACGGCGAGGCAGCAGGGCCGGCGCAGCCGGGGCTGTAATGCATAACTCAGGGCACCTGGCACTGCCGGCGTGGCCGAAGCTTCCATCATCATAGCGGGCTAGGACCCCTCCTGGCCGCGCGAGTTCGCCGAGATTGGGGCGAAGCTGAGGGGAGCCCTAGGCGCGACCGCGCTGAGGATCGACCACGTCGGTTCCACATCGGTCCCCGGCCTCGACGCCAAGTCCATTATAGACATCCAGGTCTCGGTGCTGCGTCTCGAGCCTCCAGACTCCTACTTCGTTCCGCTGGAGTCGCTGGGCTATCGCTTCCATGCGTCCAACCCAGACTTGACCAAGCGCTTCTTCCGCGAACCTCCGGGGACGCGGCGGGCGCACATCCACGTGCGCCGGAGCGGGAGTTTCGACGGAGCGCTCAACCTCCTCTTCAGGGACTTCCTACGGTCGCACCCCGACGCCTCGCAGGAGTACGCGCAGGCGAAGTATGACCTGGCCGCGAGGTTTCAGGACGACAGGGAAGGTTACGTCCTGGCCAAGGGGCCGGCCGTGTGGTCCATCCTTCGCCGCGCCCACGACTGGGCCCAGGCTTCCGGATGGTCTCCCGGAGAGGCGGACGCCTAGGCGGGTCGACCGATGCCAGCCCAATGCCAGCCCAGGGGTGCCTGAGTAGTGGAACCGCGCGCCGGATCTGCTGATCCGAGCGCATCCCAGTGGTACGCGCATCACGGGCTGGCCTGCACATAGGCGCGGTCAGACACGAGCGTGCGGGGGGAGGGATTCGAACCCTCGAACCCCTAAGGGACGAGGTCCTAAGCCTCGCGCCGTTGACCAGGCTGGGCGACCCCCGCGCAACCGGCGGCCCGCTCCGTGAAACTATATGGTTTGCGTGCCCTCGCCCGCTGGGCGGCCTCTGTCGAGCTCTACGTGCAGGTACTTCTTGACGAGGGCTTCCCAGTCGAGCTGGTAGATCAGTATCCCGAGGCCCATGAACCCAGCGGTGACCGCGACGGTCACCCAGACGTTGGAGAATGTGAAGACCTGGATCACGTCCTTCAGTATGGTGAACTCGACCCCTATCTCCACAGCGCTCTTCAGCAGCTTCGCCCCGAAGGTGACCGTCCCCATCGCCGGCAGGGATACGGAGGTCGCCCCTGCCCCTATGTAGATGAAATCGTCTAGGGGGAGGATGGGCATGAAGGCGGTCACAAAGAGGACGGCGAAGAACATGCGCGTGGACGCGTTCCTGCCTATCAGCTGGACGTTCTTGTTCCTGACGAGGAACCGCCTCAACCCGAAGGCCCCGTAGTAGATAGCGAGCTTTCCCAGCGCCGCCCCGGCCGCAGAGAACAAGACGACCACCAGGAAGTTGGCCGGCGTGAACCCCATCAGGATGAGGTCGAGGGTGGCAAAGAAGGTGTAGGACGCCCCGAAGAAAGGCGAGATGTTAGAGACGAAGCCGATGGCCAGTATCGCGGCTGCCTCCAGCAGCAGGGGGTTCAATCTGGTCCATCCGCCACACTCGCTATTTATCTCTGGCAGGGGTCAGAGCGAGCGTTCCATCTCATTTGGGAACGTATATATCGGCGACAGGACGGCCGCCCAAGCCAACGGTCCCGCCTTATGGTCAAGATGCTCGCGTTCGTGGACATATTCGTGGATTCGCCGAGCATGGATGCTGTAGTGGATGCCTTGAAGAGGATCCCGAACATCGAGGAGCTCTACGAAGTGACGGGAGAGTTCGACGTCGTGACGCTCGTGTCGGCGGCAGACATCGAGGAGTTCAGGGACATCCTGAAGAACAAAATCCTCAAGATAAGAGGGGTCAAGAGCACGGTCAGCGCCATGGTCCTGTACACGCACAAGGGTCCGCGCTTCAACGGTGACCAGAAACCTAGGCCTTCGGGGCGCTAGGCCGCCTGCGAAACACTCACATCAGGGGCCAAGGGGCAGCAATGGAACTTGAGATAGTTGATAGACGCTATCCAGGCTTTAGTCGTCGTAGCCATCCTGGCTTCGGCTCTCATCTCAGGTAGCCTCCTCGCTCCCTATGTGGTCAGGGTGCTCACCGGCGCTCCCACCCGGCTCGACCGGCTGCTGGACCCGGTTGAGAAGAGGGTCTACAGGCTCATCGGCGCCGACCCGACGATCACCATGGGTTGGAAGCAGTACTTCTTCGCCGCGCTCCTCCTCAACGTGGCCCAGATGGCCATAGCCTTCGCGATTCTCGTGGGCCAGGGCGTGCTCCCGCTGAACCCCCAGGGATTCCCCGGCCTCAGCTGGGACCTTGCCCTCAACACCGTGGTCTCATTTGCCACCAACACCAACCTCCAGCACTACGCAGGGGAGGCAACTCTGTCTTACTTCTCCCAGATGACTGCCATCCAGTTCCTGCAGTTCACCTCCGCAACGACCGGCGTCTGCGTGATGGCCGCGATGATAAGGGGTTTCAAGCCCGGTTCCGTCCACATGGGGAACTTCTACGTGGACTTCGTGAGGGTGCTCACCCGGTTATTGCTGCCGCTGTGCATCTTGGCCGCCCTCGTCTTTGTCGCCCTCGGCGTCCCGCAGACCATCGGAGGCTACGTCACGGTGAAGACGGTGGAAGGGGCGACCCAGACGCTCTTGGTGGGCCCTGTCGCCTCCCTCGTCGCCATAATGCAGATCGGGACGAACGGCGGGGGCTATTTCGGCGCCAACTCGGCCTACCCGTTCCAGAACCCTAACCCTGCGACCGACGTGCTGCAGATCTACCTGATGCTTCTGATCCCCACCACCCTCATCTTCGTGTTCGGGGAGATGATAGGGAAGAAGAAGGAGACGCGCCCCATCCTGATAGGAAGCTACGCTCTCCTCGCGATCGACATGGTCATAGCGTTCCTTGGCTCGATTCCAGTGGTGGGGCCGGGGATAGAGACGAGGTTCGGGGGCTTCTTCTCCACCTTCTGGACTGTCATCACGACGGCTGTCACCACCGGCTCGGTGAACGCTTCTCTCTCGGCGATCAACCCGCTCGGAATCCTGTCTGCCTTCATGGGGATGCTCATCCAGGCGACGCCGGGCGGCAAGGGGGTAGGTGTCATGTACATGATAATGTACATCGTCATAACTGTCTTCGTGGTCGGGCTCATGACCGGGCGCACCCCGGAGTATCTGGGCGCGAAGATCAACGCGAGGGACGTCAAACTGGTCATGGTCGCCTTCTTGGTCCACCCGATCGCGATCCTGGTGCCGACCATAGCCGCCTACGCCACGAAGGCGGTCGACGCCATACCTGGCTTCTCCTCCCTCCCCACCTCGGTGGGGTTCACACAGGTCCTGTACGAGTTCGCGAGCTCGGCCGCCAACAATGGGTCCGACTTCTTCGGGGCCGCGGCCAACACCCCTTTCTTCAACTTCGCCACCGCGGCGGTGATTTTCGTGGGGCGCTACGTCCCCATCGCGATTCTCCTGGCGCTGGCCGGCTCGATGATAGGCAGGAAGAGGGTCGCGGAGCAGAGCCTAAGGACCGACGGCGCCGCCTTCTCCTTTGTCCTGGTCGGGAGCATCCTCCTGCTCGTCGTCCTGACGTTCCTGCCGTTCCTCATGCTCGGCCCCCTGTTGACGTACTTCCAAGGCATGGTGAACTTCTTTGGCTAGGAGAGTCCCAGGCCTCGACCGGGTACTGGGGAAGGCTAGGCTCGCGCGCCGCCCATCCGCCCTGACTACCAAGACCCTGGCCGACTCGGTCGTAAGGCTGAGCCCAGTCTCGCTCCTCGCCAACCCGGTGATGCTGATCGTTGAGCTGACGTTCTTCATTGTCGCGGCCATGGCCGCATACCCATACGCCTTCGTCCCGTTCGCCAGCCCTGGAGAGCGGCGGTTCTACGCTGAAGTGGCCGTCATCCTCCTGGTCACCGTCTGGTTCAGCACCCTCTCGGACTCCCTGGCTGAGCAGCAGGCGAAGAACACGGCGAGCAGCCTGAAGCAGCTGGAGACCGAGGTGCCGGCGAAGAAGGTGGTCACCGAAGGCTGGGAGCGGCAGATAGTCCGCACGGAGTCCACCAAGCTCCAGAAGGGGGACCTGGTCCTACTGGAGAAGGGGGACGTCGTCCCCATGGACGCGGAGGTCCTGGAGGGGATAGCCATGGTGGATGAGTCACTTGTCACCGGCGAGTCGGTGGCGGTCCGGAAGGCCCCCGGGGACAGCCTGATCGGAGGGTCGAAGGTCGCCAGCGACACCATGACCGCCAGGGTGGCGGTGAACCCTGGAGAGAGCTACCTGGACCAGATGGTCCGCCTCGTCGAGTCCTCCAAGCGCCCCAAGACCCCCAACGAGGTCGCAATCACCATGGTCCTCTTCGGCCTTTCAGCCGTCTTCACCATAATCATAGCCTCCATCCTCGGACTCTCAGTCACCCTGGGGCTCAGCGTCGACCTCTCTGTCCTGATCGCGCTCTATGTCTGCCTCCTCCCAACCACCATCGGGGCCCTCCTCCCGGCCATCGGCCTCTCTGGGATCAGCCGCCTCTACGAAAGGAAGGTGATTGCGAAGTCCGGTCGGGCCATAGAGACCGCCGGTGACACCGACGTGATACTGCTGGACAAGACAGGGACCATCACCGTGGGCAATAGGCAGGCGGTCGAGATGATCCCTCTGGACGGCAAGACCGAGAAGGAGGTGGGCGAGGCTGCGTTCCTATCGTCGTGGTTCGACGACACCCCCGAAGGGCGCAGCGTGATCAGGCTAGGTTACGAGAAGGGGTACGTCCCCAGAGAGCTCAACGCCCTCACCATGTCCGAAGTCTACGACTTCTCGGCGCAGACGAGGACCAGCGGGGTGAAGCTCCACTTCGGAGCAAGCTTCGTCCTCCCTAAGGGGAGCGTCCAGAGGGTCAGGCGCAAGTTCTACCTCGAGGACGCCAGCGAGCAGGGGATGCACCTCTCTGGTGAGGAGACCGAGATCGTGAAGGGGGCCCCTGACTCTTTCCTGAAGTCGGGCTTCAAGGCGCCCCAGGGATTCCGGGAGCTGGTGGACAAGATCGCTTCCGAAGGGGACACGCCGATGGCGGTCGCCCGAGACCACGAGGTGATAGGGCTGGTCAGGCTGAAGGACGTCCTGAAGCCCGGGACCAGGGAAAAGATAGAGGCCGTGCGCTCCATGGGGATCAGGCCGGTCATGATAACCGGGGACCAGCCCCTGACCGCGAAGAGCATAGCCTCAGAGGTGGGGATCGACGAGTTCGTCGCCCAGGTCAGGCCCGAGGACAAGTACAGCATCGTCCTGAAGGAGCAGTCTCAGAACCACATCGTAGCGATGATTGGCGACGGGACCAACGACGCCCCGGCCTTGGCGGCGGCCGACGTCGGCCTTTCCATGAACTCAGGCACCGAGGCAGCCAAGGAGGCGGCAAACATGGTGGACCTCGAGTCCAACCCCGCCAAGATAATCGACGTCGTGCTGCTAGGCAAGCAGCTCCTCATGACCCGCGGAGCGGTCACAGCCTTCAGCATCTCCAACGACGTGGCGAAGTACTTCGCCATCCTCCCGGTGATGTTCGCCACCGCCTTCCCCGCCCTCCGGTCGCTCAACATCCTGGGGCTCGACCTTCAGACCGCCGTCCTCTCAGCCCTCATCTTCAACGCCGTCGTCATACCGATGCTCATCCCTCTGGCCATGCGCGGGGTGACCTTCAAACCATCGAGCACCATGTCGCTCTTCCTCAGGAACGTCCTGATCTACGGCGTCGGCGGGGTCATCGTGCCGTTCATCGGCATAAAGCTCATCGACCTGCTCCTGGGGGTCCTGTAGGCGGCGTGACAATGAGCTCCAAGGCATCCAGGTGGAAGACCTACAGGCCGGTGATTGCCCTCTCAATCCTGTCGATGCTCGTCTGCGGGCTCGCCTACCCCCTTCTGATCACCGGTGTCTCCCAGGCGGCGTTCCCCTACCAAGCCAACGGGAGCCAGGTCCAGCTTGGAGGGAGGGCCGTCGGATCCTACTACATCGACAACGGCTTCACCCTCCCGATCTTCTTCCATGGGAGGAACGAGACCAACCCGTTCACGGCGTCTGCTTCGGGGGTCGACCCTGACATCACGCTCTCGGACGCCCTGTCTCAGATTCCGAGAATCTCAAACGCCACCGGCATACCAGCGTCGAGCCTCGATGCCCTGGTCGTGGCCCACGAGCACTGGACCCTCTGGATCACCGGGGACCCGTACGTCAACGTCTTGGAGCTCAACCTGGCGCTCATCGCTGCCTATCCGTCGTCCTACCCTGGCTACGCCTAGAGCCTCAGTTCTTGGAAGCGCGCCTGCGCTTCTCCTCTTCCTTCTTCGCCTTCTTCTGGCGCTCTTCGCGCCTCTGGCGGTCGTACTCACCCAGCGGGCCTTCGTGCTCGGTGAAGCCATGGTGCATCTCGAATGCCCTCTTCACCATCTCTTCCGAGTCCCTGTCCCTCTTGACCAGCCTCACGGAGAGGTTCCGCCTGTCGATGACCGTCCACTCCAGCCCCTTAAGCTTCTTCAGCTCCTCGACCGCCTGCTCCATGGCGTACTCGTTCCCGAAGAGCCCTCTTATCTCCCATGTCCCGGCCATCTTGCTCCCGCCGCCGGAGGGACGATAAAAGCTCTAACTTGCGCCCAGCTGGGACGCGAGGTCAGCGGCGCTCCCGGCAGGGAGGCTGCACACGCCGTTCACGCAGACGTAGGCCAGCGGCTTGGCGCCGGGCTTCCTCCCCTCGAGCAGCGGGCTGATCTTCGAAAGCGCCGGGTAGTTGGCTCCGGTCCCTACCACGAGGACCCTGTCGGGGGAGAACGCCCCATACGCGGCCTCGACGAAGGGCTTCGCTTCGGCCGGCCCACTGGCGGTCACCACGACCTGCCTCGACCCGTTCACCAGGAGGTCCAGGCCCGTGAGCATGCAGGCGTGGCCCGTCGCGTTCCTGCTCAGCTCGCTGCCGAACGCCCTCAGCGTCCTCTCCGCGGCCTTCCTGAACTCGTCCTTCCCTGTGAGCTCGGCGAGCCTGACCAGGTCCAAGACGGCGGCCGAGTTCCCGGACGGCGTGGGGCCGTCGTAACTTTCCTTCAACCTGGCTGGCTGCTGTTCCAGAGCCATGTAGAACCCGCCTGACCCCTTGTCCTCGAACTCAAGCATCGTCCCCGTCAGCCTCAGAGAGTCGCGGAGGCGGTCTGGGTCCCCGGTCGCCTCGAACAGGTCCAACAGCCCCATGACGAAGAAGGCGTAGTCTTCCAGGGTCCCGGGGAGCGCCGCTTCGCCGTCCGCGTACCTCCGGAGGAGCCTTCCGCCCTCGGACAGCGCGCCGAGGACGAAGTCTGCGGCCCTGGACGCCTCAGCCACCAGCGCGTCGTCGCGAAGGACTCCGCCGGCGTAGGCGAGCGCCGATATGGCGAGGCCGTTCCACGAGGTCAGGACCTTCGTGTCCGTCTTCGGCCTCGGCCTCGTGAGCCTCATGGAGTACAGCGCCGGCCTGGCCCTGGCCGCCGCCTCCTGATCTTCCTTCGGCTGGGCTCTGCCGGGGTCGAGATGGAGCAGGCTCCGGCCGTCGAAGTTGCCTGTCCTGGTGACCCCATAGACCCTGTTGAACGCCTCCCCGTCAGCCTCTCCGACGCACTGGATGACCTCCTGCGGGGTCCAGCTGTAGTACGCCCCTTCTCCCTCTGCCGTGTCCGCGTCCTGGGCGGAGTAGAAGCCGCCTTCCGGGTTTTTCATCTCCCGGACGATCCATCCCAGGGCCTCTTGGGCCACTGTGGCGTACTCCGGCTTCCCTGCCAGCTGGTAGCCCTCGGCGTAGACCCTCGCCAGGAGCGCGTTGTCATAGAGCATTTTCTCGAAGTGAGGCACCAGCCACGCCCTGTCGGTGGAATAGCGGTGGAACCCGCCCCCCAGGTGGTCCCTTATCCCGCCGGCCATCATCTCGTCCAGCGTCTTCAGCGCACTGGCCTTCGCCAGCTCGTTCCCGGTCCTAAAGTGGTACCGCAGGAGGAATCCCAGGGTGATCGGGAGGGGGAACTTCGGGGCGGTGCTGAACCCTCCCCGGGCCGAGTCGAAGCTGGACATCAGGCCCGCGTAGCACTCGTCGAGCGCCTCCTTCGCAGGCTCCGCCGGCCCCTCAACTCTCCCCTGGACCGCCTTCGACACCTCTTGCGCGTTGGCCGACACCTCGCTTCTCTTCTCCTTCCAGAGGTTCGCGACGAACTGCAAGACCTGCATGAAGCTCGGCATTCCCTGGCGGGGCTCGGGCGGGAAGTACGTCCCGCCGTAGAATGGCTCGAGGCCGGGGGCGAGGAAGACGCTCAACGGCCACCCCCCGCCCCCGGTCATCGCCTGGACGGCGGCCATGTAGTAGGCGTCGACCTCCGGCCTCTCCTCTCTGTCGACCTTGATGGGGATGAAGTTCTTGTTGATGAAGGCCGCCGTCTTCGGGTCTTCGAACGACTCCTTCGCGAGGACGTGGCACCAGTGGCAGGTGGAGTACCCTATGCTCAGGAAGATCGGTTTGCCGTCGTTCTTAGCCTTGGCCAGCGCCTCCTCGCACCATGGCCACCAGTCCACTGGGTTGTAGGCGTGCTCCAGCAGGTATGGGCTCTTCTCCTTTGCCAGCCTGTTGGGCGGCCTGTTCTCCAACTTCCTTTGGCAGACGCGGCGCCGTCTAATTGAAGTTGTCTCCGGAGGGAACAATGTTTAACATCGTTCTGCCCGTTGCGAGCCAGGGCCCAGCCGGCCACGTGAATCTCATTGCAGTACAAATGGACAGTCCTCACGGTAACCACGGTCGGGGTCCTCATGTCAGGCATAGACTCGAGGATCATCGTGATCGGCATCCCAGAGGTTGCCGCCGCCCTAGGCGCCGGGGCCGAGCAGGCGATCTGGTTCACCCAGGCCTACGTCTTCGGCAGCACCGTCGCTCTCCTGTTCATCGGGAGGGTGAGCGACATGATGGGGAGGGTGAAGATCTACGCGGTCGGGTTCCTCATATTCACAGCGGGGTCCTTCCTCACCAGCATCTCGCCCTCCCCTGACTACGTCATCATATTCAGGATTCTGCAGGGGCTGGGATCTGCGGCCCTCTTCGCCAACAGCGCCGCGATTATCACCGACGCGACCCCCAGCGACGAGCTCGGGCTCTTCCTGGGCATCAACCAGGTCGCCTTCAGGGTCGGGGCAATGGCAGGCCTGACCCTCAGCGGCCTGATACTCCTGTTCCTTGACTGGCGCGTCCTCTTCTACATCAACGTCCCCATCGGGATCTTCGGTACGCTATGGGCGCGCCGCCGGCTGAAGGAGCTGTCGAAGCCAGAGAAGGGGGTGCCTATGGACTGGACTGGATTCTTCACGTTCACGGCAGCCATCGTCCTCCTGCTGCTCGCCCTCACCTACGCAGCCTACGGCACCTTTCCGCTCGATGAGCTGGCGGTGCTTCTCGCGGGTGCTGCCGCCTTCTTCGCGCTCTTCATCCTGAGGGAGCGCAGGACGCCCTACCCGCTGCTCAACCTCGGGCTCCTGAGGATCAGGGAGTTCACCGGGGGCGTGACCGCCCAGATGCTGAACTCGCTCTCCTGGGGGGCGGTGATACTCCTGCTGAGCCTCTACCTGCAGCTGGTGAAGGGGATGTCACCCTTCGCCGCCGGCATCGCCATCATCCCCTTCGACGTCGCCTTCCTGGCCGTCGGCCCCCTCAGCGGGCGCCTGTCGGACAGGTACGGGCACATGCCTTTCACCACGACAGGACTGGCGATAATCAGCGGCTCGCTCCTCCTCTTCTCCACCACCACGGTGTCGACGCCATACCTCGTGCTGGCAGCCTACCTGGTTGTCTTCGGGGTTGGTCTGGGGGTCTTCAGTTCCCCTAACATGAGCTCTGTCATGGGCTCGGTTCCGCCCTCGGAGAGGGGGGTGGCGTCGGGGGTGCGTGCCACCTTCTTCAACGTGGGGTACGTCCTGAGCTTCAACGTCGCGCTGCTCGTGATGACAGCGGTGCTGCCGTACTCGACCATAACCGCGGTGATATCCTCTGGCAACCCAGCCGCCATCGCGGGCTTGGACAAGACCCTGTTCGCCAGGGGCATCGATTACGCCTTCGAGGTCTCCGCCGTGATCAACGCCGTTGCCATCCTCCCTTCGGTCCTCAGAGGGAAGCGATCCGCCGCCCTCCCAGAAGGAAGGCCCGGTCCCCTCGGCGGCTTCGAGCCAGAGTGACCATCCCCGGGCCCCTCCGTCTAGATTCAAATAGCGGGGTCGGGTCGCCGGCAGTCAGCCGTTATGCCACTAGAGAGCCTTGACCGCGTCCGAGAGAAGTTCGACTCTCCCTTTGGGAAGGCGACGGTCTACAACATCCTCAAGTTGAAGGACCTCGGCTACGACGTCGAGCGTCTCCCGTATTCGATACGCATACTTCTTGAAAACGCCGCCCGACACTCGGGGAAGGTCGGCGGCGCGTTGGAGGCGGTCCACGCGCTCGCCCAGTGGCCTAACTCCATAGGAAGGGAGACCCCGTTCATGCCCCACAGGGTGCTCCTTCAGGACTACACCGGAGTCCCCCTGGTGGTGGACCTGGCGGGGATGCGGGACGCCGCCAAGGCTGCGGGGATCGACCCTGGCGCCATCAACTCGCAGGTCCCAGTCGACCTGGTCATCGACCATTCGATTCAGGTCGATGCCTGGGGGAGCGGTTCCGCCTTCTCGAGCAACCTTGAGAAGGAGTACGAGCGCAACGCCGAGCGCTATTCGCTCCTGAAGTGGGCGCGGACCGCCTTCAAGGGGATGAGGGTGTTCCCGCCGGGGAAGGGCATCTGCCACCAGTTCAATCTCGAATACCTCGCACAGGTGGTCGCGATGTCGGGGACGGGGGACGGGCTCGTAGCCTACCCGGACACGTTGGTGGGGGCCGATTCCCACACCACCATGGTGAACGGTCTTGGGTGCCTCGGATGGGGGGTCGGAGGGATTGAGGCCGAGGCGGTCATGCTCGGCGAGCCATACCACATGCCGATACCGAGCGTCTTCGGGGTCAAGTTCACCGGGGCGCTCCGTGAAGGGGTGACCCCCACCGACCTCGTCCTCGCCGTCACAGAGCGCCTGAGGGAGAAGAACGTGGTCGGCGCCTTCGTCGAGTACTTCGGCGAGGGGTACAGCCAGCTGTCGGTCCCCGACAGGGCGACCATAGGGAACATGTCCCCAGAGTATGGAGCGACCGCGGGCTTCTTCCCGGTGGACGGCGCTACCCTGACTTACTTGACCGGGACCGGCCGGCCGGCGAAGCAGGTGGAGCTCGTCTCTAGCTATGCGAAGCGGTGTGGGTTCTTCGTGACCGACGTGGAACCGCGCTACACCGAAGTCATACGCATCGAGCTCGACAAGATAGAGCCGTCCATCGCTGGTCCCCGCAACCCAGAGGAGAGGCACGCCCTAGTGTCTGTCCCTTCCATGGCCAGGACGTTCGTGGCCGCAGGCGGCCACTCCTCAGGCCCAGCTCAGGCAGTCGTCCAGGCAGACAGCGCTCATTCCGGCCTGTCAGACGGGTCGGTAGTGATAGCGGCGATAACCAGCTGCACGAACACCTCGAACCCGACGGTGATGGTCGGGGCCGGCTTGATAGCGAAGCGGGCCGTGGAGGCCGGGTTGACGGTGAAGCCCTGGGTGAAGCCTAGTCTGGCCCCAGGCTCCACGGTGGTCACCGACTATCTCACGAGCGCGGGGCTCGTCCCCTCCCTGGAGAAGCTCGGCTTCTTCCTAGTCGGTTACGGGTGCACGAGCTGCATAGGCAACTCCGGGCCGCTGGCGCCCGAAGTCGAGAAGGAGATCAAGGAGCGGGACCTCTACGCCGTCGCCGCCCTGTCGGGGAACAGGAACTTCGAGGGGAGGATCCACCCACTCGCGAAGGGGTCGTTCCTCATGTCTCCGATGCTGGTGGTCGCCTACGCCCTCGCGGGGAGGATCGACTTCGACTTCTCGTCAACCCCTCTGGGCGTCGGCAAGGACGGGCGGCCCGTCTACCTGAAGGACCTTTGGCCGTCGATGAAAGACGTCAAAGACGCCGTCGAGAAGTGCCTCGACTCGTCTCTCTATGAGAGACGCTACGCTGACGCCATGAAGGGGGACGAAAGGTGGGAGAAGCTGGGGTCGTCCTCGGGGGATGTCTACGACTGGGACCCTTCGTCCACATACATCAGGCGCCCGCCGTGGTTTGACCCCGACCAGTCGGTCTCGGCGAAGCGCGACGTCAAGGGAGCGAGGGTGTTGGCCGTCTTCCGGGACAAGGTCACCACGGACCACATCTCCCCAGCGGGGATGATAGCGATCGACAGCCCTGCAGGCAGCTACCTCGGCGAGAGGGGAGTCGGCCTGCTCCAGATGTCCACCTATGGGAGCAGGAGGGGGAACCACGAGGTGCTGGTCAGAGGCGGATTCAGCAACATCAGGCTCCGCAACGTCCTGGCGAAGGGGAAGGAGGGGGGATACACCCAGCACTTCCCAGATGCCGAGGTCATGTCGATTTTCGACGCGGCGGAACGGTATGCCAGGGAGAGCGTGCCCCTTGTGATCCTAGCGGGCAAACAGTACGGTGCGGGGAGCTCCAGGGACTGGGCAGCCAAGGCCCCCAAGCTGCTGGGCGTCAGGGCGGTCATCGCAGAAAGCTTCGAGAGGATCCACCGGAGCAACCTGGTCGCCATGGGGGTGATCCCCCTCCAGTTCAAGGACGGTGAGGGGGTAGAGCGGCTCGGGCTCACAGGTGAGGAGGTCATAGACATCGTCGGCATCGAGCGGATGGACGGGCCGAAGGACTCCGTCGAGGTGGTCGCGAAAGGGAGCTCAGGGGAGAAGAGGTTCAGCGTCCTCGCCAGGGTGGACAACGCCATCGAGATGGAGTACCTCCGGTCGGGCGGCGTCCTCCCGTATGTCTTCGGGCGACTCCCCAAATCCGTACACTGACAAAACCGTTTTAACCGCCTCGGGCCCGTCTTTTCTCCAATGAACAGGGAGCAGCTGGTGTACGTCGACGGGAAGTTCGTCGAGCGCTCGAAGGCTGTGGTCTCCGTGTTCGACCACGGGCTCCTCTACGGGGACGGAGTCTTCGAGGGGATCAGGGCCTACGACGGGAGCGTCTTCAGGCTCGCCGACCACGTCGACCGGCTGTTCGACTCGGCCAAACTCATTCGGCTCAAGATCCCGCTTGCCAAGCACGAGGTGACCGAGGCGGTCTTGGAGACCCTGCGCAGGAACGGCCTCAGGGACGCCTACGTCAGACTGGTGGTGACCAGAGGGTCGGGGGACCTGGGGGTCAATCCTGCGCTGTGCACGAACCCGACCGTATTCATCATCGCGGAGCCGATGGCCAGCACCCTGGGGCCGAAGGAGCCGAAGGTGGTCAGGATGACGTACTCGTCCTACAGGAGGGACGCCGTCGACGGCACGTCCCATGAGATAAAGTCGCTCAACTACATGAACAGCATCCTCGCGAAGATAGAGGCCACCAGTGCCGGGGCCGACGACGCGATAATGCTCGACCACAGGGGGTTCGTATCAGAGGCCACCGTGAGCAACATATTCTTGGTCAAGGATGGGAGGCTGTCGACCCCTTCCTCTGCTGCAGGTATCCTACATGGGATAACCAGAGCCTACATCATCGCTCTCTGCTCCGACCTCGGACTGGAGGTCGAAGAAAGGGACATCACACCATTCGAGCTCAACACCGCCGACGAAGTCTTCCTCGTGGGGACCAAGGCGGAGGTCCTCGCGGTCGGCTCCATCAGCGGCGTGAGCATCGGGACCGGCGGCGCAGGACAGGTGACGAAGAGGCTCTACGCAGAGTTCTCCAAGGCAGTGCGCAAGCCTGAGGAGGGGACGTCCGCCTACGAGGCCGAACAGGTGAGCGCCTGACGAGCGGCAGTTCTCCTATTATGTCGCCGTCCCCGCCCTTCCCGCTCTGATAACCCCACCATACGACCCGAAGAGCATGTTTTCTCACCCTGAATAGAACCAGGAGCTGAAAGACTGCTGTTTTCAGTCAGAGGATCCTCACCGGTGGCGCGCTCCGGAGTGCGGTCAGGCCTTCGTAATATCTAAATACGTGCTCAAAAGCGCTCTTCAAGGGGCCCTGTTCCGTGTATTGTTCGAGCGAGGTAGTCTGTATTATCAATGGAGGTAAGACGGCATAGCAGAGGCGAAGGCCGCTCCCAAGAAGACGACGAGAAGGAAGAAGGTAGAGGACGAGGTCCCGGCCTTCAAGGTCAGCACGCACTTTCTGATTCCGAAGCATGAGCTCCTTACCAAGGAAGAGGCAGCCCAGGCCGTCGCCAGGTTCAACGCGTCACCGTCGCAGTTCCCATATATCCAGTCGACAGACTCGATAGTCAAGGAGATCGGCGCGAAGCCCGGAGACTTCGTCAGGATCACCAGGACCAGCGAGACCGCAGGCTCCAGCGTGTACTACAGGTACGTGGTGCAGGGATAGAGATTGAGCAGACAGATAGCGAACAACTCCTGGGTGATACTGAGCGACCTCCTGCAGAGGGAAGGGGTGGCGCGTCAGCACCTTAACAGCTACAATGAGTTTGTGACCAGGGGCCTCCAGAACATAGTCGACGAGATAGGCGAGGTCGAGGTGGAGACCGTCAGCACCCCCTACAGGATAAAGTTCGGCAGAGTGACCCTCGGGTCACCCAGAGTAGTGGAGATAGACGGCTCCGTGAGCAGCATACTCCCAATGGAGTCGAGGCTGCGGAACCTCACCTATTCTGCCCCGATCCTGCTCGAAATGACCATCGAAGAGGAAGGTCTCCCCCGCGACACCACCCGCCAGCACATCGGCGACCTCCCTGTCATGGTGAAGAGCGAGCTCTGCCCGCTCTCGAACCGCTCGAGGGACCAGCTCGTAGAGTCTGGAGAGGATCCCAACGATCCCGGGGGATACTTCATCATCCACGGGGCAGAGAGGGTGATCGTAGGGCTCGAGGACCTCTCGCCAAACAAGATTCTGGTAGACGCGGAGAAGCTTGCAGGGGCCACCACCTACAAGTCTCGGGTGTACTCTTCCGTCGTTGGGTACAGGTCAAAGCTTGAGCTGACGCTCAAGCAGGACGGCGCAATCAACGTCAAGGTTCCAAGCTGCCCGGTGGACCTCCCCTACGTGATAGTAATGCGCGCCCTCGGGATAAAGTCGGACAAGGACATCGCCGACGCGGTCTCACCCAAGCCCGAGATCCAGGACCTCCTCGAGGTCTCCTTCGACAAGGCGAGCGAATCGCCCACGGAGAAGGACGCCCTCGTGTTCATCGGG
>JAJZIG010000126.1 GCA_021851265.1 archaeon | reverse complement strand
CACCTGACCTGGAGGCGGCCGAAGACGAAGCGGATGATGCGGGTGCCGGTGGATCCCGAGATCCAGCCCTGGGTGAAGGAGTTCGTGGACACCCTCCCGAAGCGGACCCGGATGACAATCAACCGGCTGGTACACGACGTGGGGGCGCACGCGGGGATGCCCGGGCTCACTCCGCGCACCCTTCGTCACTCGTTCCTGCGGATCCTCGCCGACAAGACGCACGATATTGATGATGTGATGCGATACGGGGGGTGCTCGCTAGCTGTCGCAGTCCGCTATGTGCGGACGGCCGACTCCGAGAGGGACAAGGCTTTCTTCGATGGAGGGCTATTGTCGAAGAGGTGAGGGATAGTGAGAATCGGAACGCATTCACAAGCAGAAATAGTCCACTCGCGTGTATGGGAGGCATGACGCGAAGGTCAGGGCGAGATTGGACCGACTCGGAGCGGCTGGTCATCCTCGACGACTACCTACAGAGTCTATCGTCGAAGCGGTCGCTAGGGGCCTCTTGGACTCATCACACAGCAGGCTTCCTGAATAGAACCTACGGCAGCGTCAACTACAAGCTTGGTAACTTCATCTATGCCCGAACCGAGGTACTGCGTCTTCCAAAGGCTGGTTTCAAGGGGCGAGCTGAAAGGGACAAGCAGTTGTTCGAGGAATGGTATAGGATTCCCCTCCAGCTTCATGGATACGCAGCCGAGGTCAGAGCAACCCTCGGCGAACGTCTCATCGAGCCGATATCGAGATTGAGGAGTACGCGGGTCACTTTCTATCAATGGCTTAAGGGAGCAAACAAGGAGGACCTTGTCGGGGCATCCAGTGCGAGACATGAAGCTGCACGCAGACTTGAAGTCGAGGGACGTACCTCGTTTCGAGGAGGAGCAAAGAAGAGAGAAGGGCAATCTGAATTCAAGGAGGGTGCTCTCATCGATTTCGTCTTGGAGGTTGGGTGGCCGGGTCTCGTTCGTTGCCCAGGATGTGGTCACTCCAGAACCCGTATGAACGGAGATCCTATCTTGGAAGTGCATCACCTGATACCCTTCAGCAGGACCCTCGCAATGGATCCCAGATGGGGGATTCCGTTGTGCAACAACTGTCATGAGGTGGCCCATACGGGAACCATCGCCGATCAGAAAGAGGTGATGATCAATGTCCTAAGAGTTTTTCCCAACCTGCCTTCCCGGTTGCAGGCATTGCGAGACGAAGGGAAGCTCACAATCTCCCAGATTGACGAACTCCGATCGATGGGGGTGGAGGTAATTGGAAGGACTGTGAGTGGCATCGAGCACCACGATGAGCAGACCCAGAAACTCTAATGCCTCTCACCAGTTCAGGGACATCCAAATGAACGACGTGGTTGGTGAGAATCCCGCCAGCGGCCGTCAGACCTCACCCAGATTCCTCGATCTCTTTGCAGGATGTGGTGGTCTTTCTCTAGGGCTAATGAAGGCCGGGTGGCAAGGTATTCTGGCGGTGGAAAAGAGCGAACTGGCCTTCGCAACGCTCAAGCACAACCTGATTGATGGGAGGAAAAGGGGCCTTCCCTTTCTGGACTGGCCCGATTGGCTTCCGATAGAAGCAATCTCAGTGCAGTCCTTTGTCAAGAACTACGAGCAAAGCATTCGTGAGAACCTGCACGGAAAAGTCGATCTAATCGCGGGGGGTCCACCGTGTCAAGGTTTCTCCCTTGCAGGAACGCGCTCTCCTAAGGATTCCAGAAACACCCTTTGGAAAGCTTATCTCAACGTGGTCGAGCTCGTCGATCCCCCAATGGTCCTTCTGGAAAATGTTCATGGAATCACCATTGAGTTCGGCAGGGAGAGAATTCGGAGCAAACCAAGGCGACCAGGAAGGCCACTTGAACCCATGTCGCTCCGAATCCAACGTGGCCTTGAGAACCGAGGTTACAAGGTGTTTCAGAGTCTGGTCTATGCAGCGAATTATGGAGTTCCTCAGCTTCGCCCCCGTTACTTCATGATTGGGGTCAAGAGTAAAGGGCTGGCCGATGGAGTGGCTGACCCCTTCGAGACACTCAGAAACATCCGCGAGGAATTCGTTGTGATGAAGGGGCTACCCTGTGAGAGATACATCAGCATGCGGGAAGCCATTTCCGACCTCAGGAAGGCGAATGGGACTTACGAGAACCCCGAGTCCCCGGGATTCGCATACGGTGTTTCCACCCGTCGACATACCGCCTTCCAGCACCTTCTGGCCTTACGAAAAGGCCGATACGAACCGGATAGCCACCGGTTCGCCAATCACCGCAAGAAAATCTCCAAGCGCTTTGTCAGGATGATGAAGGAATGTCCACGTGGAGTGAATGTGGGAGACAAGAAGCTTCAGGAGTACGGTACGCACAAGCTTTCCGTCACAGTGTCAGACCCCGACCAACCCTCTCACACTCTCACGACCTTGCCCGATGACATCTTGCACTACTCTGAGCCTAGGATACTCACCGTAAGGGAATACGCTCGTCTTCAGACATTCCCAGACGCATTCGAATTTCGTGGGAAATACACAACGGGTGGACCCTTCAGACGGAAGGAAACCCCGCGCTATTCTCAGGCAGGGAACGCCGTTCCACCGTTCTTGGGAGAAGCCATCGGGTCGATGCTCGTGGACCTCTTGAAGAGATTGGAAGATCATGACGATCCAGTCGTCTCGGAGAGTACCGGAGTCGATACTGAAGCAACCACTCAAGCCACGGTTCCAGCGACCCCTCCCCCGACTGGATGCGAAGAAGTCGTTCGAGCTGCGCCACTGCCGTTAGCTGCCGAAGCGGGTCGAAAAGGTTTTCCCCCGGCGGTCTCCCACTAGGAAAGCAAGAGCTCCTCCTCCCAAGACCTTTTGGATTGAGCGCCTGCTCAGGCCACGGCCCCTCCGAGTTAATTACTTAAGGACTGGAGCTACTGGACGTCAGTCCCATGACTTCTCTGGTGCACCATGCCGTACAACCGGAATGACTCACCAAAGGAGCTTCTTTCCTGGCATGGACATGACAGGGGGGGCGTGAGAGTCCCGTTTCAAGGGGAAAGCCCACTCAATCAAACAATTCCAACGCCGATAATCACCCGTCTCCACGACCTCGCCGAGAACATGGTTGCTGGTCGACCTGCCCCGAGGTGGATTTTCCTTGTGGGGGGGCCAGGCAACGGTAAGTCGGAAGCCGTTCAATCCTTCATCGAGTATCTGGATCAACTTGTTGGTGTGTCTGGCGGGTTGATTGGGATAATCTCGAGCCAATTTCACTCCACTGAAAACAAACCTCGCCGTGTGGATGTGGTGGCTACAGATTTCAATCCTCTCGCCCCAACCTTCCCTTCAAAGGTAAGCCGGTTGGTCATCATTCAAGACGCATCCGTCACAGAAGATGGATTCGGGAACGCAGCGAGGTCACTCTGTCAGGATATCGCCAAGAGTCTGGATGACCACTCTACTCCCAGTCCCGTCTTCGTTGTATGTGCCAACCGTGGACTACTTGCGCGAGCCATTCGGGAAACTCAAGGTGGATCATTTCCTCCCAGAGTTCGCGAAGTGCTCACGACAGTATCCGATGTAACGGCCGTGAGTCAGGCAGCTCTGTCGGGGCGGGATTCTCCTTGTTGGCCGACTTCCGACGGTACATTGGCGTGCTGGCCATTAGATTCCGAAAGCCTGTTCGAAGCAGAGGACGATGCCACGCCAGTAGCTGAACAAATCATTCAGGTGGCCACTGCGCAGGACCGCTGGGAAACATCGGGGAGATGTGGAGATTGTGACGCCAGAGCCCTGTGCCCCTTCCGACAGAACGCCATGTGGCTTCGCGAGGAAGACTGTAGGAGCGCTCTGGTGAACCTCCTCCGCAGGGGAGAACTTGGGAACGGGAGACGATTGACGTTTCGGGACACCTTCTCTTTGGTTGCAGAACTTGTAGTTGGGGAATGGGATGACTTTGGAAACCACCGCCATCCATGCGATTGGGTTAGTGAACAGGCGAGCATGCTGGCCGGGACCCCCCCCACCGCACAGGCGGCGGGTCCGGCGGGCGAGCTTCTGGGGCACCTCTATCCTCATGCTCTTTTCACGAGCTGTGGGCTGCGCGACGTAGCCCTTAGGTCCAAGGCAACGGCGAGGTCCAAGGCGAGACTCGCTACCGTTGCCGTCTCGTCTTCAGTACCGCAGGGACCTAGTTCTTCTGCGAGCAACCTCAGGAGAACAATCCTGCCGGAATTTCGAGAATTGCTCGACCCGGCATCAGATAGCCCTCCCGACTACTCAAGTGAACTCCGCAGATTGGAAGACAGCTACAGCCAGTCCGTCGCCCAAGGGAACGGCATTTTTGCGTCCACCGGCGCCTCTGCTCTGGAACAGGTATTCTGCCGCGCGTTAGAGGACGCTGAATCCGAGTGGGCCAATGTCTTCGATCTGGACTATGCAGCAATATACGAGGTCCAACGTTTTCTAAGGACAGTTGCCACGATTCTCGCAAAACGCTCGGTGGGGGTGCGTGTCGGCCACCATTCCTGCGAGGCATCGCTGCGCGAGTATCA
>JAJZIG010000125.1 GCA_021851265.1 archaeon | reverse complement strand
CCACGTGATGTTCCCGGGCGACAGTCCCTACGAGGCCGGGTTCTTCATGGGCAAAGGCTGGACCGCCGTAGTCGCTGACAATCCGCCGGCGGCGAACTTCCTTTGTCCAGAGTGCTTTCAGAAGGAAGTTGACCAGGATCACGTAACGAGCAGACCGCGCACGTCGGTCAACTCACCGGTTTCCGGATAGGTTCTAACTCAGTTTCAGGCGTGGCGGAAAGCTGCTCACAGCACGCGAGATTTGAGATCATACTTTCCTTCCCGAGCTGAGCAGTTCCAACGGAGATCGCAAGCGTTGCATGTCTCAATTGAAGGAGCGTTAGCCACGGAGATAGAGCTCCAGTCATCAGATCGGATCGACGACTCGATCGCCTCGACTGTTTCCTCGAAAGCTCCTACTGCCGTCGTGATGCTCGTGTCCGATAGGTCTACGGCGTGTTGTTGGTGTTCCCGCCTTCGCTCGCCTAGGAACCAGAGGATCGCGCGCTTCGGCCGAACCCCGTTCCGAAGTTCGTAAAGGTGCGCGTACACCCTCATCTGGAACTCGTAGTTCTTCATGTCTCGATCTCCGTCATCCGTCCTCTTCGGTCGCTTGGCCCCCTTGTAGTCCCAGATCTCGTAACCATCCCACCCGGAGGCGCCTTCCGGCGCCGCAACAACGTCGACTATGCCGTGGAGAATGTACGTGCCTTTGTCTTTCTGGAGACGGTGCTCGGTGTCGATGATTCGCGGATAGACCTCGGGGCCGAAGCTCCGATTGAACTCTTGGACATATGCTAGGGCTTTGTCGCGGGATTCGTTGCTCATGCGATGGACTCCCTGCGCCTCGAGGGCCCCGGCGGCCTTCTCGAAGTAGCCGTTAATGTCGTTCTCGGTAGGAATGCTCCCGGGGTGAGTACCCTCAATCTCCCCGCGGAAGTGCGCGTGGGCCTTGTCCAGCGTCTGGTGGATGACGGTTCCGAAAAACAGTTGGCCGGACTGCGCGCTAACATATCCCCGTCGCGAAAAGAACCCGTATTGCCTCTTGCACCTTCGGTACGAGAGTATGTCTGCAGTGACGCTGTACCGCCGCTTCGGAGGAGGGAAGCGGTTTTCCCGGGGAGGGATTGGCTTGAGTCCGGGCGTGAGGGAGGTAGACCGCAGCGGGACGAGTTCAGGCTCCTCCATTCTGCCCGCCCTCCTCCGGTAGTCCGATGCTCGATCGAGCCTTGTCGAAGTGTGTCGAAGTACCAACAAGGGCCAAGACGTCTTGCGCCCTTGAGGCCTGAACGTAATGGAAGCGCACCAGGTCTTGGATGGCTCGCTCACTCCGGGACACCAGGGTCCGGGGATTCGATGAGAGGGGGACCAAGAGGTCCTCGAGCATGTACGCCGAGTCATCCTCCTTCGGGGCATTGGCGATCGAACCGGCAAAGACGATGGGGAACTCGAGACCCTTGGACTGGTGAACCGTCATCACCTGAACCCGTCCAGGCACGATCTGGTAGTCTTGGTCTTCGGGGTCGTCCAGCTCGGCCCGATGCAGGAACCCTACCAATCGGGGGTAAAACGAGCCCCGGAGCCAGCCCTCCGATAGTCGACCGTCCCGGTGTGAGCTCATCTTGAACGAGCTCCCGCCCTCAACGGAGACGTACGCCTCGAGGATAGAGGAGAGCTGTCCTAAGCGATACGTTCGCTCGGGATCCTCTTGCCATTCCGAGAACGGGTTGAAGGCGAGGAGCCGATAGAAGGCATCGATGAGGCCGATTTTCAGATAGGTGTCGAGAGGCTTCTCTTTCAACTTCTCGTAAAACAGCTCGATGTACTCCTTGATGTCGGTGTGGTCACGAGTTACCCGATCCCACGTGCGGCACCATCCATCGATGGACTCGGTAAGCCGCCCCCCCAGGGAGGAGCCGATAAGCAAGTTTTGGTCGACGAGCCGGACGAGGCCGCCGAGCATCGCGGCGATCTCCTCGGCTTCGAGGAAGGCCTTGGACCGCGGATTGTACACGGGTATCTTGGCCTGGCGAAGCGCGCCCACAATCGGGCCCGCATTCCGCGGGCTCTCCTTGGTGCTCTTGAGCAGAATCGCCATGTCGGAGGGGTCGTGAACAAACTTTTGGTCGATCAGTGAGCGAATGATCGCGGCCAACTCTACTCCGACGTCCTCGTACTTCTTTGACTCGATTCTCCGCACCGGGACATAGTTTTCCGCCGGTCCGCGGTCGCTCTCCATCGGCTTCTTGCCCGATGCTCGTGCCCCCTTTGCAACCATCGCGGGCTGTGCCGTGATGATGTGTTCGCACCAGTCCGTGATCTCCTTCACGGACCGATAATTGGTCAGGAGCTGCCGGATTTCGACGGTGAGCTTGAGCTTCTCCTGGCACTTGTCCTTAAATCTAACGAGACACTCTACCGTTCCGCCTCGAAATCGGTAGAGCGCTTGGTCATCATCACCGACTACGGCGATGTTCCCGTTACAGGCTTTCGCTAGCGCGAAGTAAATGCTCTCCTGGATTGGGTTTGTGTCCTGGTACTCGTCGACGAGGACGTAGGTAAGGGGTGGGATGTGCCTCTCGGGATCCCCCTTGAGGAATGTCTTTCCGACAGGCCCTGAGAGAAAGGTCTTGAATCGCTCCTGGACATGAGCAAAATCAGATCGGCTCCGCTCAGCCAGCCGTTTCCGGTAGATGTCGATCCCCTCACCGAGCTTCTGCAAGTGGGAAGATTCGGAGGCGAGGAGAGCCTCCAGAGAGACTTCTTCCTCGGTGACTCGGTTTAGGAGGGTCTTGAACGTGTCCGCCCGCTGCCATAGGTTCGGACCGAACTTGTGACTCGCGGTCTTGTGTAGGAACTGGAATGCGTCCCAGAACTCGCGAGGCGTGTATTGGAGCCAGTCGTGGAGCTCCTTGTGGATGAAGAAGCTCTGCTCGACATCATCGAGGAGCCGTACGTCATGGTACAACTCGTAGCGAAAGTCCCTCATAATTCCGTCACAAAGAGAGTGGAGAGTACCCACGTTGAGCTCGTCCAAAGTGGTCTTGAACCCCATCCGCAGAAGGCGGTCGGACACCCTATCTTCGAGGTTGCGTGCAGCCTTCTCAGTGAATGTGGTAACGAGGAGGGACCTGGGGTCAGATCCGTCGACGAGGACGAGCTTCAAGGTGCGGGCGACGATCACCTCTGACTTTCCCGAGCCAGGACCCGCCATGATGAAGAGTGGTCCAGCACCGTGTTGGACTGCCTTCCTCTGTTCGTCGTCGAACGCATGACCGATGGATGTCTCGTAGGCTCGGATGAAGCCCTCCCACTTCATCGAGCCGGGAACGATGGATCCCGGGGGAGCCGGTTTCAGTGGAGGTCGCGGTGAGGCGGAACTCGCGGGCATAGTGCGACCTCTCAATAGTCCCTCCTTAGAGGGTACATCTTGTTGATCTCCTCCCAAAAATGAGTGGCCAGCCGGATGTTCAGGAGGGCGAGGTCCCGGGGGTGGAACAACTCGAACTTGTCCTCGAGCCCGAACACTCGAGTCACATGGAGAGTCGGCAGCCAGTCCTGAACATTGGGTGGTACGGCGACCTTCCCCCAGCGTGCATTGATCTCGAGAGCACTTGTGTCGTAGCTCGGAACAATCCCGAACTTTGAGCACATTGCCTGGGTCTTGATTAACACCGGGAATGTCCCCACCCCGAAGACGTGCAGTCGGCGAACCCGCTTCCTTCGGATCATCGGCAGGATGGTCTTCAAGACCTCGAAGTAATCCTTGGTCAATCCGGGTCGCTGCCCAACGATACACTGACCACCCATACCGATGACATCCTGCTCCTCCGAAAAGGAGAGCACCTCCTTGACGCACCGAGTATATTGGCCGGGGCTGACTCCCTGGTTGCTCAGAACCAAACGGCGGGGTCTCAGTTCCGCTCGGCGGTCAGCTAGGTGTTTTGCTGCGTCAATTGTCTGGTCGACGTACTTCCGCGCTGTCCGTCCATCTACCCGCAACTTGACTCGCTTCCCATCCTTGTTGAAGGTCTCGTCGACAATCCTGTCGTAGCTCACAAGGTACTTCGACTGGAACCCGACCCGCTCCTCGAAGTTGAGCTGGCGCTGGAGGGCCGCCTCGAAAGTCAAGCGCTTGTGGTCGTTGATATCCTGGAAGGCTCCGCTGTCCAGCAGAATCTCCAGTTTGTTGGCGGGCCTCACCAGGCGGACCCCGTACTTTGGGTTGAGGCAGAGTCGAGGGTTGACGGTCTCGGGCGAGAAGGGGAGCCGGTTCAGGTTGTTGTGGTTCTTGGAGACAAAGAACTGCATCCTGCACCAGCCTTGCGTGACTATCGAAAGGCTCGCATTTCATGGAGCCCCTTTATAGTTGTTGCCTCGCTGAGTCGGCAGTGCAGCGGATGGATTCAGGCGCGATTCCGTGTCTTTGTGGCTTCACGTGACAGGCTAGATCTGCCTGCTAGTGTAGTGTCCTCTAATTGACTATGCTTATATCCGGGCAGACCTATGGCGCTCTGTGCGCGTGGCCCCGCCCCTCTCCCTAACCTCGGAGGAACGTCAGCGGCTCGAGAGCTGGGCCCGCGGT
>JAJZIG010000124.1 GCA_021851265.1 archaeon | reverse complement strand
CTTTTGGGGTGAGGTAGGAGAGCGAAGAATGGGGACGCCTGGCGTTGTAGTCTTTGAGCGCCTCATCCAGATCTCGCACCAAGGTCCTGAGACTGACGGCTCTCTGTATTGATGGGTAGTCGGCCATCAGTCGGCCCCAGAAGCTATTGAAGAGGGGATCGTAGGGCCGTCTCGGGAACACCTCCACGACGAAACCCAAGCCCTCGCTTCGCTCGACGAAGCGCGGGCCCAGTCGCATGTCTCTACCATGGACTCGCAAATGGAGCACGCCAGGCGGGTGCCCCTCCCGAAATCTGGCCATGATCGCCTGTTCCAGGACCCGCACCCCGGCCTCGGAAGAACCTCTTTCGAGGAAACCCCAGGAGAGGGCCTCCCGTGTCCCGGCGTCCAGTATCACCATGAACACCCCGGGCTGCTCCCCAGGTCTTCCGGTCAACACGACCGTTCCCGCGATCCACAGTCGATTGGGGGCACTGGGGTAGGGGGTGCGGGAGGTCATGGTGCGTCCATCCATCACCCGACGGCTTCTAAAGCCATGCGCTATCCTGGGTGGAACGAGTGGACAGCATGAACCGGGAGGGTTGGAAGGAAATCGTCAGACGTCTGTCACTGGAGGAGTTCCGTATCCTGCAAGAAGTGATCTGGGAGGAGCACAGGGCCCGGGAAGCCCAGCAGTTGGCCGGTCTCAGGACAGGGGACTGGGTGGAGTTCGAAGACCACCGGAATGGGCGAGCCCTGCGTGGAGTTGTGACCCGCATGAATCGCAGGACCGTTTCAGTCGATGTGCCTCCGGAAGATGGGCACACGCATCCACACCACTGGCGGGTGAGCGTGACGCTGGTCCGCCGGATACTTCCTGGGGAGGCGCCGCCCGCAAGCTTGCCCCCGGCCCCTATTCACGTTGCAGACGCGGACGAAGAGGCGACACCCGAATGAGCAAGCGTGCAACCCTGAAGGATGGCAAGAAGACCCAGCGATCTTCGAAAGCCACCCCACCTGCAGACGACACCATCAGGTGCCCGGGGTGCGGACGCCCGATCATCGTCGGGATGCATCCCGGCGTCGTGATCTCCAACCTGAGCTACCAGTGCCCATGCGGGAAGGCCACAACGGTCAGTGCCAGGGGTTAGGACCTGCTCAAACCCCACTACTGCAAGCCGATCCGCTCCAGCAGAGCTGAGAGGGTCCCATCTGCAATCCCTGTCGCCGAGACCGCCTGTTTCTTGTCTTCCGCCGTGATAGCCCTGCGGCCCTTCTGAACCTTCGAAGCATCGAGCCAAGCTGAAGCCGCTTGGATGACGCTGTCCATGCTCTCTCCGCTGTAGAGGCAGAGGGCAGCGATGTCACAGAGGTCTTTCACTCTCTTGTGCTCCATCCCCCTCGTTCCGACAGAATGAACCTTCATGGCGAGCAGGAGTGGAGGACTGGGGACTGGGACAGGCAAGTTGCCCATCCGGACTTTTCGAGTTTGCCCCCGTTCCTCGAAAACCACCTTCAAGAGCTGTTCATCGGGAGGGGTGAAACCGAGGGTTCCCCGGGTCTCTGGGCCTACGGAAGGGAGCAGGAGGTCGATGTACATCGGGACCACCATGTGGGTGGGGAGTTCACGGGCCTCCTCCTTCGACAATTCCCTCCCGGTCTCGTAGTCAAGCTGCCTTACGTAACGGAAGGAGAGTCGCTCGAATCCAAGCTTCCCGAGGATGTATTCGCTGACCCCCCCGAATGCCACAACATCGGGCAGCCCAATGTCAATGTCGCGCGAACCCAGATACTCCCTGCCGATTTCAGCCGAGTACAAGGAAGATACCGTGTAGTAGACCGCCCACCCCCCGATCAGGCAGCGGTCGACGTCGAGGTCTTGGGCCAACCGCGAAAGGTAGCGGAATGAGACGTCCGTCTCTCTCCTATCGTACATCCTGCTTCACCATCTCTTCAACGGCCTGAACGCAGACCCCTCCCTCTTTCATCAAGTCAAGCATGAGTTGACCCCGGCTCACGATCCTGAGCTCGTGAATGACAGAAGCTTCTGTAATCACCGCAGGGTCGCAGGGGATCATCAGCCGCAAGTTCCCTCTTCCCAGCAGACCCTCCTTCCTGATCCTCTCAAGGAGCCACTTCATGGCCGGCTCAGTGACGTAGACGTCGCACCGAGTCCTGAACAGTAGATGGGTGACCTCGTTCTCCGCGTAGGTGGTAGTCACTGCGTAGTCGGATTCCATTGCCTTCAGGAGTTCGACGGGATGCTGATGGTGGCACTCCACGGTGTTCAGGGGTCCCCGCGCAATCGAAGCTCCAAGTTTGGCAAGTGCTATCTGGTCAACGACCTTCGTTCCGTCGACCAGCCCTCTCTTCTCGAGCCCTCTGAGATACTCTATGACCCATGGTTGGGCGCATCCCGCGGCCTTGGCCAAGGCGTACTTGGTCCATTCCCCTCCCGGTTTTTCGAGGAGACGCTTGATGACCCTTACGTTCTTGATGTTTGTCCGGCCCATACCTAGGTTATAACAGGCATTTAAATATTTAACCTATAGGTAGGTTATCAGGGCCATTGAAATACTTAACCTAGGTAATACGCCGAAGCCAGCGCACCCTCTCGGGCTGTTCGCACTACCGACCCTGTCAAGATAATGCCCTCCCCGGGGCATCATGCGTGCACTTCCGGTAGTGGCAGGCAAAGCGAGGTCGCGCACCAAGGTATTCAGTGGAAAGCCAGCTTTCAGCATCTGCCAAAACTGGCCAATCCACTAAATGCCAAGCCGTTGGGACCATGGGAAGCAGACCGATCCACGCTCTCCTGAGAGCCGCACACGCTTGGTCCCAATGCCGAGGAGACCCAACAGGGTCCCAAGCTTCGCCTCATCCCATCCGTCATAGTAGACAAGGAGGTCCTTGAGCCACAGTGCTGGCTCGTGGTCCACCTCGATTGCCTTCCCCAACTGCTTCAACCTGTCACAGAAGCCCAGGGCTTCTTTCCGCATGTAGGTGAGACCGCTTTGTCCCTCGACGTCAGCACTTCCCTGCGTCGTCGCCTCCTCAGAAGTGATGCGTTCCACTCCAGCAGACGAAGGAGGGGAGAGAATGGCGGGTTCAGAGAATCCACTATGCCCCTCCTCGGGGTTCTTCTCCTCCTCGGTAGAGCCTCCGGATTGGTCGGCACCAGAAGGATCTGAGTCTTGGAGAACACTTGGAGATGCCTCATCGTCCTCCTTGATCTCATCTCGAGACACGCGACGGAACGAGTTCACACCGGTCCAGACAAACACCGAGTAGCCGGTCTTCCCCACAAGGTGCCTGAAGACATTCCCTGCCACTTTGAGATCCGGGACGAAGAAGTGCACGGGCTTGCCGCAAGCCTTCTCCAGATTCTTGACGACCTGATCGACGTTCTCACCCGTGGTCTCGATCTCGTCATTGACCTGGACCCCATGCTCGCCGTGGGTGAGGTCCGGTGCTTCCTTCCTGGAACCCTGTTCGGGCTCTTGGACTTGTTCGACGCCTTGCGATACCAGGAAGGCAGCCGCTTGCTCCTTCAACCCGTCGTGGCTGGCGCCTCCCCCTCCTTTCCACGCTCCCTTGCCCAGGTGCTGGCGACCCTTCTCCGTGAGTACGTTCGTCTGGTTCGTCCGGTCAAAGTCGAGGTACCCCAACTGCCGGCACCGAAGGATGGCATCCCAGATCTCATTCGGATGGAGAGGGACGTTCTGGCTCAGTTCGACACGGGTCCTAGGGCCCCCCTGAAGGGCCTTGAGGACGGCAAGGCATTGCTCATCGCCCACCAGGAAGGGGGATGCTCCTGAGGTCTCCTCCGCAGCGTAACGTCGGGTCGATGAAGTCACGATGGCATCGACCTCTGCAACGTCCCGTTCCGGTTTCGCAGGAGGGAAGGTGGTCAGCATCTCCAAGCGGTTCCCCTGGACGAAGAGCGCACGGTAAGGGGGAAGGGCGCGCAGGGTCTCCTCTGTCCACCCCCTTCGACCCGGGCGCGAGATATCGGCTGCCCTTCGGGAATCCTCCACTCCCATCCGGAAGAAAACCCAGGCGTCGGTGTTGGCGATGACCGCTGACCGGATCTCGTCCGGGATCTGCTCAAGGTACTGGTTCGCCATGATGAGATGCAGGCCGAACTTGCGGGCCTCCGTCAGGACATGGGCGATGCTGGGGGTCACGAAGTTCTGGAACTCATCCACGAACAGCGCGGTGTGCCTGCCCGTCACCCCCCGCTGCAAGACGGCAAGCCAGAGACGGGCGAAGGCCATCGCCCCCAGGAAACGAGATGCTTCGTTCCCTATCTTGGTCTTCGAGAGGTTGACGATGACCAGGCGATGGTTGAGGAGCGTGCGGAAGTCGACTGGGCTCACCCTCTGGCAGAGGGTCAGGCGGAGGAGGTTGTTGTTGGTGATCTTCCCCAATCGATTGAGGGTGGATGAGACGCGGTCCTGAGAGTAGCGGACGTTCGTGAGACGGGGGAGTTCGTTCAGCACGAACTGCCGGATTCCTTCGGTGTGGACCAGCTCGGCGAATCGCAACCGGGCCTGAGGGTTCGTCAGGATGTAGTACATGTCGACCAGGTTGGTCCCGGGGATCTCGAGCAGGCCGGAGGCCAGGGACGAGAT
>JAJZIG010000123.1 GCA_021851265.1 archaeon | reverse complement strand
CTGACGCCGCAGGGGTCCAGCCCAATCTGAGGAACATCTCGGATGAGCTGATACGCGAGACGGGGCGGAGGGGTGGAATAGTGGGACTCACCTTCATCCGGAGCTGCATCGGCCGCCCGTTCACGCCTGCCAGGCTCGCCGACCATGCCAAGCGCTTCATCAAGGTGGGCGGCCCGGCAGCGCCTGCCCTGGGGACAGACTTCCTGGGGATGTCAAGCGCTCCCGAGGAAATCGGTGACGTCTCCAAGGTGGGTAAGCTCAGGAAGGCACTGGTAGGTGCTGGACTTACCCCAGATTGGGCGGACGGGGTCATGCACGGTAACGCCTACCGGTACATCCTCGAGCGTTCGTCGCACTGGTGAAGCACGTTCATGGCATCTCTTTTAACCGGCGACCGGCGACTCCTCCTGTGGTAGCTTTCGACGCGCAGAGATTCGACGACCTGGTCTTCGCGAGAATGAGCGAGACCAAGATCCCCAGCGTTTCAGCGGCAGTCATCGAGGATGGGAAGGTCGTGCATATGAGAGGCTTCGGTTGGAAGGACGCCGGGGCCGCCAGCCCGGCGACGCCGCAGACACTCTATGGGATCGGCTCGATCACGAAGTCATTCGTCGCCCTCGCGGTCGGCAAGCTCGTGGAGTCAGGCAAGATGGACTTCCACGACCAGGTCACCAAGTACATCCCTCTCAAGCAGAAAGCCTTCCAAGGGGTCGAGGTACACCACCTGCTTTCCCACACGAGCGGGATCCCGGGCCTGGGCTCGCTGGAGGTGATTCTGTTCAGCGCGTTCAGAGAGTACCATCACTGGCTCCCCATAGCAAGCCTCGACGACATGTCCTCTTTCTTGGACGGGGTGGACGACTGGACCGTGTCGAAGCCGGGGGCGAGGCTCCACTATCTCAACGAGGGATTCGTCCTCCTTGGAGAGATAGTCTCGAAGGTGAGCGGCGGCCACTGGTTCGACTATCTCAGAGCCGAGGTCCTTGCGCCGCTGGCCATGAAGAGGACCTTCCTCGCGAGGTCTGACATCTCCACCGATATTGACGTCGCCACCCCATACGCCATAAGGGGCGCGAAGGTGACGCCCACCCCCATCCCATACGGGAGCGGCGCGGCGGGAGGGATCATGAGCTGCGCCGCAGACCTTTCAAACTACGTGACCATGCTGATCAACGGCGGAGAGTTCGAGGGGAAGAGGGTGGTCTCCTGGGACATCCTTTCCAAGATGGAGACCCCCTACGCGAAGTGGTCCGCCGAAAACTACGGGGGGGACTCCTATGGATACGGCTTGATGATAATCCCAGACTTCCACGGGCACAAGGTCGTTCGCCACGGCGGCTCGGTGGACGTCTATACCTCAGACATGGAGTACGTCCGTGACATCAGGTCCGGGGTAGTCTTGCTGTCCAACGGCACCGGCTACAGCATGGGGCTGCTCGGGATGTCTGCCGTGTCCCTCCTTGCGGGAGCCGACCCTGAGGAGCTACGGGCGGTCAGGCTGGAGCGGCTGCTGAGGAGGCTCGAGGGCCAGTACACGACGTACAAGGACACGCTGGTCGCCGAGGTCAAGAAGGCCGGTAGCTTCCTGATGCTCTCGGGGGAGGACATAGGCAACAACATCGTACTTGTCCCAGATGGCGGGGAGGGTGAAGAGGCGCGCTTCTTCACCCTAGAAGGGGCCGCTCGGCTGGAGGTCGTCTTCAAGTTCGACCAGCACGGAGTGGAGTTGTTCTTTGAAAGATACAGGTACCGGAGGGCCGGTCCCTCTCCTCTGCGCACAGAGACCACATGGCCGAGTTGAGATTGACCAGGGTGGTGGTAACCGGCGGCAGCGGGAAGGCGGGCAGGGCATGCATCAGGGACCTGAAGGAGCACGGCTACGAGGTGTTCAACGTGGACAAGAAGAAGCCGGCGGAAGAGCTCTGCCCTTCCATACAGGCCGACCTCGCTGACTACGGCCAGGCCATGGACTCCCTGGCGGCGGTCGAGCGCGGCCCCCACGGCGTCGACGGGGTGGTGCACCTGGCAGCGATCCCTGACTCAAGGCTGTTCACCAACTCGGTGACGTTCGAGAACAACGTCATGAGCACCTACAACGTGTTCGAGGCATCGGCCCGGCTCGCGATCAAGAACCTCGTGTGGGCGTCCAGCGAGACAGTCCTGGGCCTCCCTTTCGACATCCCGCCCCCCTACCTCCCGGTGGACGAGGAGTATGCCGGGCGACCCGAGAGCACCTACTCGCTGAGCAAGATCATGGGGGAGAGGATGGCCGAACAGTACTGCAGGTGGGACCCTGACCTGAAGATAGTGGCGCTGCGATTCTCTAACATAATAGAGCCCAACGACTACGAGAAGTTCGGAGCTTTCCAGGGTGACCCGAATATCCGCAAGTGGAACCTTTGGGGGTACATCGACGCCAGAGACGCAGCCCAGGCTGTGCGAAGGGCGCTCGAAGTGAAAATCAAGGGCGCGGAGGTTTTCATCATCGCAAACTCGGACACGGTTATGGCCGCGAGCGACGAGGAGCTCCTGGCTTCTGCCTTCCCACAGGTCCCAGTGAAGAAGAGTCTCGGCAGGAACGAGACACTGCTCTCCATAGACAAGGCGAGGAGGATGCTCGGCTACGAACCGGAGCACAGCTGGCGACGCCAGCAAAGCTAGCCTGGCGAAGTCAGCACGGACAGGGGCCCTCTCCTCTTCGTCGTGCACAAGCACAGGGCCAGGTCTCTCCACTATGACCTGAGGTTGGAGGCGCACGGAGTGATGCCGTCATGGTCTGTCCCAAAGGGGCCTTCCCTGGACCCCTCTGCGAGGAGGCTCGCCATACCGGCCGGACCTCATGAGCTAGAATACAGGCGGTTCGAGGGGGTGATCCCAGGGGGCAGCTACGGGGCGAGCGCCGTCATGATTTGGGACCAGGGAACCTACGCTCCCGAAGTCGAAACCTCAGGAACGCGCCGCGCAGTCAAGGACAGGGACGAAGCGGACGAAGTGGCCGTCTCGGGGCTGCGCGAGGGTAACCTGAAGTTCGTCCTATTCGGCCAGAAGCTAAAGGGCTCCTTCGCCCTCGTGCGGACCAAAGGGCTGGGTCCCTCGAGGGAGGCATGGCTTGTCATCAAGTACAGGGACTCCTATTGCAGGGCGGGATACGACGCGAACGATTACGACCTCTCGGCCGAGACGGGCCGCTCTCCCACCAAGATTCTCCAGGCGGGGCTAGATCGAACTCAAGGCTATCTGTAGGATTTTTTAAGCTCCGGGTCACTGATTTCGGACGTGCAGATATGGCCCGGTTCGTGCTTGTATCAGACACGACCCTCTCTCGCAGCTACAGAAGCGTCCCACTGCTCGATTTCCTAGCCAGCGCGCCCACGAGCGCCTTCCCTGGCGCCATCTATTCATTCCTCAAGGGTCCCGCTCCTCCCGACGCCGATGGGAGGGCAGCGCTCGCCCCCTACGCCATCAGGAAGCTGGAGGCGTCCCTGCTAAAGGAGTTCACCAGCGACGAGGTGGTCGTGGCTCACGAGGACCATATCTCAGAGTTCGTAGACGACGATACGGAGGTGATCGGCGTCTCGACCATGGACCCCCTAGGCCTTGGGCCGCTGACCATGTCATACGCGGTTTTCTTCGAGACCAGGGCGCGCGCCTACGTCCAGAGGGACTTCGAAGCCCTGCTCGCGCGGGTGAACAAAGCGAGGGCGGGGAAGAAGGCGAAACTTCTCGTCGGCGGGCCCGGGGTCTGGGAGCTGACCGTCCGGCCAGAGGAACTCGACAAGAACCGGATTGACTTCGCTTTCCAGGGCGAAGCTGACGATATAGCCGGTGACCTCTTCCGGTACCTCTCCGACGACTCTACAGAGAAGACAGAGTTCTTCAGGGGGTATCAGACCTTCGACGCAAACTTCAGGAAGGAGTGGGAGCCCAATTCCAAGTTCGTAAGTCGGTACCAGTTCTCGAAGCAGTTCCCGTCTCTCGACGATATCCCTGACATAGTCCACCCCTCTGTGAAGGGGATGACAGAAATCATGCGCGGGTGCGGCATAGGCTGCGACTTCTGCGAGGTCACGCTCAGGCCTCTACGCTACTATTCGCCTGAAAAAGCGAGGCGCGAAATCGAAGTCAACGTCCGCTCTGGCCAGAGCAGTGCCTGGCTCCACACAGACGAAGTCTTCGCCTACCAGCACGGGCGCAACTACGTCCCCAACGAGGACGCGATCCTAGACCTGATGAGGGCTGTCATGGCCATTCCGGGTATCACCCACACCAATCCGACCCACGGCAGGATCTCGATTCCAGCTGCCTATCCAGACCTGATGCGCAAGATGTCCTCGGTCATGAGGGCTGGGAGAAACAACTGGATCGGCCTGCAGGTCGGCATCGAGACGGGGAGCGACCGCCTGGCGAGGATGCACATGCCCAACAAGACGCTTCCACTCAAAGTCGGCCCGGACGGGTCGTGGTCCGACATCGTCTGGAGGGGGACCTATGTCATGAACAAATACTACTGGAGGCCTGCTTTCACGGTCCAGGTGGGGCAGGCGGCCGAAACCCCCGAAGACAACTGGGACACGGTGGGTCTGATCAACAGGATGAGCAACTCTGTCCTCGACAACGGGCTCCCGTTCGAATTCACCGTCACCCCCATGCAGCACGTCCCGCTTGGGCTCCTCAAGAGCAGGGATTTCGCGTC
>JAJZIG010000013.1:5386-25780 GCA_021851265.1 archaeon | reverse complement strand
ATCCCTCCGTAGCTGTTGATCATCTGTACCGCCAGAGACAGCGTCCAGTTCTGCTCTTGGCCAAAGGCCTGGAGGTCGCCGGTCATGGACAGTGTCGCACCGAAGACGATTTCCTTGGTCGAAGTGCTTGCGCCGCGGACGTCGAGGGCGTAGTACGCGGAGCCCGCCGCCACGACCACTATGACTGCAATCGCCACCGCCGCGGCGGTGGTGGTGATGCCTCGTCGGTCGCTTAGAGCAAGGCCCTGGGACATTTTGGAACCGGTCGGAAGGCCTGCGCAATGACAGATTTAGCCAATCGTGAACATAATTGTACATGGGTCGGCCGAGGGGCGTCCCGGCTTCCGCGTGCGTCCGGCGGCGGTCAGAAAGCGCCCAGGCTCGGGCGGGCTGGCGCCGTAGGGAGGGGCGATGCGCAGGTTTGGGCACCCTGCAGGCGACTTTTCGCCCCCACGACGTACAGCCTGTAGGCTGACAAGAAGTAGTGCCCTGTGGGGTCCACGTACCTCATGGGGTTGTCCCCTCCATAGATGTACTTGTTCTGCGAAATCGGGTCGGTCTTCGTCCCGTTGTAGGAGTCTTCGGTGATGAACCTCCCCGTCGTCGAGTTGTGGTACCTCGCCCCGTCGTAGTAGAGTCCGGTCGTGGCGTCGGGGAGTTTGCCGGTGTACTGGAAGACTTCTGATCCCAGTTCTAAGGCTGGGCCCAAGGGTCGTCGGCCTTTCGGATTTGCGTTGGTTTCAGCCTTTCGTGATTGACTGCTTCGTCGATGGGAAAGGATTCCTTCTCCACATCCAGTCCAACCCGCCCTTAACATGGAGCAGGATCTCTTTAGCCTCGCCGTCTGCCATTTCGTCGATGGCGTCTCCCAGACCTGCAGAGAGGCCTTTGACGGCTTTGGTCTTGACGAGAATGTAAGTAGCCCTAGATTCTTCGTCTCGCGCCTCTTTGAGCGTCTTGGTGATTCTTTCCGCTGTCTCCTCCACCTTATCGCCATGTTTGTGGGGCGCGTGTCTCGATAGAGGAGCGGCAGTAAGTTAAATCCGCATCTGGCGACCGAGTTTGCCGATTGAACGCTGTCATCCAGAGGACGACCACGCTGTACGACCACGATTCCTTCAATAGGTTCTCCAGTGGTGGGGAGCGCCGCCCGCTCCTACCGCCCCGCTTCGAGAACACTAAGGCCCGGCCGCAGCCACGATTTGCTTCAGCTTCCCCTCGAAGCCGGACGACTGTAGGAGGTTTCCTATGACGAGCACGTCGGCTCCTGCCTTCGCTGCCTTGGAAGCGGCGTCCGGACCTGTGATTCCCCCGCCGACGATCAACAGCCCGTCGTACACGTTCTTCACCGCCTGGATCGTTTCCTGGGAGATAGGTTCGCCCGAGCCGCTCCCCGCCTCCAAATACAAGGTCCTCATCCCGAGATATTTGGCCGCCAGCGCGTAGATCACGGCGAGGTTCGGCTTCGATGCGGGTATGGGGTTGACTTGGCCGATGAAGCTGGTGGTGCTGTTGTTGCCGAACACCAGGTAGGCCATCGGGATGCTTTCGATCTTGCTCTTGTACACCTCGACGGCACCCAATGCCTGGGCCCCTATGATGAAGTATGGGTTGGTCGAATTAAGGAGAGAACTAAACAGAATGGCGTCTGCGAAACGTGATACTCCTGTGATGTTTCCTGGGAAAAGCACGATGGGAACTTGTGACTTGTCACGTTGCATGTGACTCTTAATCTCCTTTACCACGTCATCCAGCCTTCCTTGGCTCGCCAGGGTGGACCCGCCCACCAGAATCAAAGAAACCCCAGCCTTGATTGACTTCCTGGCGGTCTCGGCCGCCTGTTTCGGATCGAAGTCCTCTGGGTCAATCAGCGCTGCGCAGATAGGGTGCTTCTTCGTCTCATCGGTAAGGCGTCTCTCTACCGGGCCCAGCTCGAACAAGTCAGACCCCGGCTTTGGCATAGTCGTCGACGAATGTGTTGTAGACGTCTATGTCGGCCCTCTTTGTTGAGTATCTCAGTTCCCGGCCTGCGTGGAGAGGACAGTTGGGGTTGCCACATGTGACGCGGAACACGAAATCCTGTGATGGCTCGTCCTGCTCAGATGTGATGCGGATGGAAATCAGACCGCATTTGGGGCAGGCGAATACTTTCGGGAGGGTTTTGTGGACCATTCGGAGGGTCTTCTTGCGTCTTCTACCCAACCTTGCTCACCCATCCGTCTGTTATTTCGAGTAGATAAGGTAGCATGTCGTGGTGTTCGGGGCCGATTGGTGTTTATTTCAGTTTAGCCGTGGCTTAGGTGTGGGTCATACATTAATGCCAGTGGTTTGTTAGAAGTTTCGGAAAACCAGCGCTGTGTTGGTTTAATACAAACCTGTAAAACGTGGATGGGACTTGAGCCTACCAGAGTCGTTGGTCGAACAGTCCACGTTAACGCCCAGGCAACTCGAGGTCCTGCGGTTGTATGTGCGGGTGGCCCATGGTGAAATGAAGTATGTGGAGGCTGCCTCGAAGGCTTCCCAGGGTCGCACGAAGGGGGCGAGCGGGCCGCTTACCATTGGCTCGTACTTTCGAACGGTCCAGCAGGCCAGGGAGAACGTTAAGAGTTCGGTTGTTACCCTTCTAATTGGAGTCTGGCTTGGAGTTGTCAAGCCCGACGATGTACGGCGACTGCTTGACGTAGCTGGCAGTGGGGTGAGAACGCTGTCAGAAGAAGAAACAGCCAGACTTGCGGGGGTGTTGCGTGAATTGGTCAAGAGAATTGTGATGTGAGTGGTGTGATAAATCACGACCCACCCTTGCGTCGGGCGTGGATTTGTTTGATCAGGGGTGTGTTGGGGCCCTTTGTTTCTCCTTGAAGCGCGCCTCCTGCTCGTGCGAGTCCTCCTAAGCGGGTCCTCTTCCCGCCTTGAGAACGATATGAGAGGGTTTGTCGGCTGCCGGCAACGTCGATGTTGGAGTTTCGACTCCCCGAACGCCGTCTTGGGCTTTGGTGCGGGGATGGCCTGGGTCAAATGTGTGGGGGCGGCTTAGTGAGGTCACAAAGAACAGCTTCTGCGCTGGAAACATCACGCTTATATCACAACCAAACATCACGAAGTCACAGATGGACACGCTTTCTACCTACGCTCTTCTGACTGCGTCCTTCTTCTTTGTCGCCCTTTCCTTCGCGTTGCTGCTGAGGTATAGGCAGATTTCCCAAAGAATCAACGCGTCGAACGACCTCGGTCATGATCTTTGGTCCTCGCTGGAACAGCGTCTCAAGAAGCAGGACGAGCGCATTCTGGACGTCATGGGCAGGGTGGAGGTCATTCAGGCCAGAGTAACGTCGTCGGCTTTGGTTCCGCCCACCCCCCGTGTTGCCTCGCCTCCGCCGAAGGTCCCTCCTCAATCCTCTGTGCAGGCGAATTCCACGGTTGTGACCGAGCCCGCACCCACCACGCAACAGCAGGAACAACCAAAGTCACGCTCAGAGTCACAGGCATCACAGACAACGCAGGCATCAGGAGAGCCTGAACCGGTGGTCGGCGCTCCCGGGGTGGAGCTCGCTTTGGACGAGACCCAGCTTGCTGCCTTGAGGATCCTGGGCGGGAGCCCCAGGGACACCCGCCAGCTCACCGATGTCCTCCAGAAGTCCAGGGAGCACACTGCCCGTCTGATGAAACAGCTGTTCGAGCTGGGCCTTGTAAAGAGGGACGACTCGTCCAAGCCCTTCGTCTACCAGCTGACCGATGAAGGCCGTCGCCGGCTTGCAGACAACCCCCCACCCCCTCCACCCTAGTCTGGTAGGCAGGCCTACGCACCCCCTCCCCAACCCTTCGCTTGTTTCCACTCTAAAGGAGCCCAATAGAAGAAGTCAATCTTACGTAAGTAAAGGGGCCCGTACTCGGTTAGCGGTCTTGACTGGATATACCTTGGGGTCTAGACATGGCAGCTACTGGTGTGTAGACGACACCGCGGCGTGCTTGTTTGTTCGGGAGATAGGCTCCACTGGAAACGGTGGGGTGGGGGATCGATAGTGAACACCGGTGAACGCCGTCTTGGGAAGGCCCTGCAGGGACCCCACTATTTCCACTGGAGCCTGTCCAGACCCAGAACCTGTGAATAGCCAGAATCTGACCCCTTTGTTTCCATTGGAGCCGCTCCAAGCCCATCCTGGCGAAGGCCCCAGTGAACCCCAGTGAACTTTCTCCCTGCTATCAATACGCCGTCCAACTAACTGACAGGCAGGTTCACAAGTTCACACCTGCCACCGCTAAATCGGGGCCTGAGGCACCGGCAGGGCAAAGCATTGCGGAAACGGATCAAGATTGAGCTGGAGGACGACGAAGGGACGAAGTACACGCTCGCGCTGGAGGGTTCGGTCTCCAGGGACAAGCTGATGAAGGCCATGGAAATGCTCGAAGTCATGGACGTCCCCATGGAGCCCGCCCACCGGGCGCCGGACGAGGGGACCTTCTTCGGCAAGGTACAGACGCTACTGGAAACGACGTTCGCGGCTGGCGACTTCTCGTCGTCGGACGTGGCTCGGGAGTTCGAGGAGAGGTATGATCAGCCGGTGAAGCTGAGCACCATCTCGACGTACCTGGCCCGCCTGGCAGACAGGCAACACATCAAGAGGGAGCGCTTCGGGAACTCCTGGGTGTACCGCCGGGTGTACCTCAAGCCGGCCCAGGTCGCCGAGAGGTAGGCCGCCCGGCTTCCTTCTGCAGGACCCCTACGTATAGCGGACCCTCCTTCGAGAGTATGACGCGGCCGACGCGCCACCCCATCCCAACGACGATTCCCTTCATCTCCTCCGGCGAGACCAGAGGTAGCCGAACCACTCTCCGACAAAGGCCCGATATCTCGCTCTAATCCTCACCTGTCCAGGCATCCTCCCGCGGGCCCTATTCCATCTCTGGTAGCGCAGGTGGTCCGGGCCGTCCGTCCTGTGGGGGGACGCTGGAGCACACTATCCTCCCGGCGGCCGTGGTCATGGCATGGAGCTTCCTGAGGAGGCGCTTCGCCTGCCGCCTGTTCGCGAACAGGCCGAAGTTGTTGCCGTACATCACCACCGTGTCGAAGGACCGAGGCGCGAAGTCGACGTCCTTGAAGGCGAGCAGCCTGGTCTTCCTGACGCCCCTGGCCTTCGCCACCTTGAGGGCGAGCGGCGAGTTGTCGACGCCGACTACCTCCAGGTTCTTGCGGCTCTGAAGGTATAGGCAGACCCTACCTGCCCCGCGCCCGACGTCGAGTACCCTCCCCCTCACATAGGCGATTCCTTTCCTCTCCGCTTCGGGCCACTCCTCGAACTGGGCGAAGTAGACCTCGGGCGCCACCTCCGACGGGTCGACGAGCCCGTCTTCGCGCTCTATGACTTCGTAGCCTTCTCCCTTCATATGGAAGTCCCACACCTCGTGGCCATAGGCGTCCCCTCGGGGCCTCAAACGACACGAGACCAGAGGCCGCCCCCTATCGACTTCGTGGGCCTCTGAAAGGAAGCACGACGGTCGCCCTCAGGCCGCGCCAGCGGCCAAGGGTAACCGCGACTCACTCCGACGACGCCCGTCCTGCCCCCACACGCTTCCGGGGCCGAGAAGGCCGCAGGGTCCTTCGTCGACGGGAAGGGGCCTGGGTCACAGCGCGTCGGCTGCGACAGCACAGAGACGAGGAGCGGCCAGCCTTTCGCGCTTCTGTCTTCGAAAGGTTAAGAATCAAGTTCAGTCGGTGCCGGCCCGAGTGCCACGGTGGCTCAGTGGCTAGAGCGCCACCTTGGTAAGGCGAACCCAAACAGGTGGATGTCGTGGGTCCGAATCCCACCCGTGGCTCTCAGTGTTTTCCCAGAGATAGTGCCGAGGGAGGGATTCGCACCCTCGACCCCCAGATCACTCTTCCCAGCCCAGGATTATGAGTTTCACCCCGTCGGGTGTAGCCTGGTGCCATAACTAGGCTAGGCCACCTCGGCACTGGGCACGCCGTCATGGCTTGGGGATAAAAGCCTCATCATGAAACCACGGCCGTCCTTCTTGCTTCCCAGCAACGCTTAATATCGGACGCCGGAGTCGCCATCTGTAAGTTGTTCCCGTTCCTCAGCATCACCAGCTACTACAACTTCATCAGCACGGCGATGATCGCCCTCTTTGTCATAGCCCTCGTGCTGGTGTTCGTCTATGAGTACGAGGCCCTGAGACGCTCGAAGGCCTAGCTCCGCTCTCGGATCCTCTCTACCACACTGAAGGCTGATAGCTGCAGAACCCGGCCTCCCGTCTTCGTGGACTTTATCGACACCCCCACCAACCTGAGCCTCTCTCCGGGCTGGATGCCCGAAAGCCTCCCAGATAGGTCTCTCCAGGCGACGAGTTTGATGTCCCCCGTGTCGTCTCCTATGACCAACTCTCCTTTCTTCGCCGTCGTCCCATCCTTCAGCTGGACGTCGTCCACGGTCCCATGGGACAGGGCGATGACCTCGACCATTATCTGCGAGTCCTCCTCCTTCACCTCTTGGAGCTTCGTCATGAGCGCATCCAGCCCCGGGAACGCGTCGTCTACCAGAATCCGAAGGGAGCCCGCGCCCCTGCAGCGCATAACCCCCTCTGCCACCTCGTCAGGGAGCACCTCGACCAATTCGCCCCGCGCAGGCGCCTCGAGGCCCACCCCAACCTCGAGGAACCTTACCTTCTTGTCCTTCCCCACGCCAAGGACAAGCTTGGCAGACTGGGTCGAGCTCGTCGAGGCCACCCTAAGAGCGCTTTTCGCGGCGGGCTCGCCCACTAATATGGCGCTGCCGGCGTCGCCATGGATCTCGAATCCTCCGTTGTTAGACCGCCTCGCCCTCACATTCGTGACCCGCACCTTCTCGCCTCGCCTGAGGTCCGGGCGGGAAGCAGGGCTCCAGACGACAACCCGGACCTCTTTTCCGCCGTCGTCGGCCACGCCGAACTGGAACAAAGACCCCGCCGAGCCGTCTGATCGTACGAACTCGCTATAGCGAGGCTCAGAGCTGACCACCCCCTCTATGGCTTCGAACGGCTCTTCCTTCGTTAGGCTCGGGAGCTTCTGGGCCACGGCCGATATCGACTGAAGCCTCGCAAGGACCTTCTCGTCGTCCAGGCGCTCCATCGTGCCCCTCTTCCCCAGGTTGAGGTTCGGTTTCCCATCCAGGCCCTGTTTGACGTATGCTCCCCGAACCCTCACCGGGGAGTCGAGCTCGAGACCGAGCTTTCCGATTTCCCCGAGCGCCTCCTCCCACGCGGTCATCTTCACAGAGCTCTTCCCGTCGAACAGGACGAACCGCCGGTACCTCCCCTGGCCGCCGTCCTTCTTGTTGAAGATGGATTCGGGATAGACCGCCAATACCCTGGCGACGACGGTGACGTCGTTGGCCCCTATGTACAGGTCTTTGATAGCGAGGTCCGAAGACGCGCTCTCCTTCCGGAGCGACGCACCCAGCTCCCCAGCCACAAGGAAGAGGGCCCCCTGGTCGGTGAGATAGCCCGCCCCCACGGTCCGCTTCTTGTCCTCCACCCGGCGCATGAGCTCATCCCTGTTCAGCTCCGGCTTCTGCTGGAGCAGCTCTCCGACGAGTGTCTCGAAGTCGTACATATCTAGACTTTGGTGGTGGCTGAATTAACGACTGCGATTCCTTCTTCCATGATGTCTATGCCCTCGTCCATGACGTCTTCGGTGACGTTCAGCGGGGGTATGAAGCGGAGCGTGTTGTGCCCCGCGAATATGACCAGGACGCCATGATGGAAGCAATAGTCGACGACTCTGGCTGCCTCTTCGTCGCCCCTCGCCTTGGTCTTCTTGTCTTTGACGATCTCGACCCCCACGAAGAGTCCCTTGCCCCTCACATCGCCCACTATCTCATACTTCGCCTTCATCTCGAGGAATCTCTTCTTCGCCTTGTCTCCGAGCCTACGGGCGTTCTCCAGCAGCTTTTCGGACTCTATGACATCGAGGGTAGCCAGCGCAGCCTCCACGGCTACGGGGTTGGCTCCGAAGGTCGAGGCGTGCTGTCCCGGCTTCCAGCTCTCCATGATTTCGGCCTTGGCGATGGTCGCGCTAAGCGGCAAACCGGAGGCGATGCCCTTAGCGATGGTGACGACGTCGGGGACTATCCCATAATCCTCTATCCCGAGGAACTTGCCAGTCCTCCCAACGCCGGTCTGGATCTCGTCGCAGACGAAGAGGACGCCCTCCTTTCGGAGGAACTCCATCTTCTTGAAGTACTCCGGAGGAGCGGGGACATAGCCGCCCTCGCCCTGTATCGGCTCGAAGAAGTAGGAAGCGACGTCGCCGACGGGGACGAACTTGTCGAGGTACTGGTCCTTGAAGTAGTCCACACAGTAGTAATCGCACTCAGGGAACGTCTGCTTCCAGGGGCAACGATAGCAGTAAGGATACGGGAAGTGGACCACGTCGGGGATCAGAGGGAGCGCCCCCTTCCTCTGCATGGGCTTGCTCGCCGTCAGACTTAGGGCCCCCATGGTTCTCCCATGGAACGCCCCCGAATGTGCCAGAAACAGCGGGCGCTTGGTGTGGTTCCTCGTCAACTTCATCGCTGCCTCGATAGCCTCGGCCCCGCTGTTGCCGTAGTACACCATCTTCTTGCCGTCGCCCGGGATGAGGGGCAGCAGCCTCTCAGAGAGCTGGATCAGGTTGTCGTAGTAGAAGTCGGTGTATGAGAAGTGGATGAACTTCTCGGCCTGACGCTTGACGGCCTCGACGACCTTTGGGTGGGTGGACCCGGTGCTTAGCACGGCGATCCCAGCAGCGAAGTCGATGAACTGGTTCCCATCGACGTCCTTCACGAGCGACCCATGGGCAGATTCTACCACGAGGGGATAGAAGCGGGAGATAGACGGCGAAACATACTTGGCGGTACTCTTCACCGCAGCGCTGGCCTTTGGCCCCGGGAGCTTGCCCTGGACCTTCGCGAATTTCCTCGAATTCATAGAAACCTAAGCTCTGCCCGCAGGGTTAGGCTAAAATCCTTTACCCAAACCTGGCTGCGAAGGCGCGATTCTCAGCGCGAAACTGTCGCCACGGGAATCGAGAGCTCTATCTCAAGGACCGGAAGGTTGAGCTGCCTTCCATCTCTCGAGGTGACGCTCTCACCGTCGATGGTGATGTTCGAGATTTCGACATTGCTCATGAAGCGCTTCCTCAAGACCTGGGCCACCTCCACTGACATGTTGATGGCCTCTCCACGGGCTCTGAGCACAACCTGCTTTGCGCCGCCGTTGAACATCGTGATGCAGGCCGTCACATAGTTCAGGAGGGGCTTGCTCTGGCCGACGATGACCGTCTTCCTCTCTTCGGACATCAGTGCTCAGGCCCCTCTTTCAACCTATAAAGGCTCCCCTGCGCCGTCCCCCACTTCTCTTCGCAGCAACCATCGCAGCAGCCGCAGCACGCCACGCAGTCCGCCTCCGACCCGGCGTGACGAGCGCGAGAGTAGTTATTGACCGGCCGGAGTCTCCCGACAGGATATAAGCAGAGCCTGGGCGGGCGCCTGCTAGGGGTCGTCGGCTAGTCTGGTCTAGGCTTCAAGCCTCGGGAAGAGCAGGTCGCTTCGGGAGCCTGTCTCGAGACCGCTTGAGATCGCTGGTTCAAATCCGGCCGACCCCACCACTTTTGGAGGGGACAGAGAGCGTATTCTGGCGTTATTAGGGCGGGCCAACTGTCCCCGCATGATTGAGTGGGGGAAAGCATCTGAATTTGCAGAAAAAAAGTTCCGACGGAGCAAGAGCCTCCACACGAAGAGGTACTACGAAGCCGGGATCAGGAGGTTCAGGCATTTCTGCGAAGCGACGGGCATCGGCGAAGTGGACGAAGGGAACGTCTACGACGTCCTGGACGGGTTCGTCGGGTGGCTGGACGCCAAGGGGATCAAGCCCAAGACCCTGACCGGGTACGTCCACGCGGCCAAGAAGTTCCTGCTGTTCCTGGACGTCAGGATAGACGCCCAGCGGTTCAGGGAGAAAGTCGACCAGCCGAGGATACTCAAGATAGAGGACGAGCCTCTCTCCATGGAGACCCTGCGCAAGGTCCTCACTTTGGGGAGGCCCAACAGGAAGATGCTGGCCCTGGTGTTGCTGCTCCTCTCTTCCGGGATGAGGCTGGGGGAGGCCCTGAAGCTGAAGGTCTCTGACCTTGACCTGAGCGCTTCCCCTGCCAGGGCGACCATCAGGGCGGAGAACACCAAGGGGGGAAGGCAGAGGGTGGTGTTCATGACCGACGAGGCCAGAGACGCGATAAGGAGGATACTCTGGGACTGGGACCCGGCGCCGAGGGCACCCAAGGCAAAGGTGGTCCCGGCGCGACCCGACAGGGCCGTCTTCGATTTCGACGGGGACATCTGGGGCAGGGAGAAGACCGCGATCCGGACCTTCAGGAGGGTGTGCGAGAGGGCGGGGTGCAACAGGCTGATTGAGGGGCACAGGATTCACGTGGTGCACTTCCACCTCTTCCGCAAGTACTTCCTGACCAAGGGGAGCGACATCATCGGGGAGCACGCGGCCCACGCCCTCTGCGGGCATGGCTTCTACATGGACACCTACTACAGGAAGACGGTGGAGGAGAGGGCGGCCGACTACAGGAGGCTCGTCCCACACCTCACGGTGCTCGCCAAGGTGGAGCCGGGGCAGGCGGACGTGCTCTCGGCCATGAACAGGAGGTTCCTCCAGGTATTCAGCTTCACGGACGAGGAGATCAGGGGTTTGGGGGACCTGTCGGAGCTCTCCCCGGCAGACCTGCAGAGGCTGATTTCGACGAAGGATGGAAAGGGGCGGCCACCGAAAGCCGGGAAAGAGGCTGCACCATCCACGGGAGGCATGCCGAAGGCCGACTTGGGCAGGATAAGGGAGCTGGTCCCCGACGGCTGGGAGCTTCACGTGAAGGACGGGGAAGTGGTCATGAGGCGGTCAACCTCTCCCTGAACTCCTCCCAAAGCATCCTGGCGAGCATCGGGATTACCACGCGGGCACTATCATCGGGTAGGAGGTCCTCCTGGGACTCGATTATATGCAGGGAGAGGCTGTCCGGAGGAAGCAGGGATCTGGCTGTCTGTTTCAGTCCTCTGAGGTCCCGTATAGAAGTGGTCCTCCGCGTGATCATGCAGAAACTGGGTAGGCTGGCTAATAACGGGCGAAGATTCTTGACAGCCTAGATGCGCTGGTCGGAGACACCTCTCAGTCGGCTAATACTTTGGTTTCAGTCATGAAGGACTCTGAGGATGCTCAGCACCAAGTATAGCGAGGGGGAGATCGAAGAGATGGGGGACCTCTCGAAGCTGACGACGGAGCAGTTCGTCGCGGCCCCCAACAGGAAGTCACTTGGGCTCAACGGGAGGGGGAACCAGAAGGTGGTGCAGGCGGGTGAGGTCAGGGGCTCATCGAGCAAGGGTGGGAGTACGTGTCTCAGCTCCCTGACGGGTACACAATCGTCAGGCTGCCGAGAAGCCCTGCCTAGGGCCGCAGCTCCATGCACAGGAGCCTGTCGAAGACCTCGAACTTGGCCGCGGCCTCTGAGGAAGTGACCGAGTCCTTCTCGGCGAGGATTACGCTCCTTGCAGTGCTGCCGGGGGGAAGGAGGCGGCGGACGACGTCCTTGAGCTTGACCAGGGAGACGGATTCGCTGCCCGGGTCCCGGGGAAGGGCGGTTTGCATGGAAGCTTCATGGCTTTTGGCTTTTAACGCGAATCAGGTTTGACTACATGCGTAAGAAGTTGAACGGACTCGGAGTGAAGACACTATTCGGGCTGCAACGTTTTCCCATAGTTCTTCGGGATTGAATTATTCTGAAAGTGGCTTCTGCTTAGTGTAGTGAATACACATGTTTAGGCGAAGAAAGAACGCAGTGGTGAAAGCGGAGCCGACGCCGATTGACCAGGACCTCCTTTCGACGCTGTGTCAGGGTAACGAAAAGCTGCACGACGCCATGAGCTACTTCCTGTATCTCAGGCCTGACGAGCAGATTGCCCGACTGGGGACGACGGACCAACTGATCCGAAAGGCCACGGAAGAGATTGGAGGAGGCGACCTCCTCATGGCCCGAGTCGATTACACGGACGTGGCATGGATTGAACTGTACAGAGGCAACAAGGCAGGTGTCAAGGCTTCGCTGGAGCGGGCCTTGAGCCTTGGGGACGGTGACGGGCTGGCAAGGCCGTCTACTCAGCGCTTGAACGCCATTCTCTTGAACTTGGACAAAGCCATGGTAATTGCGAGGCGCTACTACCACAGAGACGGGAGCGAATCCGTAGCAGAACCGACCGGACAAAGAGAACCCGTGCTGGTATCCCCCGTTGCCAAATGAAAGCACAGACCCCGACGCCAGAACGTGAGCCGGTTCTGTCTGGAAAGCAAATCCCATTCTACCGGAAGACGACCTGCCACACATGCAGGGCCGCCAAGAAGAGCCTCGAAGCGCAGGCCATCCCAATCGAGCCTATCGACATAATGAAGCATCCGCCTTCCGAAAGGACTCAGGCAGCTGGCCGGAAGGTACGGCGCAAGGGGGATGATCCGCAGAAACGCGAAGGAATACAGGGCCCTTCATGTAGGCAAGATGGAAATATCCGATGGAGCACTGGCAAAATCCCTGCGTAACCATCCTGACGTCGCGTGCAGGCCGACTGTGATAGTCAGGGGACAAGCTTTCCAATCAAAGGACCCAGAATTCGCGAGGAGTCCTTCTGCATAGCGCACGATTTCCTACGCAAAGAGCTTGCCTGAAGTCAGCCCAGGACAAGCAATGCGCGTAGAGACTCAAGGCCCCGAAAGGTTGGATGTCGCGATCTTTTGGTGGTAAGATTTCCACCGCAAATAGTCATCCAAGAGGAAAATGAAGAGAACGAGGCCTGTTGCGGTAATTATGATGCCGCTCAGCAGCAGGAACTCGATTCCGAAGATCAGACCCGCAATCAGAATGGCCACTCCCATCAACGCCGAAGTCCTCGCGCTGAAGTAGAGGTCCTCCCGCGTAGAGGATCCTCCTCCCAGATCGGCTTCGACGTACTGATGGAACTTCCCTCGTTCCTTTTTGTCCGTCATACTTCGCACAAATGATTCGAGAGAGGAAAGAGCGGCATAAGGTTGGGCCCTCAGATTTTTGGGCCGCCGGGGACAGCTACTCTTGCCGACTTTTAGCCTCAGACGCTCGCGTCGGTTGATAGTCCCCCGGTACTGTCCTGAACGCGACGTTGAACCTGTTCCATCCGTTGATCGCGATTACCGCCATGGTGAGGTCGACCAGTTCTTTCTCGCTGAAATACTTGCGCGCCTCTTCGAACACGTCGTCGGGAACCCCTTTCACGGCCACAAGCGTCACTGACTCGGTCCACCCAAGCGCGGCCCTTTCTCTGGGTGTATAGAATGGAGTCTCCCTCCAGGCTGAAAGGGAGTAGACGCGCTGCTCGGTCTCTCCCGCCGCCCGGGCGTCCTTCGTATGCATGTCGAGGCACCATGCGCAGCCGTTAATCTGAGACGCACGAATCTTGATCAGGTCGAGGAGCCCGGGTTCCAGACCGCTGGAGCCAACGTACTTCTCCAGGCCCAGCATCACGTCACGGACGCCGGGGGCAACCTTCCCATAGCTCAGCCGCGGCTTCATGAGCTGGAATTGGTGGTGACCATAGTATAAGGCATGTGCCAAAGAATTTCGGGACGCGAAGCCACTTTACTCCGGGAGGCGATTGTCGCATGTCCTCCCGAAATACCTTGGGGGAGAGAATAAGGGAACTCCCTGCTCATCAGCGCGCCAGGAGGGAACCTTGGAGTCGAGTCAAACGGCCGCTGGCGCGCGCTCTCTGAGAGGTGTCACCGTCTTCGCCATAGGGCATTCGACGAGGCCGACCGAGGAGTTCATCGGGACACTGCGGGCTCATGGCGTGGAAACACTGGTCGACATCCGGACAATCTCGAAGTCGAGGCACAACCCGCAGTTCAACGGGAACGACCTCGCGCTCTCGCTTTGCCCTGCAGGCATCGGATACATCCATCTGAAGGAACTCGGCGGCCTTCGGCGCCCTGCCAAGGACTCGCAGAACACGGGGTGGCGGAACACGAGCTTCCGAGGATTTGCTGACTACATGCAGACGAAGGAGTTCGCAGCCGGCCTGGGGAAGTTGGCACAGTTGTCGAAGGAGAAGAGGGTGGCGATTATGTGCGCAGAAGGGAGCCCCTTCAGGTGCCATAGGTCGCTGGTGGCCGACGCCCTAATCGTGCGCGGCGGAACGGTGGTCCACATCGCGAGCAGAAGGGAAGGGAGACCCCACAAGCTCACTCCATTCGCTCGTGTCAAGGGAACAACTCTGACCTATCCAGGGTAGAAGAGCCTAATCTCTCCTCACTCGGCTCGGCGCGAGAGCCCGAAAATCTTTGGGCCAACCCATAACAGGCGGGGTTGAAGCGAGGAGGCGCATGCCAGCCCAGAAGTCAGGCCGACAGGAGATAGACGTCCGAGAGCTTCCCCCGCACGAAAGACATGGCAAGGTTTTCGAGCTTTTCGACACCCTGAAACCGGGAGGGACGCTCCTGGTGGTGAACGACCACGAACCGGTGCACCTGGTGGCTTTCATGAAGCACGAGCGAAGGGATTTCGATGCCGAGGCGTACAGCGCCTATGAGAGGAAGCCTGGCGAGTGGGTGGGCGAATTCACAAAGCGGGAGGGAGTTCCCGAGAATGGAGGGGGCCCGGTCTTAACGAGCTTCACGAAGGAGAGACAGTACAGCGACTCCTCCTTCTCGCCCGTCCCAATCTACGCAACTCCCTCGTACCGCGTACTAGCCACCTACATCAAGGCGGGGCAGTTCATCCCGGTCCACACACCGGGCATCGACCTGATCTTCGTCGTACAATCTGGGAGAGGCACGATGATCGCAGGGAGCGAGAAACGGGAGATATCCCCAGGGGACATAGTCGTCGTGCCTCGGGGAGTCAGGCGCGGAGTCCTGGCGGAGACCGACATGGAGGCGCTGCATGTAGTGTCTCCCCCTCCCGGCGACTCGGACCACGAAGAGGTCTCCCGGAAGATTGCAGCCGGCACCTTCGAGTGAGCCCTGAGGAGGGGTGCAGTACGCCTAGGAGCATGGCCCTCCCCTTCATGGGCGCCTCCATCGCTTTCATGTTCCTCGCGCTGACGGTGGGGATTTTCCGTTTAATGGCCCAGAACGGGATAGGCCCAGTGGTGCTGGGCGGCCTCTTCGCTCTACACCCTCTGCTGATGGTCTTCGGCTTCGTAGCCGGCATAATCGTGACCGAGAGGATAGCCGGCGTCGAGCTCCTCCCGCACACGCAGCAGACGCGGCTGTCTCTCGCCATACCCCCTTTCATCTTCGGGGGGATTCTGGTCGAAACCGCAGGCTATCTCTCGGGCCTGGCGAATGTTCGTTACGTCGGCGCCGCGCTGCTCGTGGTTTCTGCGGTCCTTTTCCTCTCACTGCTGCGTTCGTTCCTAGGTATCGGCCGAGAGAGAGTCTCGGTACTGTTCATGATCCTTGCCGGCTTCGCCCTACTGCTCGCTTCGGTACTTTCCGCCTTCTCGCTCCCCGCCGGAAACGTCGGCTACGTGATGATACTGCTTCTGTTCCCGATCGTCTTCGTGCTCGGCGAGCGGGTGGAGCTGACAAGCCTCGCGGCCAAGAGTTCACCGACGAGGTTCGTTCCAGCGCTCTTCTTGGTCGCGGTAGTGGTCGCCATCTTTGCGTTCGACGCTTGGTTTTCCACCGCAGTTGTAGTCGCGCTCGCCGCGTTTGCCGTCACCGGCGTCGTCTTTGGGTTCTTCCTGCTCGCTGAGATGTCTGCGCGCTCCAAGGCCACGGTCTCGCCGTTCCAAAGGTATGTCAGCGGCCACGTCGGACTGGCGTATGTCTGGGGACTTGCAGGATCTGTTTTCGGGATCGCGTACTCGCTGTCCACTCAGTTCGTCTTCTACGACGCCTTCATCCATTCGCTCGCATTGGGCTTCATTGGGTTCATGTTCTTAGCGCACGGTCCGGTAATCCTCCCCATGGTGACCAGGGCGCAGTTCGACAACGCGAAGCTCTCGTATATCCCTCTCGCAATCCTCATGCTCGCCCTCGTAATGCGGATTGGTTCCGAACTCGTGCTCCTGTATAGCGCCTCCTGGCTGCTCAATCTCTTCGTTGCGGCCTCGGGGTGGCTCGTTCTCATTGCCGTCGTTGCATTCTTCGCAGAAATCTTCCGCGGGACAAGGAGCAGGCATTTGGATGTGCAATTGGAGACTGGCTGAGCAGCAACTGGATGGGATTCAGCACCCCAAATGAGATTGGTCAGCTTCTTTTCGTTCGGCCTACTCTTCCCAAGAGATTCGCCAAGTCCCTGATCTCAACCTGATCCAGATGCTTGACAGCGTCCTCAATCTTCCTCCGAAGGCTCAGCGAGGCATGGGAGGACGCCAGGCCGTGGAACTTTTCCGCCGCCCTCTCCCAACCCATAGGCCGGGTGAAGAACCCCTCGTAGTCGTCCGCGGACTTCTCGAGGGACCTCCCGTCGTTCAATCGGACTGTAATCCTGCAGGGCATCACTTCGGGAAATCTGGAGCTGAGTTGCTCGTCAGGGTGGACATCAATCTTGCGGAGGAGGGATTGGACATCATCTCTGGCGATTCTCCTCGGAGAGTACTGTCTAAGCATCACCTGACCGTCAAGGACGGCGGCTGCCAGGATGTATGGAAGGCTGTGGTCAGCTTGCTCCTTGGTCTCGACCAGCTTCTTGTCGCCCTCCTCCCCGCCCCCAATGATGTTGTAGGCCACGTCGAAAATCCTCAGCTCTACAGACTTGATGTCTTCGACCCTGAACCCTGACTCGGATTTCAGGGCCAGCATGCACTCGATTGATGATTGCGAATGGACTTCGGCGTTATACCTCTTTAGCGCGGCCCTCTCAGGGCTGGTCTTCCCACCTCCGACTAGGGTGCACTGCCGCGAGCCGCCGAAGCTCTCTTGGAGAGCGCGAATCTTGGCCACGGGCTCCGACGACAGCGCCCCTATCGCGCATCCGATGGCGTCCAAGACCCGAATCTTCAGTTGGAGAACGGCCGCCTTGGAGAGACGGTCATACGAGGAGGACGAGACGAACTCCGCCATCTCTTCGACGAGGGTCATTAGCCAGCCCCGGTGTCAGCTTCCAAGTCTCAGCGGCGCCGGAGAGGAAGCCCCATTATGTGTATTCGACCTTCTTTCCCTCCCAGATTTCTCTGTCCCCCCAGAGCCGGGTCCGCCAGGCAGCGAATTCGACGACTTGCGAATGGTCGATGAACAGGTTGACGTCGCGCCCGAAGGTGGTCAGATACCACTTGAAGACCGGAGGGTCCGAGGCTTCGAACATGAACGTCTTGTAGCCGAACCTTTCCACGAGCTTCTTGACTACGTCCTTCCTCCACCTGTCAGGCGGAAGGTCCTCGGTCAGTCCCTCTGATTCGACCATGATCATCTTGGCCCCGGCTTTCAGGTGCGCCTCTATCTCGTCTGAGAACTCGCCGAAGTCTCTCATCTTCATAGCCTCGTCGTAGCCTGCAATGTGCGTTCCAGCGCCCGCGCCTATCATCATCGAGACTTCAGGCTTGGGCTTCATCCCCAGCTTCTGGACGCGCTCGACGATCTCCAGCTTATCTTTGAGAGGGATGGGGGCAAGGCCGCTCGACACCTCGACCACGTCGAACCCAAGCCGTTTGCACTCCTCTAGGTACTGGTCGACAGCCTCCTTCCCCTGGACTATCACCCGTTCTACGAACCCCCCAGTCGAAACGTAGAGGTCATGTTCATGGCAGGTCCTGATAATCTCCTTCACCCTACTCCTGGCGAGGAGCCTCATAGAGCCGCCAGCGAACTTGTACCCGTCGACGTAGTCGCTCCAGTCGTCCAGCAAATCCCTGAGGTATCCGTAGCTGATGGACGTGTAGTATGGTCCTCTCATCTCGACGACGCCTAGTTGTCTGGGCTTCTTTGGTGGCATGTCTATCCTGACGAAGTCGAACGCCTTCTTTGCAGACACAGGCCATACAGGCACAGAGCTCGATTTACCAGTTTCTCTCAAGAGTGCCTCTTCTGCTTTCAATGTGTCCCTGGGCCTCCTGTCGGTGGTCTCGTTGAGGGTGTCTAGAAATCATTGAGCCCAAAAATCTTGGGGATAATGTGTATGCCTCCGCGCGCTTCTCCCAAATCGGATGGGAAATGGGAACAAAATGCGTGTGCTGCGGGGGGCGCGGCAGGTTCAGCTTCGTAATCAACGAGTGGTCCGTCCCTAACTCGACCCCCGAAGGTTACGCCATAACCACCAGGTCCGTCGAGCTCCCCTGCAAGTGCTGCAATGGGAGGGGCGAGTACTGAGACTTGTCCGGTCATTCTTGGCAGTGAAGGCCTTTCTCCGGCCGGAATTCAAGCTGAAATATCAGGACAATCTGCTCTCCACCGAATGATGGAGGTCAGGCTGGCGATAGAGAATCCAGCTAACTGGGTAGGGAAAATCGCGGAGTCTGCACGGGTGAAGATAATGCGCATCAAGCAGAGGGAGGGAGCCGTCGAAGACCTTGTAGAGCTCTCATCGGAGCACCTTTCGCCCGACGAGTTGGTTTCTCACCTAAGGAAGGAAGCCGGAATCATATACTCTGACATGGCAAAAGTGGACAGGAACAGGGTAATCGGGATGGTTTCCACACACGACTGTCCAATCTGTTCGACCTTCGCGGGCCTGAACACCTTTCTCGTCTCCGCAAACTCAAGAGACGATGGCAAGATGGAATGGAGGTTGCTCGTCGGAGGAGACACCGACCTGAAGACGCTCCTCGGCAGGCTTGACGGCAGGCACGTCAAGTACGACATCCTCGAGGTCTCCCATCACGCCCGAAAGAGGGAGACGACGGCGAGGCAGGAGGAGGTCCTCAGGGTTGCCCTCGACCTTGGGTACTTCGATTTCCCCAAGAGGATAAGGCTGGAGGAGCTCGCGGAGAAGCTGCACATCACTGCCGGGACCCTTTCAGAGATTCTCAGGAGGGCTGAGAAGAACATCCTCTCGAGCCACTTCGGAGCCGACGAAGAGTGACGGTTCACGAGGCAGGCCGCATTGGCGTCGTGGCCAGCATCTGGGGTTCCGTCTAGGATTCCACCTGCCGCCTGGGTTTTCCATCAGAATAGCTGTCACGGCGTTTGTGCCATAGTATTTTGGGGTCAATGCTAACTGCCTCCCCTTGGTAGCCGATGGCATGACAGTGTTGAAGACACCGGAATCGCTCACGAAGGAGCACCGCGAGTTATTCCACAAGCTAGGTAAGTTGGCGGCGGAAAAGGGAGAAACGGCGAGAGAGGTCAAAGAGCTTTTGACCGTGCTCGAGCCCCATTTTGAGAAAGAGGAAGAGGCTGCGATGCCTCTCCTGGGAGCTCTCAGGCCGCTCTCTGAGGGGAAGATGGTACGGGACCCGTCGGAGGTGAGTTCGCTTCACCGGAAATTCACGTCCGAGTACCCGGAGATGCTTGAGGAACACAATCAGGTGAAGAGGCTCATCGACAACGTCCGAAACGCAGCCAAGAAAGCCCAGGACGAAAGCGCGCTCGCCATGATGGACGAATTGGAGCATCATGCGGCGGTCGAAGAGGAGGTCCTCTACCCTGCAGCGATGCTGGTCGGCGCCATGGCGAGCGTCGGTGCGAAGGTGCGGGCTCAATGAGCGCGGTCGCCGTATCAGAACCCGTCCAGGAGCTGCGCGCGCTGGTCGAGAGGCTGATGGACCAGCACCGGCAGTACGCGTCTGAGATCGAGGGACTGAACGCAGAGGTGCAGGCAGAGGAAGCGGTTGAGAAGCTCAGGGAGCCCTTCACATCCCTGCAGGACAGCCTGACCGAGCACATGCTCACCGAGGAGTTCGAAGTCTATCCCGAACTCATGAGAAAGAACCTCTTCGATTCTACAGTAAGCTCAATCATGCAGCAGCATCATGACGTCACGGCCTGCCTCGGCAAGATGGAGCTTTCACTCCGCCTGAGGAACCTAACGGAATTCAAGAACGCCCTGGAAGAACTCGCTGTGGTCCTGCGCTCCCACCATCCCGCGGAAGAAGAGAAAGTATTCCCACTCGTGGTAAACTGAAGCCGAGTCCGTCACAATCGGCGCCGCGCCCCCCGCAAAACGACGGAGCCCGAAAGATACCAATAGGCCGTCGACTGGACAAGGGATTCGGCAAAGGTGCACCAGACATGGAACACGCCCACAACCCGGAAGGGTCCATCGGCCGGTCCTCCCCGCCCGGGTCTTCGCAGAGGCCTGAACGGAACCTCACCCTGCTCTTCATCTCGACCGCGGTCCTCCTGGCTTTCGTAGGAAGCACAATCGGAACCCTCTTCCTCGGCCAGCTCGCTGGTCTTCCCATCGAATCAGGCGCCGGCTTGTTC
>JAJZIG010000013.1:0-5376 GCA_021851265.1 archaeon | reverse complement strand
TTCATCGCCCTCTTCGTGATGGGCGTCGACTATTCTCTTCTCCCTCGTTCCAAGGTAGGAAGGCTGCCGGCCGTATTCTTCGGATATCTTGCTTACGCCCTGATAACGGGAGCCAACGTCTCCTTCCTGCTCTATTCGATTCTCCCATCCGACTCCTTCCCATACATCGAAGGGGGGGCACTCTTCATGTTTCTTGGCTCTCTCATCTTTCTCTCTCAGGTGCTCTTGCTGGTCGTGAGACCAACCGGAGGTTTTCCAGAGGCGAACCCGCTGATCGTGCTTTCCTCGGTCTCTCTCGAACTGATATCGCTGTTCCTCCTCATCGATTCGGCGGGGCACCCGCCTCTCGGAGGGGTGTTCTCCCCCCAGATGATCTACCTTGCGCTCGTCGGATTCGCAGGCTCCATGATCTACGCCGTTGAAATAAGGTCGGTCAGCTTCAGGCAGTGCAACTACAGGAAGCAGGTCGCGAATCTGTGCTGGGTTCTCCAGGGACTCGGAATCGCGAGCATCTACGCCGGGGTCATGATGGGGAGCGCTCTCGTCTCCACGTTGGGGGCAGTCCTCCTTGCTGGCGCCGCGCTGAGCGAGATGGTCTCCATCAAGATTCTGGAGCTGGCTCACCCGCTGATGTACCGGCCCGCGATGACCAAGATGCACTTCAGAATCATGAAGTACAACGAGGTCTGCATACTGCTTGCGTCTGGGTGGCTGATTTTCGGCTCCGCGATGGGGCTGGTGTGGTTGGGAACCGGCACCACCAGCTTCCTCGTCAAGGATTCCTTCATCCATGCCGTGGCCATAGGCTTCGTCGGTTCTACGATTACCTGCTTCGCGCCAATGCTGCTGCCGGGGCTCCTCGGCCACAAAGGGCCTGTCACAGGGCTGTCCTTCGGACCGATCATCACCCTGAACGTTGGCATTCTGGTCAGGGTGGCAGGCGACTTCCAAGCACTGACCCAATCATCTCTACCCCTTTGGGAGTCAGCCTCGGGTCCGCTGGTGTTGCTGGCCATGGGTTGGCTCCTGGTCATGCTCTGGAGGATAGGGAGGCCGGCTCAGGTCACCGCCCAGAAAAGGGCGCCAGAGACGTTCAGTCTCGCTCAGACTAGGGGGATTGGAGAAGGAAAGATAACGGTGGTGACTAGAACGACCATGAAGGAGATTACGCTTTCAATCTGGTTCGTTGTCCGGGATGACAAAATCTACTTCCTTCCTGTAAGGGGTTCTGCTACGAACTGGTACAGGAACATCCTGAAGAATAACAGAATTAGAATCGACATATCCGGTCACCTATACTATGGGATGGTGCAGCCCATTCAGGACAGGGAAAGAGTGGCGGAGATCATGAGCCTGTTCAGAGACAAGTACGGAGACAGAAACTGCAAGAATCTCTTCGCCGACAGAGCGAATGTAGCGGTCAGCGTCACTGTGGGCTAGGCTTCAGAATGGCTAAAGCTTCGAGACTTGCTTGGCGCCGGTCCACTTGTGAAAGTCGATGTCAAGCCCCCTCATCTTGCCCGTGGAAGATGCGGCGACGTGAGCCATTCGCTCTGTGGTGTTGACGAGAGGGAGCAACTGCAACTTAATCCAGGCGTGAAGCTCCCACGGGTCCTTAGTGAGCTTCACATTCTCAAAGTCCCTTGCCACCGCCTCTCGTCGCCTTTCCATTTCGTGGGCGATTGGGGTGCTAAAGTTCCCAACATACTTGGCGATTGCGTGACACCCTTCCAGAGTCTTTTCGGCAGCTTCCACGCGCGCTCTCAACGCTGCTCGTTCGTCCTTTGCAAGAATAGCCTTCCAGCGGCTTTCCGATATCCTTGACAGATCAGCCTTCGAATTCTGTATCGCAGTCTCCATCTCGTTGAGAGTCCCGAGGTTGACTGGCAATTGCGCCAATGGAGAGCACCAAAGGGATTTACGCCTTTTGGCACCGTGCTGAAACAGACGCAACAAATATATTTAGAGGAGCGATATCATCAAGGCGCAGATTCAGACATGGTTGACCTTGCTAGTCTGGATTTCGCGCCGAAGCCCATCGACAGAGATTTTCTGTCGAAGCCCGACGAGTACCCCGTCAATGGCGACCACGTCGGCCACGCGGTAAGAGCCCAGGGTACAAGGAGGCTGGACAAGAACGGCAATCCTTATCCCACAACCCTTGGAATTCATGGAACCCAGGTTGGCGTCGATTGGGACTGTTGCATAGCCGATGGCTCGTGTCTCGACGTCTGCCCCACCCAGGTGTACGAATGGGCGCTGAACCCGGGACAGATTGGGACTGGGAAGGACCACCCGATTGAGAGAGGGAGCGAAGAATGGAACATATATCGGACCGACAAGACAGACATGGTGAGGGAGCAAGATTGCATTTTCTGCATGGCTTGCGAGGTTGCGTGCCCCGTTCAGGCCATCAAGATCACGCAGCCATAGGAGAACCTCACGGTGAATAGACAAAGTGGTCGTCCCCGAAGCACGGCTTGACGTTTGTCCTAACTGCCATAATCTGATAGACTTGTGTGCGTGCGCCTGTTCGTCGTGCGGTCAGGTCGAAGAGTGTGACTGCGCCATAGGTCCTGGTGTAGGAACCGGAGGTTAGGCCAGCTGAGTTCCACCGCAGTAAACGAGCTCAATTGGATGATCGGGGGAGCGCAGGGGAGCGGAGTCGACCTCGCGGCCAGCGCATTCGCCAGATCTTGCGTTTCGGCGGGCCTATGGGTGTACGGGTCGAGGGAGTACTACTCGAACATCAAGGGCCTGCACAGTTACTTTGAAATCAGGACGAGCGGCCGGCAGATACGATCCAAGGTCGAGGGCGTGGATCTACTCTCGACCTTCGACGCGGAGACCCTAGTCAGGCACTCGGATGCGGTCAACCCCAGCGGAGGAATCATTTACGACCCCGGGCTCTCCGAGACGCCCATCGACAAGGTCGAAACGCTCTACAAGGACGAGGTGAAGCAAGTCCAGGGTCGCCTCAAGCAGCAGGGGCTCAGCGCGGACATAAGCGGCATCCTTGAAGAAGCGAAACGGAGAGACGTGAAGCTGTTCGCCGTTCCGTATGGCGCCCTCATCCAAGATGTCGCCAGGCGGTTGGGAACCTCAGAACTCTCCAGACTGAACAGGATTGTGAACGTCCTAGCTGCTTCGGTCTCCCTTGCCCTACTGAAGCTCGACAGATACTACATCGGCGAGTCGGTGAGGCAAGCTTTCTCGGCGTCGAGGAAACAGAAGCTGATTGACATGAACATCGCCGGGGTCGAAAGGGCGTACGAGTTCGCCGGCGAGCGGTTCAAGGATGAACTGTCTGTCCGCCTATCCCCCATGCAAAACATGTCCAGGATGTTCGTCGTAGGGAGCCAAGCGGTGGCCATGGGAAAGATTGTTGGGGGCTGCAGGCTGCAGACTTATTACCCCATTACCCCTGCGAGCGATGAAAGCGAGTTCCTGGAGGCACACGAGAACTTCGCACTGCAGGATGGGGTGGCAAAGGACGGAAAGGGTTCAGTCGTGGTCGTGCAGACCGAGGACGAGATTGCCGCAATGACAATGGCCATAGGCGGCGCGCTTGCAGGCACAAGGGCAGCCACATCGACCTCAGGACCGGGCTTCTCTTTGATGACGGAGGGCATGGGCTGGGCTGGAATGAATGAAGTGCCTGTTGTAATTACGCTGTATTCGAGGGGAGGACCTTCGACAGGCATGCCGACCCGAACCGAGCAGGGCGACCTGAAGTTTGCTTTGAACGCCTCCCATGGGGAGTTCCCTCGGATAGTCCTCTGCTCAGGGGACATGGAGGAGTGCTTCTACGACGCCTTCAGGGCAATGAACTACGCCGAGAGATACCAGCTCCCTGTGATACACCTCGTCGACAAGGGTCTCGCCAACAGCAACATGACTATCTTGCCGCCTGACCCCAACCTCACCGATATCGAAAGGGGTAAGCTAATCATGACAGCGAAAGACGGCGGGACGCCCAGTGACGGGGAGTACAGGCGGTTCGCCTTTACCCAGGATGGGATTTCGCCGAGGGCCGTACTTGGCCTCAAGGGTTACCGGTTCTGGAACACCGGGGACGAGCACGATGAATTAGGCCACATTAACGAGAACGCCGAGAACAGGGTGAAGATGATGACAAAGAGAATGACGAAGTTGGAGACTGCAGACAGGGAGATACCGCTTGCTGACAAGGTGAACTTCTACGCCGCGAAGGGGCGCCCTGACGTCACTCTCGTGAGCTGGGGCTCGTCAAAGGGCGCGATTCTCGAAGGGATGGAACTGCTGGCGAAGAAGGAGATCAACCCCGAGCTCCTGCAGAGAAGGATGGCCAGTCCGTTCCCAACGCAGGCGGTCAAAGAAAGGCTCTCACAGGCAAAGCTTGTTGTCGACATAGAGCAGAACTACACCGCGCAGATGGCTGCGGTTATTTCGGAGAAGACGCAAATCAACATCAGGAACAGGATTGTCAAGTTCAACGGCCGGCCCATATCGCAGAACGAAATCTACGATTCAGTCAGACAAATCGTCGCGAAGCCGGAAGCCAACGAAAGGGTGATACTCACACATGGCGCTTAAGTTAGCTGACGTCCGGACAGACCTGCACAACGACTGGTGCGTCGGCTGCGGTGACTTCGGGATTGAAGCTTCACTCCAGATGGCGCTGACAGAAATGAAGGTGGACATACACAGGGTCGTCATCTTCTCGGGGATCGGATGCCACGGTAAGATGGTCCATTGGACCAACACTTTCGGAGTCCACACATTGCACGGAAGGACGCTTGCCTTTTCCCAGGGCGCGAAGCTGGCGAACCCGGGGCTCGAGGTGATTGCAATAGGAGGGGACGGGGATGGCTACGGCATAGGGGCGGGGCACTTCGTCCACGCTGGGAGGCGGAACATCGACATGACGTACATAGTCCATGATAACCAGGTCTATGGTCTTACCAAGGGCCAGGCTTCACCCACACAGAGGCTCGGGGAGCAGACGAAATCCCTCCCCCACCCGAACATAAACAGTGCAGTGAACCCAATCACCCTCGCCCTGGCCGCAGGCTACACGTTCATCGCCCGCAGCTACGCCTTCGACAACCGGCACCTGAAGGAGACGATAAAGCGGGCAGTAGCCCACAGAGGGATGGCTCTGGTGGACGTGCTCCAGCCGTGCCCCACCTACAACGACATTGAAACTAAGGCCTTCTACGGCGGAGAAGACAGGCCGGACCCCACGACCGGCAGGGCAGTGCCGCGCGTCTACGACATCGAGAAACAGGGTCACAACCCCCTGGTCACTAAGGAGATGACGCAAGAGGAGATTGACAAGAAGACCTTGGAGGTGATCAAGAGATCGGCGTAGTGGGGGGACAGGATGCCTATCGG
>JAJZIG010000122.1 GCA_021851265.1 archaeon | reverse complement strand
GTTCGAGCTGGTGGAGAGCCAAGGTCGCGAGCAGCTTGAGTATCCGCAGTCGCAATGGCTCTGGCAATTCCTTCACGGTAGGTAGCGTCGGGTCGGTCCAGATTCGTTCCTGGGGCATTCTCGGGGGCCTCCATCTCTGCTGAGGACTCCGCCCACATGAGCCGAAGGCGTTCCTTCAGTCGTCGGAAGAGGAGCGGGTCGGCGAGGATTCCGGGGTCTGGTCGAGGAAGACTTGCCGACGAATGGAGGTGGGTCTCCGGCTCTGTTAGCTTCCTGAAGTGTGCGCGACTTCTCCTGACCGTCGGGGGTCGGGAAGACCCACGTCGCGATCGCCATCGCCTACAAGGCGATCCAGCACGGGTCGGACGCTCGGTTCGTGACGGCAGCACATCTCATCGACGAGCTCTCCTCGGCGAGCCGCGATGGGCGGCTACGGGAGGCGTTGGCACCCTACACGCACCCCGGGGTGCTGGTGGTCGACGAGGTGGGCTATCTGTCGTATGGTCCCGACGCCGCCAACGTGCTGTTCCAAGTGGTGAACGAGTGGCACCTTCATCGGCGACCGATGGTGTTCACCACGAACAAGCCGATCGAGGAGTGGGGGCGAGTGCTACACGACGCAGATCTGGCAGAGGCGATCCTGGACCGGGTGCTCGAGCGCGGGAGGGTGCTACCGTTCAAGGGACCGTCGTACCGGACCCGCCATCTCCGAACAGAGGGTGGGTCAGAAGTTTCGCGAAAAGGGGTACCAGACTTTCGCAAACCCACAGCGGAGCTGGCGCACCTCTTCCTCCAGCTGGTTGGCGCGCTCAAGGCGACGAAGAATCTCGAGGCGCTCCTTCTGGGTAAGTGGGATCGGATCCTCCTCGTTGGTCCGGGTCGGAGGCGGCCGTCCCGAGCAGCCACGATGTCCTCGCGCGAAGGGTGAACGGCAGGCTAGATTTAGTACTCTCTACGGGTACGCGAGCGCACGCGCGCGCACTCGCACGCGTTCAGGCCACTCAACTCAGTGAACAGCTACTAATCTTTCAACTCAAGCGCAACACACGTGCTGAGACTATATGCAGTCATCACGAAGTCGGAATTCGACCTCGGACCATCCCCTGAAGTACGCCAAACCCATCGGTACACTAGATGTGCCAACCAAGGATGGGACTAACCTAAGTTCTCTCACGACAGCCCGTAATGCTTCAGGGCTCCCTTCGCACACGAGACGAATCGTGGGTTCTGTCTGCGAGACTCTCACATACCCACTTCCCCCGTCTTTCAACCTCCATAGCCAACCCCCGCAAAACGGGTGGGAGTCGGGCGCATGTCTGAAGGGCAGAGAAGATAGTGCCTTGAGCACTCCCCTTCTACTTGTCCCCCGAATTCGAACCGTGAGGCGATTTAGGTCTCCAAACTCATGGACGTACCGAGAAAGTGGTTGCTTCCTGCTTGAAATTACGTAAGCGATCACTGCAGAAGTCAAAATGCCATCCGACGCGAATCCCTCGCTCTTAAAGTAATAGTGACCAGACAACTCTGCACCAATCTCTGCTCCAGAAGCGTTCATCTGATCGCATACATTCAGACCGCCCACCTTTGACCAATGGACTTCGGCATGCTTTGATAACCTATGCGACAAATCTGCCGATGCGACCAATGTCTCATTGCTTCTTGCAATGCTGTTAAGCAAACACAGTGCAATGACTTCGGGCGGTACCGGAGCGCCATGTTCATCAACAAAAACTGCTCTGTCACCGTCTCCATCCACCGCAACCCCAAAATCAGCAGAGAATTTCCGCACCGATTGCCGAAGTAGACCTAGGCTACTGAGGGTGGGTTCCGGACTCAGCCCGTGGAATGTAGCAGACTGCCTTGTATGCAAGTCACGCACAACCCCACCAATGCTTCGAAGTGCTGTTGAGATCCAGCCAGTTGTTGCCCCGCCCCGAGAGTCGACTACTACGCGAACCTTGGAAGGACCAAATCGAGACAAATACTTTAGGTACCGGCGCTTTAGCCTGAAGCGTCCCTTGCAAGCCATCGACTTTCTTGGTTGAAGAGAGGATGCTCCGGACTTGAACGAACTCGCAAAGCCGTTTGTCACCAATGCCTTGCGCAACCGGGTCCACTCACTCCCCCAAAGCAGACCTTGTGAAGTGAATCCCTTGAGGCCGACGTATCCGAGAGCGTTATGGGAGGGGCTCACCACTAACGATACGGACCCCGTTCGACGAGCTGCAAACCCTGCGATAGGGGTGGGGATAATTCCTAGATCGAACACCGATTCCGCTGTTTGAATCAGCCCTTGTACTAGTGCTAAGGAGAACTGCTTTGACTCTCGTCTGGTGTCCCTACCAACCAAAAACGGACCCTCAACAAACTTCCCGATCGCGCAGCCCAATAGTCGTGCTTCCTGCGGTCCTGCCTCAGTTGGAAAACTAGCGCGGAAGTCATAGGCCCCGGCTCTAAGAATTCGAGCCACCCTACGAATTATGGCGCGATTTGAGCAAATCGCGGATGAGTCACCAGTCCCATAATATGCCTTCATCGAATGCCCGGAGTTGTCGCCGCCATTCGTGGTGGACATCCTAAGGCGCGAAGGTAGTGACCGTCGATGTATCTTCGGAACCATATGCCTGCTGTCTCCTTCAAAATTTCAAGAACCGTACTAGGTGTGACTCTTCCTCTACCCCCCCTTCCAAATGTAAGTGTAACGGGCGCGTCTGTCATCTTCGCACCAGCCAGCTTTGCAGCTACAAGCATCTCAACATCCCAACCATTGCGACCGACCAGGGTGTAGCCGGCGATTTTCCTTGCGAGTGATCCTCTGAGCAACTTGAATCCCACTTGGGTGTCCGAGATGGGTAGGTCGAAGGCGATACTAATGACCCAGGAGTAGACCCGGCTCAGAACTCTCCGGGCAAGGGGATAGACGACTACCGACCCGGCGTGCTTCTTTGACCCCACAACTACGTCGGCCCAAGTTGCGCTTTGTACCTCAATGAATGTTCGAAGGAGTTCAATAGGTAACTCAAGATCGGCATCCACCAGTAGGACCCATGTACCCTTCGATCCAAGAATGCCGTCCCTCAGGCTAAACCCCTTCCCTATGTTCCGTGTGTGCCGAAGCAATCGTACGCTTGAATTCACCTGAACTACCCTGTTTAAAGCCTCCCAGCTCGAATCTGAAGAGCCGTCATCGATCGCAAGAACCTCGAAGGAAACACCGGTGCAACGAAGGTAATGGGCAATGTGCGCCAAGTTGTCCTCAATTCTATCTGCTTCATTGTGGATCGGGACGACCACAGAGACGAACGGCGTGGATAAGGAGCTCATGGAGTCAACGGGATGCTGCCAACGCTTCGGCGCATCTCAATCCCTCTGGAGTACCTACATCAGCCCAACCTTGGGTGGTCACTACCCTGACGGGCTGATGCCTCGCTTGGGAATGTACCACCACTGCCTGCGGGAGTTCGATTTCACCACTCCTTCCCGGCGGCTGCTCACCCAGTGTCGTAACTATGTCCTTAGGGAGTAGATAGAGGCCCGCATTTACGAGACCGGGTGCCGAAATCCCATCCTTCTCAACCACAGTGTCCAAGAACAAGCCCCCTCCAACGGTCCTGGTGATCACACGCCCAAACGATCCGGCGTTTTCAACCTCAGCGCAAACCATCTTTGGCGAGCGATCATCCAACACCCTCTTCCAAGTGTCTACTGCACGCTTGAAAAAGACATCGGCATAGAGAACTCCAACAACTTCAGACTCTACAAGTGGGATAGCCGTTACAAGCGCGTCCCCGGTTCCGCGCAGATCTACCTGATGAGCAAACTCTACTGACAACCCAAAAGCATGACCAGATAGGATATGGTCATGAATTTGAGATCCTTTGTAACCGGTTACGCAAATTACCCTACGAACCCCAACTACGCTTAGCGCTGAGAGGTGGTAGTCAAGCAAAGGAACTCCGAGTACGGGGACAAGGGCCTTAGGGAGGTTGTCGGTTAGTGGTTGGAGCCGCTTCCCCCGACCAGCGCAGAAAATTATAATGTCAATCTGTGATTGGTCCGTCATACTTGCTTACCTTGGTCCAGTCTGGGCCGGGCAAGCAATACCAATTCATCTCCTCTAAACAGGCTTGGTATTGTCGCTACGGGATTGGCACCCAAGGTTCGCCGATAGAACCCGACCGCTCGTTGCTCTGATCCCGTGGTAATCTCGATGACGCTGAGTTCTGAGCCTCGAGCCTGTAGTCGGGATTTAACACCCTGAAGCGATTGGACTACGAGCTCTCTGCCAATCCCAGTACCGCGCATCGCTTTCCGAACGGCAATCTGCTCTAGCTCAAGGACGGCATCCTTACGAAAGCCCCCCTTTTCCAGCCATAGAATGTATCCCGCCGCCGTGGATTCAGTCCCCATCTCTGCAACCCAGTACTCCATGCGTGGGTGGGCAGCAAAACATGCTTCCACCCACCTCATCCCACACTCTAAGGGGCGTAATCCAGAGAACGCTTCACATCCAATTTCTGCGATATAAGGGATGTCAGAAGGTATGGCCAACCTGACCCGAATCTGCTTTGACTCACCCATGTACAGCATCAGCTCACCATAGGCTAGAGAACGGTGACAGACTTGGCCAGGTTTCGGGGTCGGTCTGGATCCAAATTGCGAAGACAAGCCAGCTCATAGCTAAGGAGCTGAGTAGGAGCCACCTGGCATATCGGGAGACCAAGGCCTATGTCCTCCGTTCTAATGTGGAAGGCCGAACCGGCTATGGGAGCGGGACCAATCCCATAAATCCTCGCGCCCCTGCTCCCCAACTCCGACGCAGCTAATGTTGCGGCGCGACAATCATGAGTCCCATAGA
>JAJZIG010000121.1 GCA_021851265.1 archaeon | reverse complement strand
ACACACCCAATCTCATCGCTCACATGACGCTTCAGGTCCCAGTTCCGATTCTCATCACGAGAGAAGGAAAGTGGTTCGTAGCCTCTTCTCCGATCCTCGACGTGGCCACGCAGGGCCTGACCGAGAAGGAGGTCAAAGAGAACCTGGCTGACTTGATTGGCGAGTACCTACGAGACCCCGATACGCGGAAGCCTTCGCTGGACGAGCTGATGTCCTTTTCGCTGGCCAACATACCCGTGAAGATACCGGAAAGCATCCTCCATGGCAAGACTTCGTCCTCTGCGCCGTCGTAAGGTCGTCGACGTTCTGAAGTCAAACGGGTTCGAAGAGGTGAGGTCTGGCAAGCACGCCACGTTCAAGAAGAAGATTGGAGACCGCATGCTCACTACATGGGTGCCACATCACAGCGAAGTCACTGTCTTCGTAATCCAGTACATCATCAAGCAGACGGAGAAGGACCGCTCGGAATTCGAGTGAAATCGCCCTGGGCTGGCTCCCTCGAGTGACGCGCCAGAGCCGAACCTGGCAACCTTAGGTGTCAGTTGGCAACCTTGACCTGCAGGGTTGCCATTTCCGTCACTAGGGTTGCCAAAACCAGGCAGAAAACGTCGTTTCAGGTGGCAACCCTACGGTAGATTTGGCAACCCTTCGACGGCGTGTTAAATACCCTGGGCGTATGATGAAGCGTCTAACTCGGTTTCTCTCTCTGGACTGAAGGACGACGGCGACGAAAGGTACGATGGCGCCTAGGGGCGACCGTAAGCGAATCTCCTAGGACGCCATGACGCCAGTTTAGACATCTTCCATTGACTATTTTTGCAACCCCCAGCTGGCGGGGTTGCCAGGGAGTTCGTTGCGGATATTTCCCGCCGATCTCCCAATATATTTTTTGAACGATTTTTCACGCCTGGGGCTCCTCCTGATCCAATCAGCCCCCAAGCGAAACCCCGCCCGGCTTTGGGATCGCTAGAGGCAGCATCCAGCGGGGCATGCGACCGACCAATCGGCTGTGAAAGTGCGGACCTTCCTGCAACCAACAGGCTAGCCCGGAGACCGAAGGAAATCAGCCGGATTCTCCCTTCGGGCGCCCCAGTCTCTCGACGACCTTCTGCACGTCTGCCTTCATCTGCGGGAGGAGCGCCTCGGGGTCGATCTCGGACTCCTCCCTCGCCGCCTCGGCGATCTCGCCTTCCAGCCCCTCCAGGTTCTGGAATCCCTCCTTCCACTTCTTGTATCTCACGAGCCGCTCTTCGATGCTGCGTTGGATGGGCGCCCGGAATGTCTCCCTCACACGCTCGACGTACTCCTTCACCTCGATCGGCAGGGCCCGTTCCGCCAGCTCGGCGGGGTCCCTCAGAGACCTCGTCAGGTCCCGCTCGGGGGCCAGCTCCATCATCCTCTTCAGGAGGTATGCCCAGAACCGCTCCCGCCCCACGGAGGCGAGGACGGCGTCTATCTCGACCCTCGTCATCTGGTCCTTCCTGCTCGGTGGCTCCTTGCCGGTCCACCCCAGCTCCAGGTACTGGCCTTCGTCCAGGCTGGTGAAGTAGAAGTTCGCCTTCTCTTCGATCCCCTTCCTGAACTCTCTGACTTCATCAGCGGTCGCGTACCCCATCTCCCGGGCCAGCTCCCGGATCATGCGGGAGTCCACGCCTAGCCTGTCTATCCCCTCGAGGTTGTTGCCTATCACGAAGCCGGCGTCGTCCATGTCCGTGAGGAGGAAGGCCCTCGCGCCAGACTTGCGCGCCTCCGCTATGACCTGCTCTGCGTAGTCGACCAGCTGCCCCCTCGAGTTCAGCAGGGCTATCCCGTACTCGGCGGCGAGGGGCTCCAGGACGACGCAGATCCCCTCCTTCTCGACGGCTATGAGGTCCGACCCGTACCTGAACACCTCCGCTATCGACTCCAGGGACACCCCCGTCCTGCTCCCCCTGAAGTAGAGGATGGCCCGCTCCGCCGCGAAGACCCCGAGCTTCTCCCTGCTGACCCCCATGGCCGCGCACATCTGCCGGACCTTCTCGATGAAGTACTTCCTGGACACGTCAGGCTCGGACTCCCCCGGGCGCCTCACGAGGTAGTCGTTCCGGGCCTTGTACCAGAGGGACTGCTGCGGCACCCAGTCGGGGGGCTTCCCGCCCTCGACGGCGGCCTTCCTCCTCTCGAGCTCCTTCTGGAGCCAGTCGATCATCTCGCTGTGCGCCTTGGGCCCTCCCTTGCGCTTCTTCCTGTAGGGCAGGAGGAGGGAGCAGAGCTTCACCTCGTACTCCCAGAGGTATTCGTGCTCGTCTATCTCGGCCTTGTCAGGGCTGAGGGGCTCGACCAGCCCCGAGATGTTGATGGCGCAGACCACGGGCATCCGCAGTTCCTTCAGCAGGTCGCCGGTGCTCGCCCACCTGCCCCTGCCGCTGCTCAGGTTGTAGTTGGCGAACGGGTTCTTCAAGAGCGGGCTCCCGTTGACGCCCACGATGATCTCGGAAGCGACCTCCGGAGACACGGACGTCCTGCGGACGATGGGGACGACCGCCGCTTCCATCATCCACGGACGCTTGGCGTCCCCCTTCCGCCTCGGCTTGCTGTACCTCGCCCCGCCCCCTTCGCCAGGCGCCACCATCTGGGCGAGCCTCTCGGCGAGCTCCCCCCTCAGGCACGCCAGGTCCTTGTAGCCGAGGCGCGCCCTCCCGCGCAGCCTTTCCGCCCTCTTCACCGCCGCGCTGAAGAGCCTCGTCGCAGAGTCGGAGCCGAGGGCGGGGTCCCTGAGCCTGGTCTCACCGTCAACCCCCGCGTCTTTCAGCACCTCGGCTACCGACCCCTCCGACTGGAAGCCCCTGAACCCCCTCCAACCGCGGCCCCCCTGGATGAACTCCCTCACTGTCATGTCGGGGGCGGGCGCCCTCTGCGCGAACAGGGCGTCCTTGAACTGCGCCGGGCTGTAGGAGAGGACGGCAGGCCTGCCGGGGGTAACCCGCCTGTGCTTGGCCGGGAGCCCCTCCGTGGACTGGCCGGGGGAGCCCTTCACGGAGCATTGCAGAGTGAGGCCCGGGTTCAGGATTAGGAATCCTCTCATGAGCTTCTCCATCGACCACCTGCCCAGGTCGTACGTGAAGGGGAGCTCCACGGCGACCTCGGTCCACTCCCCGGCGGGGGCGTCTCCCGGCACGGACGACTCCAGGACGGGCGTTGCGCTCCTGTCCCTTTCGTCCACCGACGCCCCTACCAAGAAGACGCGCTTCTTCCCCCCGTAGGCTGTCTCGACACGGATCGGGAGGCCCTGGGGGAGCGGGAGGCCCTGCTCCATCGCCAGGGTGTAGGGGAGGGCCTGGAGCACCTTCATCGCCTGGCCGAAGAGCCCCCGGTTCGGGAGCTTGACCAGGCTCTTGCTGCTGACCGAAGAGCCGAACGGGGAGGAGAAGACGAGCTCGATCCTCTCCTTCTCCCAGCGGGTGTTGGACCTGACCCTGATCTCCAGCTTCTTCGAGTCTCTGTCCGGAGAAAGCTCCACCTGGATGCGGGGGTCTACGCCCTGGGCGCCTGCCGCGTCCAGGAAGTTGTCCATCAGCTCCTTCAGGACCACGCGGGGGACGTCCTGCTTGGAGGCCCCGTAGATGGAGCCGACATGCTCCCACTTGAACAGGCGCCAGTCGGGGCGGGTGACGTAGGCCAAGGCGGGTCGAAAGAGACTTCAGACGAGACCGGCTACTTAATCCCCGGCGCTTGACGGCGAGGTCCCGACAGACCCGGGAGTGAAACTGTTCCGCCGCCGCGACTTACTTACTATGACGAGGGAACCGGGAGGCACCTCGAAAGCCAGGTGTCGCCCTTCCTCCTGATTTGGCACCCTTCAGGTCCAGGATGCCACCCTCCACCTGAAAACGGCACCCTTTGACCTCCCGCCCGTAGAGACCGATGTCACTCTTCGCTCGGAAAAATGTCCCCTTTCCCTGCTTACCGTAGAGACCAATGTCCCCCTTCCGGCCAGATTTGCCACCCTTTGGCCTGAAAAATGTCTCCCTCGAGCTCTGGATGTCACCCTTCGAGCCCAGGTGTCAAGCCTAGCGTCGCTGATGTCAAGCCTTGGCGGGCTGTCAAGCCTAGAAGCCCCGGAACCCTCCGCGCGTTAAATACTCCCAGCCACTTTGAGGTAGCTAAACCCATTTTAGCAAACCCCCCAAACAATAACAGAGGCTCGCTCCAGTACGGAACGGGTCGTGAAAGAAGCCCTAAGCGAGGGCTCTGCTCAGCCTGCGACACTCCTGTCGCCCTGTCGAGCATAGAAGCAACCATCCCTGACCGAAGGGCAGTTCCCAGCGTCAATGCGCACTCGTCTCGTTATATGACCCGTAGATCATTCCTTGCATGCCCAACCTCGGCCTTTCAGCGAGGCTCTGCCCGAAATGCCGGCTACGCGAGGCGCATAGGACGCTGTACGTCAAGACAGAATCGAACGGCAAATCGAAGTGGCATCGGATCTTCTGGGCCTGCACGAAGTGCGGCTCGCTTAACCATGTCGTCCTGTCCGTCTACAGGCTGGAATTCATCCCTCTGGAACTACCATCGCCGCTGGTCGCGTGCACCGTAGAGACATTGCAGCAGGGGCCGAAGAGCCTCGACGAGCTGGTCCAAGCAATGAAGGGAAACTGTCCTGGCGTCCGCCATGTCTTCACGGGAGAGGTCCGGATGGCGCTGGAGTACCTCCAGAGGCGCGGGATTGTGACCGAGCAGCGGAACGACCTGACCGAAAGGACCCTGGCAGAGATCAGGGCCAGGCAAACGTCTTCGAACCATCTGAAGCTATGCCCTGCTGAAGCGGAGAAGGGGGTCAGGACGAAGGGACTCGTCTCGGTATACGCCCAGCACCGGCTGAG
>JAJZIG010000120.1 GCA_021851265.1 archaeon | reverse complement strand
ACCTTGGAGGTGATCAAGATATCGGCGGAGTGGGGGGACAGGATTCCTATCGGCGTGTTCTATCAGAACGAAGACGTTCCGACCTATGAAGACAGGATACTCGGAAGAATTCCCTCATATCTCGAGCGACCACCCGCTGCACAGGATATTCAATTGCCAAGCGGGAAATCCGCCGTGGACTTCGGCAAGCTCAATCAGGAGCTGACGATAGGAACCCGCGAGCCAATCGGCTGAGCGGGTCCCGGTGTCTGATTGGCGCTCCTTTCGAGCTTATCCACGAGTAATTCGTATCGCTCAAGAAAGCCCGAGCCGAACTTCGACTGCACCTTGGCGGAGTCTCTTGTGAGCTCCTCCTGATCTGAACTAGGTAGCACCTTCCCGCTCATCGGAAAGAGAAGGTAGTCCTCTCTCCAGATGTGGGTGGTATAGAGGTCTTCCGCGTCCTTGAGGACTGAGGATATCGCGCTCGCCGCTCCTGGGTCGCCTTCGCTGTACTTCTCCACTGCGGATTTCAGAGTGCCCATGAGGCTCCGGCCCTGCTGGTGCTCCAGCTTGAGGGTGCCAACGGGGCACCCCCTTGGCGAAACCCCTCGCAGCTGCAGCGCAGGGAAGAGCAGGCCCTCTTCCTTTGCGTGATGGTACCCATCGGTGAACGCTGTGAAGAAGTCCACGACGCTCGGAAGGACGGATTCATCTACTACACCTGCATCGACATTTCGTCTGATGGTCGGAAGCAGATTGACCACTCTCAAAATCAGCCTGTGCTCCTGTTCGAGAATTTCGACGGCTGATAATGCACGACCCGCTGTGGTGGTCGTCTGCGGGAGAGCGTCGAGTTTCTGCTTTAACGATCTGAGATCGTCTTTCGAGATGAATCTGCCGCTGTTGAGCATCATGGCACCGTCGATTGGGCATTCCTTGATTGCGTATTCCGCTATTGCTTTCAGCAACTTCACCTCCCCATTGGGAAGGTCTCTGAGACTTATTGGGCGCGTCTTGGCTGCTTCCAGCTTCTTGAGCAGGGACCTGACCGATTCTTCGGAGGATGCGCTTCCGTCTTCTGTAAGGACCCCACCATCAACAGGGCAGTTCTCAAGGGCGAATCTAAGATTCGCCGTGACAACGCTCAGCTCCTCTCTCGATAGCGGCGCCACCAGTTCTGTTTGCGTTCCTTCACCTGGCTTTGCCAATCGACTCACCTGTTGAACAACGGAACAGGAAATGTAAGAACCCTGCCCCAAAGATGTTGGGGGTATGCACGCTGCGCCGTCTGACATAGATGTGTGCGACGAGAATTTCCGAAGTCCCAAAGACCTTCGGGCTCAACAATAATGGGGGCTCGCTCTTTTGCTATAGCCGGTGCGAAATGAAGTCTTTGGAACGACTAACGATGGAGCATGCGCTCGTGGGTAGAGGCCTCGGCGCACTCGAAATAATCGTGCGGAAGATCGACAGCGGCGAAAATGTCCCTAGGGAGGCGGTCCAAAAGCTACTGAATTTTTTCGAGGTCTTCGGAGATAGGTACCACCTGATCAAGGAAGAGAGCGTTTTCATCCCAAGCCTCGAAGACGGCTGTGAATCCAAGTCCCAATGTGATATCGGACCTGCGATCGGTGAGGCCTACGACGGGCACGAATTGGCCCGCATATTGCTTCGCGACATGCGGAGTTCGTCTCAGAGGCTAGACGCGGACGATCGTAAGCTAGCATTCGTCCGCAACGCCGTCGACTACATGGGGCTCATGCGAGAGCAGATAGCCAGGGAAAAGAACATGTTGATCAGGACAGCATCGTTCAGGCTAGCCGACGAAGACCGCCGACTGACGCGCTCTTTCAGGCAGTACGCGGAGCGGGAGATGATACCCGAGACATCTCAGCAGTTCGCTTCCGACATAGATGCCATCCTTTCGGAACTTTCCGTGACGGTTCCCCCCGCGCGTAGGCGTGCCTATTCCCGCGGCACGATACCCTATCACAGCGAAGCCAATCAGGCACCCAGGTTCTGAGCCAGAGGCAACATCCCACCGGAGTTGAGCTTGGAGGTCTGGGGGTGACGAAAATGGACGAACTGGGGCGGAGTGACGCGCAGGCCGAAGCCGAATGCCCGGACTGTCTGAAGTTCCAGGTCCACACCCCAGTAGAGGGGTGGAACGGGACCAGAATGAAGTATTGCACCTTCCACTACTGGATGATGAAGGGAAGGGAAGATGGGATTTTCACACTCGACGCATACGTGGAGCGCTCGAAGCACTTTGGATTCGTCATTTCACTCCCTTCACCCGAAGACATAGCGGTAATGATCAAGCAAGATGAAGGATTGGTCGTTGGCCCCGAGAAGATTCCTCAGGAACTGGCAATCAGCGCCGTCGCGAGCTAGGCCTGAACAATGCGCCTGCGAAACCAGATTCCTGATGAGGTTCGCTCCGAACGCTCACCCTCCGGACATCACTCGAGAGGTTTGCATCCGACCTCTGGCGAAGCCCTTCGGAAGAGCGTGCTCGGTGAGAGAAAGCGAATTTCGAGACTGTCTCACATAAAAGAAGTTGTTCTGGGGTTCCAAGACGGCCTGCTGGTTCTCCCGGCGGTCGTAACTGGTTTGGCGGAGGCAGCCGTAAGTTCGACAATTGTAATCGTGGGCGTGCTTGCTGAACTTGCAGCCGGTAATTTGGATGTACTTCGGATCGGTGACAAGCGTTCTCGAGGCAATTCCTCTCGGCTTTCTCCTCGTCTATGCGTTGCTTCTTCTCAGAAGAAGCCGGATTCAGAACCAACTCCAGAGGACGCTGGTTACATTCGTGGCTGTGGCCGGCATCGGCGGGGGCATCGGCGCCGTCGGCCTGGGAGCAGGACTGTTCAACCTTCCATACGTCAACTACTACTTGCACGACCTGCGGACGACCATGGCGCACACTCACCTAGCCTTTCCGCTGGCCTACGGGCTCCCAAGCATGCTGATGTGGGTGGTTGCCTTTGTCTTTGTCGGAAAACTGACGGACAGGGACCTGAAGCTGGCGAGCCTTGGGGCTATAATCATGGGGGTCGGATTCTACCTGCAGGCCTTCATCACGCTGTTACCTCTGGGAGCGTTGCAGCTCAGTAAAGAGATGAGCTTCGGCTACTGGTTCGCGAAGTCCATCTTCGCCCCGATAGGTGACGCAGGCTTCTGGCAGCTCCCCGTCGTTCAGCAGTTGGTCTGGATTAGGATGTTCGGGGACGTAGTCGCCGGTATAGGCATGGGGATCATCGCGTTGATTGTGATTGTGAGGTTCTTCGGTAAGCCGAAGGTATCTATGCAGACGACTTGATAGCGGTGAGACTTGGATGGCCCCAAACTCTTACGTGGAGGACTATCCTCCGGTGGCCACTCCTGGACCTATGGCGCAGTCACATCCTCCAATCTGACCGCAAAACGGGCAGACACAGTCGCACTGGTCTATTGGATTCCGACAGTTTGGGCACACATCCAGACGCGCTTCGACCAGGGCCATTCCACTCATCGATCATACGATTTCCTCGGGTCGCCCCTTAAACAGTGGACTCGATTCTTGGGTCTAGGAATCTCGGACCCATCCCCTTACCGGTTAGGAAGAACGTTCAGGCACCGAACAACAGGGAAGGAAGGGATTCGAAACGAAGAACTTTACTCTCTCCGGATGGATGCGGTCGGACATGGAAGAGGAAGCCAGAGTGAAAGACAAGGGGTGGGCGCCGGGCCAGAAACAGGACCTAGCGGACATGGTGTCTTACCAGACCGGCGCCATAGTCAGCCGCACAATTATCAACCGCAAAGCGGGCACAGTCACACTCTTCGCCTTCGACGAAGGAGACGGTCTGAGCGAACACACTAATCCCTATGATGCCCTGCTGTACCTGCTTGATGGTGAGGCCCTTGTCACGGTAGCGGGGGAGGCTAGCAGAATGAAGGCGGGGGAGGGCATAATCCTTCCCGCTGGAAAGCCGCACTCCGTCGAGGCGGTGGCGAAGTTCAAGATGCTCCTGACGATGATCAGGTCATAGCTGAGAAAGAAGCTAGGAACCACATTGGTGCCAGTCGACGCCGTTTGACATATGTCGAACCGTTCGATTCCTCCGCGAAGGAGTTTTAGGGGAGCGCGACAGCAAAATAGACTCGGCGCAGGCGCGTTGCTCAGGGAGCAGATTGTGAAGCTGGATTGTGAGCGCTGCAAGCTGAGGACCGAGCACTACGTGGTGGACTACGGCGACAGACCCGCACTGGTCAGATGTCTGAGATGCGGGCACATCACGACGAACTCAGGGCCCCAATACCTCAACCACGAGCCCTACCCGGAGGACGGCCGGAAGCCTCTCTACGTGGCATAATGCGAATCCGGGGCGCCTCAAGTGGACCCATCGGCGCTTCCTCCACGACTACGTGGCCTTCAGCTTCAAGGCCAAGCAGCCGCTTCGAATAGGCGTGGACTCGCTCAACAAAGTTGTCGCTCATCATGGCTGGTGCTTGACCGTTGGTTGGTTCATAACGCCAAGTCGTATTCCGGCGCTCTGCCGCTGGGAGAGTCTTGGGCGAAAGTGAACTAGGGTGTTGGGTCACTTCGTAAGGTCATTGAGCCCGGACCTGAAGCTCGCCTTGATCAAGGCCTCATCCACGATGGGCGTGTCCGAACCCACCCTCCTCTCGAAAGTCTGGCAACTCGAGTACAACGAGACGTATGCTCCATACTCCCAGCAAATACCTCTGGCTGTGAACATCTCGTCCGCGTAATGCACGCACTCACGGCAGCAGGGCTTGTTGAGGCCCTTCTCGTCATAGAATCTGACGAAGCCGGGTGGGGTCAATTCCTGCCTTGGTGCCGGGTCGCCGCGCCGACCCTGAGTCGGCTCTGCTTCCCATTGTCGACTGCGCTGTCGAGTATCGCGAGAGGGCCTACTATGGCGAACCTCCTGCCATCCCGCAACTCGACGCCTGACCTCT
>JAJZIG010000119.1 GCA_021851265.1 archaeon | reverse complement strand
AGGGAAGCCGCTCCCGCCGGTGCAGCCTATCGAGCTCGACTTCGGGGGGTCCGAGGCAGGGGGATACGGCAGGTTGTTCACGGCATACCGTAACAGGCTGATTCTGGCATGGACGCTGAACTTCACAGAGACCTGGCCGTACTATTCGGCTTTCTCTGTGATTCCGCTGATACTGACAAAGGTGTTCAATTACCCCGGCTCCACGGTGGCGCTGCTGCTCGCGACCATAACCGGCGCCGGAGTCCTCGGGGTCTTCGTTATGTCCTACGTCCTCGACGCGGTTGGCCGCCGGTCCGGCATAACAATCTCGTACGGCGTCGCCGGGCTCCTCTCCATAGTGATTGGGCTGATCGTGACTTCAATCTCGTTCGCGTCTTTCATCGCTCTGCTCGTCATACTGTATTTCTTCGTGTACGCGGCAGCCGGCGTCCTCTATCCTCAGATTGGGGAGATGTTCCCGACCAAGGCGAGGGGCTCCGCGCTGGGGACGGCGGTCGGGTTCGGAAGGCTTGGAGGAATACTCGCTCCCTTCGCCCTGGCATCGTTCATAGGCACTGTGGGCGGGCTCACGCCTCTGTTCGTCATCACGGGGGTGGTGCTGCTCGTAGGCGCCCTCGCCGAGATTCTGCTCGGTCCGGAGCTAAAGAAGAAGAGCCTGGAAGAGTCTGCCAAGGTCTGAGAAGGGCCTTTTGTCCCGCCGGGCCGGGGAGATTTGATTCCTTGCCCTGATTGTCGGACCGTCCCATAAGGTTGAGCGCTCCCTGCACAGAGATGGCAGGGCAGGTCAGAACCCGAACGAGAAGCTCCCCAGCAGGTACTGCGCGAGGACGACGGCCAGCACCGCCAGGACGAAGAGAATCGTCATGCTGAGCGTATTCTTCGAAGTGAAGTCCGTCGCCCTCGTCATCGTGAAGGCTATGGCGCCTGCTGCGACCACCGTGACTATGTCCACTGTGCTGTTAACGATGGCAAGCGAATCCGTCCCGCCTCCGAAGAAGCCGGCACTGGATGCTCCGAAGCTCCCCATTACCCCGCTGATGACCTTCACGACGAGGGGGATGGCCGCCGGGACGGCGTGCCCGAGCCCGTCCCCGCTTTGCGGGGTTGAAAGGGCCAGGGCGTCGATTTCAGCGAGTGACCTTGATCCCAGAGGCGTCGTAGACCAGGTGGGAAGAGTAGATGCCCTTGATGAGGCTGGTCGTCCTCTCGTCTTGGGAAAGGAGCTTGAGGATCGAGAAGGTGGTGACGTCCGCCCCGGCGGCTATCTTGGCCATCTGCCTTAGGAACTCGAAAGTCTGCTGGACCCCCGAAATCATCAGCATGTCAGAGATGCTATCGAAGACAATCACCACCCCCTCCCGGCGGTCCGCTTCTATCGCCTTGGCCATCACGTCCAAGAGGACCGCTCCGTCCCCTTCGGGGACCAGGAACTCGTCCCTCCCGGGCACGGCCGTCGTGTAGGAGACTTCGGAGTTCATGGTGTACAGGACCATGCCCTCGAGCGTGGAGACCGCATCGTATATGGGGCTCCCCCTCCAGGTGAAGGTGAACACCTTCCGGCCTTCGGCCAGGCAGTCTGATACGGCCGACCTCACAGCCGATTCGTACCCCACGCTGGGGTCGACCTGCAGCAGCACCTTCTTCCCGGAGAGCCGCGCCAGGTCAAGCTTGGTCCCTATGATCTGTTTCTGCTCCTCTTCGCCGATCCAATGCTCCAGCCTGACCGCGTAGCTGCTGGCCAGAGCCTTGGCCTCGGAGGAAACGCTACCGGTGTAGACCACCCTCGCCCCGAGCCCCGTATCGAGCTGCTTCACGAAGAGCCCGAGCACATGGGCTTCATCCACGTCCCTAAGGACCGCGTACCCATAGGCGCTACCGTCCTTGGCCTTGGCCACAAAGTCGAAGACTTGCTTCACCCCCGACTTCCCCATGACCATGCCGTCCTCCACCTTCAACCCGGAGCTCCTGAGCTTCGACTTTAGGCTCTTGACTACTGACTCGTTCGCCTGGTCAGCCACGGGGAGCTTCAGGGCCTTCAGCACGTTGTCCTTGGAAAGGGTGTCGAGCTCCGCCTGCACCAGCGCCTCTTTGAGCGAGAGGTATTGGTTCAGGACGATCTTCCCCCTTGCGGTGAGTATGTAGGTGGTCCTCGGTCCCTCCTGCCTGGCAAGGAGGCCGTTCCTCATGAGAGATTCGAGGTACGACAGGAGGCCGTTCCATGTGAGGTTCGCCATCTGCATTATGTGGGTGGGCTTGTTGGCCCCATCGGAGACCACCTTCAGGATGTCGCAGAGTATCTCGAACCTCGACCTGCGGCCCACCTTGTGCTGCACCGGGGTTGTGTCCATCACGCCTATCCACCCGGGCAATCAGGATGATGGGCAGTCATGTCTGTTTCCTCGAGGTCAGCATAGGCTCGCACGCCTCGTCCCCCTTGAGCCTGCGCTTCACTCTTTCGCAGCCGCGCTCTCCGCCCGTCATCGATCTGGACCCGTCTCTTAGGCACGCCCTCGGCCGATTCCAAGACATGGTCTGTTCAGGAGCCATTTGTGCACCGTTCCCATCCTCGAGAGGGCTCATAAGGACTGAGGTATCCCCAGTCAAGGAAACCTTCTCCAGCGTAGACATATGGAAGCTCAGTTTCCTCGGCACGCCGCTCCCTTATCACGCCGTCCCGCGGGGCCCTCCCCGGTGTAGGTGACGCCGCGTTATTGTCCCCGGTTTAAACGGGGTGCGCCGTCCGCACGTCCTTCATGCCACACGAAACGGGTCTGTCCGCCGGCGCCCCGGAGGCGCGACCATGAGCCTGACGCGACCCGACCAGGTGCTCGTCGCAGGGGCGGCCCTCGTCTTGGCCGCAGGCGCGACGGTCACCGCCTCCCTGCTCCTTTCGTCCCCACCGATGTTCTACGTCGCCTTCCCCCTCGGCGTCCTGGGGATCTTCGTCGCGGCGGCGGGCTACCTGATGGAGGAATCCGAGCGCCGCCATGGGCACCACGCTCCTCCGCAGATCGCCTCGGGAGGGGGCGCACGGCTCGCAGCCCGCGCCCACCGGCAAGACCTCCCGTCCCAGAGAGGCAAGGCCGCCTCCGCCGACCCTTAGGCGGGGACGGGCGAGCGGCAGCGACCGCTCAGTTTAATTACATATAATTGAACTCCCGGGGGAGTTGAACAAGTACACCACCGTGTCCATCCCCCGCGTCCTCCATGAGAGGATAGAGAAGCTGCTCGAGGGGAAGTCGGGATTCAAATCAGTGTCCGACTACGTGACCTACATACTCCGGGAGATAGTGGAGATGCACGAGACCAACCACTCCCCTGCGCCTTTCACCAGCGCTGACGTGGCCCAGATCAGGGAGCGCCTGAAGGCCCTGGGATACCTGTAGGGGGGTTTGGACCATGACCAAGGTGGCAGTCATCGGGCTGGACTCGGTACCGCCGTCCCTCCTCTTCGACAAGCTCCTGGAGCGGCTCCCCAACTTCAGGCGGCTGTACCAGGGAGGGCTGCACGGGGACCTGCGGACCTGCGACCCGCCTATCACCGTCCCGGCCTGGATGGTGATGATGACGGGGAGGAACCCGGGGAAGCTCGGGATCTACGGCTTCAGGCACAGGAAGCCCGGGTCCTACAAGGACGGCTACATCGTCAACTCGGCCCACGTCAGGGAAGAGACCGTGTGGGACGCCCTCGCCAGGGCGGGGAAGAAGTCGGTGGTCCTCGGGGTGCCGCCGGGGTATCCGCCGAAGCCGCTCAAAGACGGCAACGTCGTGTCCTGCTTCCTGACCCCCAGCAAGGAGAGGCCTTTCACCTACCCCGAGGAGCTGAAGAAGGAGATCCTCGACCTCACGGGAGGAAGGTACGAGTTCGACGTGACCTTCCGCACCGAGGACAGGGACACCATAAAGAGGGAGCTGTTCGACATGACCCGGACCCGCCTGGAGGTGGCGAAGCACCTCGCGAAGCGCAAGCCCTGGGACTTCTTCATCATGCACGAGATAGGGTTCGACAGGCTCCACCACGCCTTCTGGAAGTACTTCGACCCCTCCCACCCCAAGTACGTGAAGGGGAACAAGTACGAGCACATAGCCGAGGAGTACTACGAGGCGTTCGACAGGGGCCTCGGGGAGCTACTGAGGGCGATGCCCAAGGACACGGTCACTTTCGTCCTCTCGGACCACGGCTCCAAGGGGATGAAGGGGGGCTTCTGCGTCAACCAGTGGCTGGAGAGGGAGGGGTACCTCAGGTTCAGGGCCAAGCCCGCGCCGGCGACAGACCTCGACAAGGCTGACGTCGACTGGGCCAAGACGAAGGCCTGGGGGTGGGGCGGGTACTACGCGAGGATATTCTTCAACGTCCAGGGGAGGGAGCCGCAGGGCGTCGTCCCGCCAGTCGACCTGGAGGCGGAGAAGTCGGCCTTCGCCAAGAAGGTCATGTCCATCAAGGACGGCGAGGGGGGGCCTATGTCCAACGAGGTCTTCGAGCCCGACAAGCTCTACGGGACCGCCGTGGGGGACAAGCCCGACCTGATGGTGTACTTCGGCGGCCTAGACTGGCGCTCCGCAGGGACCGTGGGCCACGACTCCCTCTACCTCTCGGAGAACGACACCGGCCCCGACGACTCTGTCCACTCCATGGAGGGGGTGTTCATGGCCAACGTCCCGGGGAAGGACCTCGGCGGGAGGGAGCTGCGCGGCCTTCGGATACAGGACATCGGCCCAACGCTGCTGAAGCTGTACGGCTTGTCATATCAGGACGAAGCGGGAGTCGACGGGAACGCCATCCCCGAGGTTGTGGAGGCGTGCAGGTGATGGACGGCGCAGGTGTGAGCGGCCAGAAGCCCGAGGGGTTCACGGTGTGGATGACGGGCCTCTCCGGGTCGGGCAAGTCGACCCTCGCCAGGCTCCTCGAGGCGAGGCTGAGGGAGACCCACGGCCGCTACGTGGAGGTGCTGGACGGGGACGAGG
>JAJZIG010000118.1 GCA_021851265.1 archaeon | reverse complement strand
TAGGCACTGGCCTGACTGGCACTCTTTACAGTGGCCGCAAGTCGGACAATGGGCCGATTCAAAGTGGTGACAATCCTTCCAGCCACAAAATCGCTCCATCTTGGCGGCTCTCTGTCCTTCTTGCTGGGGGGGAGTCAAGGCTCGCTCCTCTTTGCCCGGAGTTCTGCGACCAATTTCCTGTGGACTTCAAGCACTCTCTTTGTCTGTTCAGGAATTGTAGTGTCATGCTCGTGGTGCCATTTCACATGCTCTAACAAGTTCCGCTTCGACCTGCCATCGTCAACTGATTCCTTCATCACAAAGATGGTCATCCCACAGTAGCGGCACTTTCCCATGTCGCATGACCCGCAGATTGCTGTTCCACCCATCGAAGCGCCGATGATCGGTTCCCCGCAAATTAGGCATGGGGCCTCGTCGTCGTATTCCACTTCGATGATTCCACCACCTGTCTTATGATACGTCGCTATGGCTTTCATATCCGCGTCCTCGCTTGCCCTTCTATGCCTGTCATGGCGAGTCCTCATCGTTGCTTTGTTCGTGTGTTGTGTCTGGAGGGGATGTCAACAGCCCATAGGCCACAAAAGAGGCGAATGCCGGGAAGAAGAAGAGTCTGACCCAGTCAACCCCACCAGTCAATGTGGACCAAGAATTAAGAACCAACCCGATGATACCGGTGACCACGAAAACCCATCTCATGGCCGCGCTCCATAGCTCAACAGCACCTCGTGGGGGTCCTTGTCCTCCTCGGGGACCATCGCCATCCCCGCCGCCGTCAGGAACCACCTCTGCTCGCCCCTGCCGTCCCCGGTCCTGAACTTCTGCTCGTCATAATCCTTCATCTCGACCACGTTGGTCGCCGACTGCACCAGGCCCAGGCCCAGGAGTTCTGATAGCCTCCCGCCTATGGAGTGCGCGAGGTCGAAGGTCGCGGCCACGGGTATGTGCTCGATCTCCCTGGTCTCCCTGACGAACCGGGCCACCGCGTCCGTCGTCATCCCTGAGGCGTAGTCGTACGCCTTCGAGTCCTGCAGGGCGATGAGCGCCTCCGCCCTCCCCCTCCCCAGCCGCCTGATCCTGCCCACATAGTGCGCTCCTGTCCCCTTCTTGTTCTGGTGCGGGATGCCGAGGTTTACCGAGCCCCTGAAGTCGGCGTATTCATACTCCAGCTTCTGCAGCTTCGCCTTCAGCTCGTCCCGCTCCCTCGCCAGCGAAGCCAGGCGTGCGTCCCTGTCGTCAGCCTGGAACCACGCCTCGGTCTCCGCTTTCACTCCCCACCAGTCGTACCGCTCTACCGCGTCCCTAATCGCCTGTGGGACCCGCATCTACTCGCTCACCCTCGGCGCCAGGTACATGGCCGCCAGCCCGCCTTGGTCCCCGAGCGCGAACGTGAGCCTGACGGGCTTCCGGTTTCCGAACTCGACCGTCACCTCGTCCGCGCCCCCGACGTGCTTCAGGAAGGCCGCGAGATAGTCGATGGAGTACGTCGCCTTCGTGCCCTCGCCGCACTCAAGGCTCGACAGGTCGCCCTTCGCAAGACGGACGTCTGCGCTGCCCGCTTCACTGCGCCCTGAGAACGCGAGCCGCTCTGGCGTGGCGTCGAGCGTGACCTGGTCTGCCACCACCGCCATGTCCCCCAGCACCCTCTCCATCAGGGCGCGGCTGAGCGCGGCCTTCGCGGTGAACTCCAGCTTTGGGAGCGGGGCGGTGCCGGAGCCCCCGTCGAGCGTGTGGAGGGAGAACGTGCGCGTCGTCTTGCCTTCGAGCCCGAGCACCACGGAGCTGCCGTCCCCCTCGGCCAGGGTCACGGCCCCGTCTCCGCTGTCCAGGCGGCTCGCCACGGCGGCGAGGTCCTCAGTCCTCAGGCTGAAGGAGTCCTCCTTCTCGCATGCGAACGACTCGAACGCCGACGGCGGCAGGGCGACGTGGACCAGCTCGATGTGGCTCTGGTCCATGGCCCTGAACGACAGCCCCTCGACGGGCGAGACCGTGAACGTCGCCTCCTCGACGACTATCTTGCAGGCCGCGGAGAGAGTCTTGAGCAATGGGGGACGCATCCTAGCCGAGTACGCGGAAGTCGACATGTCAGGGCCTCCTATGGAGCGGGCTCGTGCATTCAGAGGGAGTGCAGCACCCCGAGGGGTCGAAGTCCTCTCGGCCTGTCTTTACCGTGCAGTCGATGCAGATCATGCCTGCTCCTCCGGCTTCGTGACCGCGATCAGGAACCCGCCCTGAGGCTCCTGCACGAAGGACACCGTAACGACGTCGCCGTCCTTGAGCCCCGCACGCCTCCGCATCTCCGCCGGGAGGTGGACGTTCCCCACCGCAAGGATCTTCGTCTGGATGCGTATTGTCGGGTCCATCTCGCTTCCAGCGGTATGTCAAGCCGTGTATATATGCGTAACGGGAGGTGCCGTGAGAGGGTTTTAGTTTTACAGGCCCGTGTTGACTTTTCACCGTCATAAAGGTGAAACCGTAAATATCTCTTCCCTGCCTACGGCATCCATGATATGCCGCGTGTGCTTGCGCCCCGTCGAGGGAGGGACGGAGGGGATCATAGAGCATTTCACCAAGGACGCCACCCATCGGGACGCTGCTCTGGCTGTCGCCAACGAGAGCAATGCGGGGCGCGTGTACGCCTACAGGCTCGTGGGGGAGCTGTGCGAAGCGGAGCCGACCCTGCTCACCGCCTGATTCGTCCGTCGTCGAACGCGCCATAGCCTTTCGCCTATCCTTAAATCCAAACCTCGCGTCGGGCAGAACGTGCAAGCCTCCGTGGCGGAGTGCGCATGGTGCGGAGCCGCGCTGGACCTGGACGACCCGGCGCAGAGGGCGTATTCGACCTGCCGTCCGTGCCTGGGGCTCCCCGAGCTTGACGCGCCCTAGGTATAGACGTACGCGGCCACGCTGACCCCGATGCTGGCACCGCAGGTCTCCACGGTGACGTTCAGGTTGTCGGTGGGGAGGACGAGGAAGGTCGCGTTGCCCGTGGCCGTCCGAGAGTAGTCCACACCGTAGGCGCTCCAGCTCACGGTCTCCGAGTATGTCCCGCTGCCGGTGACGTTGCTGACGACCATCTTGAGGTAGCCCGCGTAGTTGTACACGGAGTAGGGGCCGAAGTAGGGGGCGAAGCAGAAGTTCGTGGACGTCACACGGAAAGCGCCGAGGCGTTCGACGTTGTTCAGCCCGGCGTACCCCAGGGACGAGGACAGCTCCTGGTCGAGCTGGTAGATGGCGGCCTGGTCCGACGCCATCTGGGACTGGTCGGATGAGATTTGCGACTGGAGAGACGCGACCTCAGCCTGCGTAGCGGTCGCGTTCGCAAGCTGCGCCCTCAGCGAAGTCACCCTGGCTTGAAGGGCTGAGATGTTCTGCTCCAGTCCGACGATGGTCGCGTTCTCTTTCGCAGCCTGTAACTGGTAGAGATCGGCCCGGACTGTGGCCGACCTGTAGCTCGCGGCTTCGGATGCGGACTGCTGGTAGAAGTAGGCCGTGGACCCGCCGAGGATGAGGGCGACGAAGAGCAGGGCGACCGCAGCCGTGACGGGCTTGTTCATATCGGCACCGACTCCAGGACCGTCGTGAAGGGCGCCGCGTCCGGGACCGACTCCACCACCCCGGCGTCGGGCGCCTCCCACCCCTGAGGCGTCCTTGCCGAGGATGCGGGATCGGCGGGGACCACCCTTACGTCGGGCGCGAACCCCCTCAGGCTCGCCCTCTTGAACCAGTAGTCGCGCTCGGGCGGCGCGTGGGGCACCCCCCTGACCCCCGGATAGGAGCGCAGCACCCTGAGCGAGCCCTCTGACAGCGCGAAGAGCCCGACGGAGTGGAAGCCCGGCTTCTCTCCGCGCGCCTGGTTCCGCTGGAGCTGCACGACCTGAGGGAGCATTACGTCGCGCCGTGTGAGGTGGGCGACCAGGAACACATGCAGGTGCGCCTCGTCGACCGGCGGGGGCGAGTAGTAGGTGGGAGGGAGATAGACCCAGAACGACTTCCGCCTCGCGGTCCCCTTCACGGCCCTGTACCTGACCGTATAGGCCACGCGTTCCACCCCGTCGTCGTACTTCCGCCTGTGCCACGCCTTCCCCTCGCGCTTCGTCCGCCCGAAGTAGGTGGTGAACCCCATCTAAGCCGTCTCCTTCAACATCGCGGCCATCTCCGGCGTCAGAGGCAGCTTCTCCTGTATGAGCCCGACCATGAACGCCCTGACCTTCTGGTCGTCCTTATGCGCCGCCGCTTCATTCTTCAGCTCTAGGAGCGTCCTCTTCGCCTCCTCCACAGCCCCGTCGGCCACGGCCTTCTTGAACGCGTCCGCCAGCTCCGCCACCTTCCTGACGGGCTCGCCGGGCTGCTGCGCCTCCAGCGCCTTCCTGAGCCGCCCCGTCTCTATGACCCACATCTTCTTGCCGTCGAGGCTCTCGGGCTCGGGGTGCGCGAACCCCCTCCGCTCCAGCTTCCGCATGACCTTCGTGGCGTGGGCGGTGCGCAGGTGCCTGTCGTCGCCCGCGACCGTGTCCCCCAGGACGTCGGCGAGGTCGCCCATCCCCAGCACCATCTTAGAGCGGCTCCCGGCGGCGGCGACTATGGCCCCCACCCTCTGGTTCCCGAGCGGCCCGAAGTCGAGCGCCTTGGGCGCCGCCTCTGTCTCCCCGTCCGCCCCGTCGACCCTGGCCTGCTCCCTCTCGTCCTCGGACGCCCTGCGCACGCTCTCGACCAGCTTGTACAGGGGCTGTATGTCGTGCCACTTCTCGGGGGCGCTGCTCTTGGGGTACATGAGCCGCCAGAGGTCGACGTAGGTGAAGTCCGACAGGGAGCCGAGCTTGTGCCTCGGGTACTCGAACCTCGGTATGGCCCCCGATATGACCTCGGCCTCAGGGTTCCCCGACGACTTCCAGATGAAGAAGCCCGACTTCTCCAGCTTCTCAAGCTCGTCCTGCTCCAGTATGTCGTCCCTGTTGGCCACGGAGAGGTTCTT
>JAJZIG010000012.1 GCA_021851265.1 archaeon | reverse complement strand
GGAGCGGCGTTTCCCGGCCTACTCTCTATAGTCGTCGCGGCCGGGAGTTTCGCATAGATAACCGTCGGCTTTGGCTTGAGTGCTCTTTTCCCTGGGTTCGTCGCAATAGCGATTGCGAACTTCAGATATCGGACTCGGTGAGGGCACGGGCGTACTGTAGGGACCGGACATACTCCGCACAGGATAAGCTTAGGGCGAGCCGCCGCCCTGTCTGCTCTGACCATACTCCGTCGAGCCCCCCCGCGGCAATGCCTTGACGATATGCTCGTACACCGAGTGGAAGACAAGTCCCACCAGCATCTTCAGAGACCCGATCACGAGGGACTGCTCGCCGAGGCCGAGCATCAAGGCACCCGAAAGCACGACGGAGAATATCTGGACGTAAGGATAGCCTAGCGAGAGGTAGCTCCCGCCCATCTGCCTCTTCCTCGTTATGGCGACCTCTACCCCGGAGAGCATGTACGAGAATATGACACCGAAATTCGCCACGAGCGCGATCGACTCCACGTTTCCGAGCGCAAGTGATGAGAGCATCACCACGGCTATGACCAGTGTTGGCACTCTCGAGCCCCTGCCCAGAAAGGAGGGGAGCATCTTGTCCTCTCCCATCTGCTTGGCTGTCCTCGAGCCAGCTATGATGAGAGAAAGCGTCACGGTCAGAGTCGCCGTCAGAGCGGCCACGCTGACGACGCTGGAAATCGGACCTGGGGCTCGGACCGCGGCGAGGGCGAGCGAGACAGGGTTCGAGGCGGTCCCGTAGCCCGTCCATCTCGTAGCGTACAGCAGCGAAAAGACCACCAACATGTAGAAGGCGGAGCTTATCCCGAGAGAGGTCATTATCGCCTTGGGGACCTTCTTTGCCCCGTCCTCCACGTCGGGGGTCAGGGTTGCAATCGTGTTGAAGCCGGAGTAGGCAAAGAAAGCCAGGCTCGCAGCCTGGATGACTCCCAAAGACCCGAACGGAAACAAGGGGGTAAAGTTACTGGGCGAATACCTCCCGAAGAAGAGAATCGCTACGACAGTCAAACCGAGGCCCAAGATCGTGAAAATCACAAGCCACTTTTCGAATTCGGAAGCAATCTTGATCCCCCTCATCTCGACAAGGCAAAGGGCTACGATGAGGGTCGCCGCAAGCGGGAAGTATGCCAGCTGGGGCAACCCAAAGTCTATGAGGTAAGCCGCGAAACCAAGGGCGACCGCCGCGCCGCTCACTGCATAAGATATGAGTCTGAACCAGCCTACGAGGAAGCCGATGGTGTCCCCGAGTGTGGCCTTGGCGAAACTGTAGACCCCTCCCTCTATGTCCGGCAGCTTTGAAGCGAGTTCCGCGCTGTTCATACCGACCGTAGTCGCGAGGGCGGCGGTGATGACGAATGCCACCAATGCGCCGGCTCCGGCTTCGCTGACAGCAACCCCAGCCATCACGAATATGCCTGCTCCGACTATGTTCCCCAGCCCGATGGCCGTGGCTTCCCAGAAGCTCAGTTTCCTTCTACCCATGCACTATGTTTCACCTCGCAACCCTAGCTCCATCTCTCCTTTGCTCAGTGTTGTCCCTAGGTGCCGTTTAATCACGCTATCCGTGACCAGTAGGGGCAACGCGCAGCCGACCCTTGGCCGTGTTCATAATGGCTTCTTCGAATGAATGTGGGGTGGACAGTGTGAGCACGTAGCTAAGGCCTGAGGACTTTCTTGGTCAGCCTCTGCGGGAGGGGAGGATGTGGGACGCCCGAGAGCTGCTCGAGTCCGTCGGTGGTGCAGACGACGAGCTGGAAGGCCGCGGAACGATCTGGTTCGACGCCCCAAAGGGATGGTTTGCTACTCGTTGCCGTCAAGGGCCTTCTTCATCACGCTGACGTGCTCCTTCATCAGGGCAATCGCCGCCTCCAACTCTCTGCAGGCTCTTTCCTCCATCGAAAGCGCTTCCTGAAGATTGGCGACTTTGGCAGGTGCGCTCCCCATGTCATGCACAATCTCGCCCAACGGAGCGTAGTCCAATCGCCTAGGCATCCCTGAAAACAGCTCCCGCTGCACCTGATTGATCTCCCTGAGCTTCACCTGGTCCGTGGCCGCGAGCCATGAAACATCCCTCCCGGCCTGCAGGGTCTCGTAGAGCTGGTCTTGCAACTTCGTGTAGGACTCCCAGTACTTCATCCACGCGTCGTTGAAAGCGGTGAAGACGTCTGCAAGCCTCGCATGACTGGTCTCCTTCGTCTCCAAATCATACCTCATTGGTGGACCCGACTAATAGGACTTCCACCCCTTTAATAGGGCCAAGAAAACAGTGAGCATCGTGAGTCAGACCCAGCCGGAGGTATGCATGACCCACCGAATCAGGCTTCAGTCTGATGGCGAGTCACCTAAGCCTATCTGCCCAGTATGCGCTCAGATGAATAACCAAGAGTCTCTTCGAAGACGCTCACGAAGACGCTAGTCGCGTCAGCTCGCCGGCAGTTCGGCGCTCAGTCCTCACCGTCCCCCTGTCATAAATCAACCCCTCGCCCCTTTAATAAGGGACCCACCAACACTCGGCTATCGGATGGAATAACGGTAGGACAGGTGATTCTATTGAGTTTCGGTCAACGAGGAGGATATGGCAATAGGGGAGGGTTCGGAAGAGGTTCCGGGTCCAACAAACCGGTTGAGGTCGGGAAGGAGTACAACGTCTCCATCTCAGACACCAGCAGGCGTGGAGAAGGGATTGCCAAAGTCGAAGGGTTCATCATCTTTGTCCCTGGTACGAAGGTCGGCCAGAATGTGAGGATAAAGGTCACCCAGGTCTCCGAGCGGTTCGCTTCAGGGCAAATCGTAGAGACGGCGGCGGGTTCTTCGGCTCCACCCTCCTAATCCAGCAGGTCGTCCGCTGACTAGAACGGCGGAAGGCCGTCTGATTGTCGTTGGTCGGTTCCAAGAGTCGACCAACTTCCCTTATCATTACTCTACTCAATGCTTGACTTGACCGGCTTGGGCCAGGCGGCAGGGATGTGAGCTCGGCTGAGTCCAAGAACTGCCAACCGCACGCTCTTCGTCATGTGGGCAACGTCCGTAGGAAGGGCAGCGCCTAACCTTCCGGTTTACTCGCGTTACCGGCCGCCTCAGGCTCGGACCTGCTGGCCAATGGAACGAAGGACTTCCTCGACGTCCTCGGTCTCGACCCCGAGGTTCACGGCCATCAGTTCGGGGGACGCGCTTGGGTTAGACCCCCTGGCCAGCCCCACCAGCTCCTTCAGGTAGTCATGATATGACTTGGAACTGGGGTTCCCCCACTGTCCCTCGAACTCGTTCGAGAAGAGCCTCGCCACGCTCTCGGACGTGATGGTGTACCCCTTGCGGGTCGGCTCGTTCTTCCCGCTCCTTTCAGGGACCCCGATCAGGACCACCTTCCCATCGATGCAGGTGTACCGAGCGTCGCTTATGAGGACCGACGGATTGAGCTTCACCTTCGCACCGCTCGCGGTGTACAACTTCGCCATCCTGAGCCGGTCGGGGGCCAGGGGGAGGAGATAGCGAATGGCCACCCCCGACTTGGAAGCTTCGGTGATGGCGTTGAGTATCTGTGTGATCACTTCCCCCTCTTCGCTGGAAGGAGGGCTCCCCGTGACGCTCCCGCTGAGGGACTTCTCCGCCCTCTGTATGGCATCGACCACCGCCACGAAATACTCCTGCCTGGTGATGACGTCCGACACCGAGGTGAAATGGCGCATCAGTTGCTCCCTCGCCCTCATCTCGCGCCTGTTCAGCACGAGAAGCGAGAGGGTTGCGACCAGGAGGACCAGCTCCACGGCCAGGAGCAGTTCCTGGACAGTCGCTGTATCCAGAGCAAAAGCCACGTTGGCCCGGCGCCATGGCCTTTCAAAAGCATTCTCCGGCCCCTGGCGCCTTCGGATTCACCAGAGTGCACATGCACAGAGCCTTCGCGTCCGGTAGTCCCAATAACATAAGTTCGAGCCGGATTCTGATGGAGGTTGGGACGACGCTGGAAGGCCGTCCTAGGGAAGACTGCGATGTCCGAGGGGAGTGGCGGGACACGATGGCATCCTGAATACTGGACCGAGTGTGGAGCCCGCGACTGCGCGCAGCCTTCGCATGCGCGCCGACAGCAGGCGCCGAGTCTAGGGAATTATCTCGCAGCCGTTGTTGAATTCGGGGTAGAGGAAATCATCCCCCCTGATCCGACCGCCGTCGACCAGTGCCCGGACGCGCGGGAGCGCCCTCTGAAGCTCAGACACCAGGTGCTTCACAGTCCCGCAGATTTCAGCATATGCTCCGTCCCGGAGCAGACCCTGTGACTGATTGACGAAGAGGCACCTGCCGCCGCAGATGCCGAATATGTCGCAGGAGGTGCAGGGTTCCCCGACTTTCACCTTCGGGAGGGACTCTGGTGTATGGGTCCGCAGCGACCCGACCACGGAGAAATCGAAGTCCACCGATACCGGGCAGGCCGAGATCCTGCCGTCTGGCATTATGGCGTAGAAGTCGTCCCCGGAGCCGCATCTGAGCCCTGCCTTCGTTCCTGAGAGCAAAGAGCGAGTGATTCCTATGAACGGGACGATACCCGGGACCACGCCCGTCCGCTCCATCTCGTCCACCCACCAGGCGACGAGCGAAGATACCCCGGCGTTGTATCTGGAGAGCCACTCCTGGAGGCCCGGCTCCGTCACGTCTGACCTCCAGAACATGCTGAAGCTGAGCTGCCAGTGCACATGGTCGAAGAGCCCGGCGCCCAGCAGGTGGGTGACGCTCTCGAAGATGTCAGAGCCCTGGACGACCGTCATCCTGGCCACCACGTCGCCGCGGTAACCCGTCTCCCTGACTGCAGCAACGTTCCGCATGGCCCGTTGGTACACTCCTTTGCCCCGTTCCCTGTCCGTGACCGATTCGGTCCCGTCGATGGAGACCAATATGGTTTGGAGCTTCCGGAGCAGCCGCGGCTCCACCCTGTCGAGGAATGTCCCGTTGGTCTGGAGCGCGAAGCGCCCCCTGGTGCCGTTGACAATCTTCTTCATGACCGCCATGCGGAGCAGCGGCTCGCCGCCGTAGAATTCCAGAATCGGATCAGGGTCCTTGGAGAGGAAGGACTGGAGCTCCTCGAGGCTATACTGGATCTCCTTGGGCGGGGTGTCGCTCCCGCCCCCGCAGTAGGCGCAGAAGAGGTTACACTCCTTGGTGAGTATGACGAAGTATTGCATCGACTGTGGCCTTCGGAGGGGTCCGGAGAGGCGCTTTTGAACCCCCTCGCCGTTTCCGGTCAGCCTGACCGAGACGGCCTGGGCGGCAGAGACCCTGGAAGACACGGCGAACCCAGGGAGAAGCTATAACTGGCGGCCGCAGGCTGAAATGACGTGCCCTTCCATCAGGTCGACATATCAGAGAAGCCTGTAGTGTACCGGGAGGCGGTCGCCGCGGGACGGATCAAGCTCAAACGGTCCACCATCGAGCTGATCAAGAAGAGGAAGCTGGAGAAGGGGGATGCCGTCTCTCTGGCCGAGGTGGCAGCGATCTCCGGGTCCAAGAGGACCCCTGAGCTGGTGGCGCTCTGCCACCCGCTGAAGATAGAGGAGGTCCAGCCTAGGGTCAGGCTCGGGGACGGCTGGGTGGAGGTGACTGTGAAGGTGGCAACCCACGAAAAGACAGGCGTCGAGATGGAGGCGCTGACAGCCGTGTCGGCCGCCCTGCTCAACATATGGGACGTGACGAAAGCCTACGAGAAGGATGCCGATGGCCAGTACCCCGGGACCGCCATCGAGTCGATCAGGGTCGTAAAGAAAGTGAAGAGAGCGAGGTAAAGCCGCGAGTTAAGTAGTTCGGAAGGCCGAGTTGGAGCTCGACGGCCATGGTGGGACATGGCCGTAGCATCGACCGTCCCTGGGACTAACCTGCGGACACTTCAGGAGCGGTATGTCGCAGTCCCGTCGTGCATTACGTAGGTCTGCTCTGCGAGCCGTCCGTCCTCTTCGTTCTGGCTGGTGAAGATCAAGTCGATGCCGGCACCCGATGCTAGCGTTCTGTAGGAAGTGACGAACCCATCTTTGTCGTGGAGGAGGGAGAAGACTTCATCCACAAGGATGACCTTGGGTGCCGAGAAGAAGGCGGTGGCAAGTGACACCCGACCTCTCATTCCGAGGCTGAGGCTCCTGACTGGTCCCATGAAGTCTATGCCCAGCTCTGACTTCACCTTAGCAATCTCCTCCTGAGGCGGGACCTTGCCCTTGAGCTTCGCCCCCCATCTGAGGTGGGCTTCGACGTCGAGGTGAGGAATGCACGACGACGGCGTCACCATCACTATTCCCTTTTGTTCCACTGGGAGCCTGGAGATGTCTTTCCCGTCCACCCTGACTGTGCCCTCGGATGGGATAAGTCCTGCCAGGGCATTCAACAGAGAGGTCTTCCCCGACCCGTTCTTCCCCGCCAGGCACGTGGTCCCGCTGCACCGGATGTCGGCCGACAGATGGAATTCACCCAGCCTCGCCTTCACGTTTGCCTCTATCAGCTGCGGCCCCTCCTGCCGAAGAAGTGCCCTGCGACGGCGACCGGCAGTGAGACCAGGATCATCATCGCCGACGCGGTCACAGCCGCGTCCAAGCCTCCGGGTACGGCCCCATTGAAGAGCTGGAAGACCGTGACCGAAGCAGGACTCACGCCGTAGAATGGATGTTGCAGCACGTAAAACGCGATTATCGAGATCGAGCCGAACTCCCCCAGCGCCCTGCTCATCGCCACCAAGGAGGCGCTTGTCACTCCCGCGGCTGAGTCTGGCAGGACTACAGAAACCAGCGTCCGGAGCCTCGATGCGCCCATCCCCATGGCGAACTGCTCGGCTGAGATGTCCTTGGACTCGAAGTATGGCTGTATGGACTTCACGTAGATGGGCGCCGACATGATGACTAAGGCTATGACGAGTCCCAGGATGGTGTCGAAGAAGTTGACCCCCAGGTGCAGCAGGAACTGGCCGGTGGGGGTCAGCGGGCTGTCCAGGATGAGTAGCGCTACCCCTATGATCGGGTGGGGGACCCCTACCGGTATGTCCACCAGTGCCTCCAGGAACGTGTCGCCAGACCTCGCCAAGTGATAGGCGAGGGGGGTGAAGAGCCCGAAGTCTATCAGCGCCGCCACTGCGGACGAGACGACGGAGAGCTCTATGGAGCGGAAGATGAGCGGGGCGAAGCCTGCGGGCGAGCGGAGCGGCCCCAGCCCATAGTAGAGCAAGACCAGGATAGGGACCAGGAGGAGGAAGACGACGGCGAAGGACATAGCCCTGAGCCAGTTCATGCGCAGACCCAGACTAAGGCAGCGGACCGGAGTCCTTCAAGAGTCCTTGTGAGACCATCTGGGTGATGGGGCCAGGCGGGGTAACGTTGCTGTAAAGCTGGGCAGGGACCAGCGGAACCAGCCCGTAGGACGAGAGGCTTTGTGCGTTCGTCACTACGTAACGGACGAATTTGAGGGCCGATGCCTGTTGCGAGCTGTCCAGCGGGACGGTGATGCTGAGCACTATGGCCGAACCGACAGTGGTCCCGGCGGAGTCGTGGAAAGAGAACTTCGAGTAGAACGCTGCCAGCGACGGATTCCCGAAGCTGACCTGGGGTTCCAGCTGGACGTACCCAAGATGGTCCGCGATGGCTGCGGACTTGTAGATGAAGAGGAACTGTATCTGCCCAGACTGGAGCGGGGCGACAAGGGCGGCTGCGGATGTCCCAGAGACGTTCCCCCCCGCCTTGGTCAAGGCGGAAGCGTACGCGTTTGTGTTCCCTCCAGAGTAGAGGTAGCCGGCAGCCTCCAGGGCGAGCCAACCTCTGAGTCCCGCAGGATCAGAAACCGGGTCGGCGATCCCTACCTTCACATCTCCGGAGACGAGCGAGGTGAAGAACGCATTCCAGTCCGAAGTGGTATTGGTCCGGGCCGCATTCACGCCCTCCGAGACCACGTTCGACGTGGAGGAGTTGGAATAAGCCAGGACGAGCTGGTCGGAGACGAAGCCCACTGCCCAGCCCGGCGACTCGCTCTTGAGGTACTCGGGTCCCGTGGCAGCCAGGGCGACAGAGACGAAGATGTCGTCTGGGGTTCCTGACGCGATCTGGCTGGCGTCGGCGAACGAGCCCCCTGACTTTACAGGTGCCACAGGGATTCCAGTGCTCTTCGAGAACGAGTTCAGGAGACCTGTGGTCTCTGCAGCATAGGCGTCTGCAGAATAAGACAGCAACGGTGACTGGCTCTTCGAGTTCTCGTAGTATGTGTACGCCACCACCCCCACCGCTACGAGCACAACCACCAGCAAGGCGACCACAGTGGGGTGGCGCCTCCTCTCGACCTTGGACAAGGTGTTATGCAGGCATCTGCATAACGGGTTAAATAGGTTTCGAAGCCAAGACTTAAGTTAAGCAGCAGGGTCGACCGTCCCGTGTCGCGCCACACCGGGGTTGAGCCGGTCCCGCACCTGTCCCTCCAGAGCGACCAGGAGACGATACTGGACGAGACCGACGCCATGCTCCTTCAGGCATTGGCCGAGAAGAGCTCCTTGACCGGAGCGGCCCGCGAAGTCGAGATCTCCTACAGGAACGCCTGGGACAGGATAAGAAGAATCGAAGCGAGGTCGAGGAAGAAGATTCTCGAGTCCAGCACCGGAGGTCCGGAAGGCGGCAGCTCACGGCTGACGAAGGATGGCCAGGCGCTGCTGAGGGAGTACAAGAGGGTCAAAGACTATCTGTCCTACGCCCTGGACGACAGAGAAGCCGCAGGGAACGTACGCTACAAGCTCAGCGCAAGGAACGCCTTCGACGCAAAAGTAACCAAGATTGAAGGAGGGGAGGTAACCTGCCTGGTGAGGATGTCGTCGGTCTCACCGGTTCGCCTGACGTCGATAATCTCCAGGGATGCCGTGGAGGACCTTGGCCTAAGCGAAGGAGACGTGGTGAAGGCGGTAGTAAAGGCGACCGAGGTCATGGTAGCGAAGGCGCTTTCTCCGCCCAGGGCGAGGAATGAGGCAAGAGGCGGGACCGAGAGCAGAAGACGATCCAGGAAGCGGTAGAACGCCCCCGCCCGTCCATAGATTCGGAAGCCGGTTCTCGCTTGAGAGCATCTGAGTTTCGGTCCTGCACACGACCGCTCCCAGGCTTGTTGAATAACTACTGTGTCTATGATAATTCTACCTGGTTGTCTGGCGAGCCACTCCTGTGCGACTTGACATAAATCTGGCCTGGTTCGGAGTTATTCAACAACGCTCCGCTCCCGCGATGGTTAAATAGGACCGACTTCTTCTGTCCATCAAAGGCCGAAAATGATCGGAAATATAACCGATTGGGCAATACTGGCTGTCGTAGTTATCGTTCTCTTTGGCGGTGCAAAGAAGATTCCCGAGTTGGCTCGTTCCATGGGCAAAGCCATGGGCGAATTCAGGAAGGGCCAGGCAGAGATAGAGAAGGAAGTTGCGGATATTCGGGCTTCGACCGACATTACAGCACCTGCCAAGAACATGTCCCAGCAGTCTGTGAAGGATGCGACCCCACAGGCACACAAACAGGTTAACGAGGACACTGAGTATGACCGCAGACGCATATCGCAGCTCGAAGAAGAACTGAAGGAACTCAAAGAGAAAGCGGGCGCTTAGCGGCACAGACAGCCTTTAGAAAACGGAATTAAGGGCCATCTCCCGGTGTGCTCGAAAGCGGATGAGGTTGTCTATCGGGACGGCTGAAGTGAGTCAGAATGAGCTGCCGATTCTTGGGCACATAGCCGAGCTCATCCATAGGTTTCTCATCTCGCTGGCGGCGTTTTTCGTGTTCTTCATACTCTTCTTCATCTTCAAGCCGGTGTGGGTCGACGTCGGATCGTTCGGTATATTCTATCCGTATCCAGATCTGTTCCAGAGCTTCGCTACTGAGTTCTTCAATTACGCCAGGCAACAGCTGCTCCCCCCGCATATGCTTCTGATCAATCTGAGCGCCTTCGACACCTTCGTCGCAATCCTCTACACTTCGATGGCACTCGCGGCGATCTTCTCGTCGCCGGTCTGGTTCTATGAGACCGCCTCGTTTCTTGGACCTGCGCTCAAACAAAGGGAGAAGCGGCTGCTACAGCTGATCCTGATCCCCGCATCCCTGCTCTTCATGGCAGGCGGCTTGTTCGCCTACAAGATCGTGTTACCCGTGATATTCAAGTTCCTGTACATTTTCACGCTGTCCACCGGCGTCGAGCCCACCCTGGGCGTCGGCACCTTTGTGTCCACTGTGATTGCGTACATAATCGCCCTGGGGCTGTCCTTCGAGATTCCGATAATCATGATAGCGGTCAGCTACGTCGGATTGGTGTCCTATGACACCTGGCTGAGAAACTGGAGGTACGCCATAGTGGGCTCGTTCATCATGGCCATGCTCATCTCCCCAGGGGCGACAGGAGGAATCATAGAGACCACGATCGGGCTGACTCTCACAGCGCTCTACTTCGGCGGCGCCATAATGTCCAGGACCCTGGCGCTGCGGAAGATGAAGCCAAAAGCGCCGGAAGACCAGGACTAGCGAGGGGCCGTATCGGTTCGCGCGGGCAGGCCCGCCGCGGTCCCTGCACGCGACCTTGAGCCATGAGAGGGCGTCGGAACGAACGTGGACCCCGACTACCTTATACGGCCCTGCCCCTGCGAAGACCACTGTGACCGAGGAGGAAGACGTCGATGAGTCCAGGAGGAAGATGTTCGTCAAGTTCCTGCCTCACCTTGCGGTCTCGGCCATAGGGTTTGGCCTCTTCTCGTCGCCCACCAAGCTCCTCACTTCGGCCTTGGACAGGTACAACAAGCAGGCGGATGAGACGACCAAGAAGATGAGCGACCTCTATCCGATGCTCCCGTGGCTCGAGAGGCTCCAGCTCAACGTGGAAGGCCCGCGCACGGTCTCGCTGGTGATGCGGAAAGAAGACATGGACAGCAGCCTGGAACAGTATCTCATCAGAAGATTCCTGGCCGAAGGAGCCGGCAGCGCGAAGCTCGGTGCGCCCCCCGGAAAGCGCGAGAAGGCTGAGTTCGACCATGTCCTGCGCCTCCCGGGCAAGAGCGTCTACACGAAGACTGCCGGGACCATGACTGGTTCCGACAGAGAGCGCTACATGGAGATTGCGAAGGAGCTGAACCCATCAGAGGTGTGGCTGCTGGTTGACGGCGGGGAGGCGATAGACGAGTTTCTTGAGCCGGTCTTCGTCAACGAAAACACCGTGCTGCGTGGGAGGCTCAAGACTGTCACGACCGCGGAGATGCTTTCAGACCTCTTCGGGAAGGAGTTCGACGTCACGGTAGCGCCGCAGGATGACGGCTCGGACAAGGTCGTCCTCCGCCTGCGGAGCTAGAGTCGGGTGGCCACCGGGTCGGCGCTACTATAGCAGTAAGCGGGGCGCGGCAGGGCTGACTGCAAGGCACGGCTTCCACGAAGGTTAAAGACGCGCCAAAGAGGCTTCTGGCTGAAAGCTCCCTTGGTGGCCCCTGTCTCCGATTACGTCCATGTCAGCCAGGCCCTCGAGGACGTCCTCGCGCTGACGACCGGCGCGAGGCGCACTGATGTGGTGAGGGCGCGCGAAGCCTACGGCAGGGTCAGCGCCGAGGACGTGAGGTCCCCGTCCGACGTCCCTCCCTCCACCATCTCTCGGATGGACGGCTTTGCCCTCAGGAGCGCAGACACCACACGAGCCTCGCAGGCCAGCCCTGCCGTTCTGAAGGTGGTTGATGACGTGGCTCTGGGGGAGCAGCCCAAAGCGAAGATCAGGCCCGGCGAAACCGCGAGGGTGGCCACCGGTTCATTCACCCCGGACGGTACGGATGCCGTGGTCCCGGTGGAAGAGGTCTCGGTGAGAGGGGACATCCTCGAAGTCACGCGCCCGGCAGAGCGGGGGAGTCACTGCTTCGCGACCGGCGCGGACGTGCAGAAGGGGAGCACAGTGGTACGGAGAGGGTCTCGGCTGAGGGCCCAGGACGTCGGCCTCGCCATCACGCTCGGGATCAGGAAGATCGAGGTCTATCAGAGGCCCAGGGTTGCCATACTGGCAACAGGGAGCGAGCTCACCGACTCTGACCTCGAGGGCAGAAAGACGCGGAACAGCCACGGCCCCTTCTTCGCCATGGTTGCCAAAGCAGCAGGGTGCGAAGTGATTGACCTAGGTATAGCGCGCGACAAGAGGGAAGAGATACTGGAGAAGCTCAGGAAGGGGGTGTCTTCGGCAGACCTAGTGCTGACCACCGGGGGTACGTCCATGGGCCCGTTCGATCTTGTGGACGACGTGGTGAGGCGCCTGAAACCGAGCGCGCTGTATCATGGGATCAAGATGGACCGTGGGAGGGTCACCGGAGTGGCGGTCGTGAGGGGGAAGCCGGTTGTGATGATGCCGGGACCCATCCAGGGCGCCCTCAACGCTTTCATCCTCTTCGCTCTGCCGGTCATCCAGAAGCTCTCTATGGTGGGAGACGAGACCATCAAGGCGAGAGCTAGATTGACGAGGCGCTGGGAGGCGAGGCGGAAGTTCTCAGACTTCACGAAGGTGGTCTACTTGAACCTGACCGAGGGAGAGGGTGGGCTGAAGGCGGAACCTCTCTCGGCCGAGACGGAGTCGATGTCGCTGCTGGTCAGGTCTACGGCGGTCACCGTGGTGCCCGAGGAGGTCCGTTCGATGGAGGCGGGCCAGGAAGTGGAGGCGATGCTCATCCCAGGCATCTCATACTCGGCGTAAGGGGAGCCGGGCCAGGAGCCGGCTCATCTTCCTGACGTCTGCCTGGACGTTCACGTCGAGGGTCACCCCCGGGTCGTCCACAGCCACCTCCAGGACCATTGCTGCGTTCCTCTGTAAGAACGCCTTCGCCCCCTGGTCTCCTCTGAGCCTGAGCAGTCGGGGGAAGAGAGCGCTGTCGAACAGGACAGGGTTCCCCCTGACCCCGCGAAAGGTCGGCACCACGATGGAAGCGTGTGACTCGGTACGGGCAAGGATCAGGGCGTCGATGGTGGATGCATGCAGGGCCGGCTTGTCCCCCAGACCTACCAGGACCCCCCCGGACCTGGGGTCCAGGCTCCTCAGCCCGACCCTCAGCGACGAGCTCATCCCCGCCGACGGATGGGAGTTCACCACCACCCTCGCCCCTGCGGGGCTCCGCCACCGGGCGCCAGGCCTTACCACCACCAGTACTTCCTCCACCCTGGAGGCTAGGAACGCGCTGACGGCGTAGTCCAGCATCGGCCGCCCTCGAAGAAGTATCTGCTGCTTCGGCCGGCCCATCCTCCTCGACAGGCCGGCGGCAAGGATCAAGCCGCTGAGCAACGAAGGCCGAGACCCGGCGCACTACTTCTGCGTTCCTGCGGCGGCCCGCCCAGACAGGGACGGCGTGACACGACGTCGCCCGGGTCAGCGAAAAATAAATAGTCCGCGGACGCGAAGACGCGAGTTGAAGCAGTTCGAGTTTGCCAAGGTCGTAGCCGACCTGGTCGAGAAGGGCCAGCCCTTCGCGGTGGCGACCGTAGTGAAGACCGTGGGTTCGTCTCTGGGCAAGCCTGGGTTCAAGACCGTCATCTCGAAGGACGGGGACGTGCTTTATGGGTCGCTGGGGGGTGTGTGCCCTGAGTCGGCGCTTGCCGCCACCGCGAAGCAGACTTTGGCGAGCGGCCAGCCGAAGACTGTGACCGTCTTCCTGGAGGACACGGAGAAGTTTGTGGGTAGCGCTTTCAGCGCCAAGGGAGACGACGAGATACACGTAGAGACGAACTGCGGAGGGGAGATGCAGGTGTACGTCGAGCCGTACCTTCCAAAGTAGAAGGCGTGTCGGCGAGGGTAACGGGGAGGCCGATGGGCTACTTCTTGATCGGTGAGCCCTCTACCCACCGATTCTTCCCCTTGATCTTTTCTCTCTTCCAGAGTGGCAGCGTCGTCTTGATCCTGTCGATGGCATACCTGCACGCTTCGAAGGCCTCCGCCCTGTGTTCCGAGGAGACGGCCACGACGACGCTGACCTCGCCTACCTTCAGGAGGCCTTCCCTGTGGACCATGCTCACCTGTCTTACGGGCCACTTCTCTCTCACCTCGGCCTCTATCCGCCTTAGTCCCTTCTCTGCCATCTTCGCATAGGCCTGGTATTCCATCGCGTCCACGTTCCCCACCTCGCTCGTCCTCCGGACGGTCCCGATGAAGACCACCGTCCCCCCCGCATCCCTGTCGGCGACTTCGGCCATGATCTTCGTGGGGTCGATGTCACGCCCGGTGACTTCCCTCGTCGCAGAGCGCGCCAGCCTACCCACCCGCCACCGGCGGAAGCACGCCTATTTCGTCGCCGTCGGCCACCGGCGCAGAGGCGTCGACGACCTCCTGGTTGACTGAAAGCCTGATTGTCGCCTTCATGGGACGAAGCCTAGGGTAGTCCCTGAGCAAGCGGTCCAAGAAGTCCCCTGCCGTCGACAGGCCGTCGAGGCGGACCACCTCGCGCTTCTTGCCTACGGCGTCTCGCGCCCCGGCGAAGTAAAGTACTGTCACTGACCCCATTCTCGCCTATCCTCCTATGGCGTTCATGTTCCTCGGCTTCGCCCACCCGTCCTTGATCCAGGGCATGTGCCCCACGCCTTCCGGCTTCTTGCTCACGACATCCTTCATGAACTTAGCCAGTTCGGCGTCCGACCTCCCCCCTCTGAGCAGGGGCTTGAGGTCGTAGTATTGGGTGTCGAAGAGACAGGAGAGCATCTTCCCGTCCGAAGTGAGCCTGATCCTGTCGCAGTCGTCGCAAAACGGGTCGCTCATGGGCGTTATCAGCCCGAGCTTCTCCCCGTCGTTGCCGAAGGACCAGAGCGAGGCAGTCTTCCCCTTTTCCCGTCCGATGGGGCGGAGGTCGTAGGAGCGCTTCAGGATCGAGATAATATCCTTGCCCGGCATGATCGCGTCAGGGGACCATATCCCCAGGCCGTCCAGAGGCATGAACTCGATGAACCTTATCGATAGCCCCCTGGAGTGGGTGTAGTCCACCAGGTCTACGACCTCATCGTCGTTGTACCCCTTGATCGCGACCGAGTTGACCTTGACGGGGTCTAGGCCTACCCGGACAGCCTCGTCTATGCCCTCAAGGACCCGGGGGAGGGCGTCCATCCCTGATATCTTGCTGAACCGACCCCTCTTCAGGCTGTGGAGGCTGACGGTCACGCCACGCAGGCCCGAGTCCTTGAGCAGCCGGGCCTTCTGTTTGAGGAACCAGCCGTTGGTCGTCATGTCCAGCGTCTCGACCGCGTCGAGCCTGGAGAGCCTGGCCACCAACGCCTCCAGGTTCCTCCTCAGCAGCGGCTCCCCGCCGGTTATCCTGATCCCGTCTATCCCGAGCACCGAGAGCACTCGTGCTGACCTTTCGATTTCGTCGAACGTCAGTTGGTCTGCTTCTGGCAGCCACTTCACCTTGCCTTTGTCTGGCATGCAGAAGAGACAGGCAAAGTTGCACCTGTCCGTCACGGAGATTCTGAGCTTCTTCGCCGTCCGGCCCTTGCCGTCGATCAGCCGGTCAGCCATCTGCTCTACTGATGTCATCTATGTGAAACCTTCAGGCGGTGCACAAAAACGTTGCTCAGCTGCATCACGCCTACCCGTCGCGGAGCATCCCCCGGCGGTCTGCCCCAGGCACCTCGCGGGCAACATGCCACATCTGCGTGCGCCGATGCCTTCGGAGGAAGGTCTCCGCACCAGTTAACTGCGTCCTAGCAGAACAGGCCTTACCTTATGCTGTAGTCCGGCCTGATTCTCAGGTAGACCATCCCATAGAACAGGGATATCAGCACGGCCGCAGTCGGCCCATGGAGACTTCGAACCAGGGCCTCGAAGGCATAGGAGTTGAGCCCGATCAGACCGAACGGGCCGATGGGCGAGATGGTTCCTAGGAGGTAGAGCCCCAGTATCCCCTGGAATATGACAATGATGGCCAACACCCAGTACAGCGCCTTCGCCTCTACGAATCTGGCACTAATGAGCCACTGCTTCACAGTCAGCTTCTTCGTTGCAATCCTCGCAACCTCGAGGACGACTATCGCAACCCCCGTCGCTATGAGAAGCGAAGCGAAGGTTGCGTGGAGATTCAGAGCGAATGGTAATGTCGCACCAGTCAGGAACCTGAGGGGTGTGAATATCTCTGGCGACGCGACCATTGTACCGGTAAGATACGAGCCGCCCACCTCCAGTAAGAACGCCACCTTCAGTGCCATCTCCAGGCCAATGGTCTTTGTCACTTTAGCCGGCTCGGTTGCAAGTTGTCTTGGCTTGAAGAATCTTGCCACGTAGTGAATCGCCATGAGAATAACGGCAATAAGATAGATGTCCGCCTCGAAGGAGAACGGATATCTGTATACTGCGGTTTCGAAGGAGGTCGAAGGAAGCACGACCCCCTCGTAGAACACCCCCAGCGCCAGGATGAACAGACCAGAAATCGTCAGCCTTGTTTTTGTCCAACGCATCTGAACAGCGGTCTGAACAGCACTTGTTGAATTCATTCCAGCTTAATACGTTAGGAGAGGCCGATATTAAATCGTTTTGAGCTAGGGCCTTGTAACACTAACAGCTGAGCAGCGTCGTCACGAGGCCCGGCTTTAGGTAGCCTAGGTACCCGGACCTCCTGATGCTGTGTAGGTACCTCCTGAGCAGTTCCGCGACCGGGCCCGGGGTGGCCTCGACCTCTCTATGGCCTTGTAGTCGAACGCCCTCAAGATGCCCAGCTTCTCCCTGAACATTCGGGCCAGGCCCGCTGCCATCCTGTCTGACACGCCGGAGCATGACTGCAAGAGTGGGGCCCTGGCGACGTCTGACGCCGCACGTCGTCTGAGAAACAAGAGCCTAGGAGATGGAAAGAGACTTTGCCTTCCCATCATAGGTGACCTTGAACTTGTCGAGGAAGGACCTCCCGAGAACAACGTCGTAGGGCAGCAACAGGGATGGCTCCGCCTCGAGACAAACCGCAGTCACGTCTTCGACCGCAAAAGGACCCAATGAGACCTGCTTCAGCCTAATCAGGATAGCACGCTCCACCCCCCTGAAGGAGATTAGATAGGGCGCCTTTTCGGGAAAGAGCCCCCTCCACTCCCTGGCCCTGTTGGCGACGTCAGAGTATCCCAAGTAAATGGCGTCGTGGGCGAACATAAGGCAGTGGGTGGAGTTGAAGTCCAAGAATGCCGTCAGTTCCCTCGCATGCTTGTTTTGCCCCTCTATACGACACACCACCCGCATGGGACCCTTGACAGGGAACGTCAGCTTCTTGCTGCCGAACATCTAGCTCGCCTTTGAAATCCTGAGCAGCTTGTGCTCCCAGTCTAGGGTGACAGAGGCGTGTTTCAAGAGGCTCTTGCCGATCACAGCCTCAAACCCGACTTGCTGAGGAAGATCGACTGCTGCGAACTCCACATGCTCAAAGAAGAGCCCGCCTATTTCCACGCTCCCAACCTCGAAAACGACAGTCTTGTTGAAACCGCCCCCCGTAATCAAGGTCCGGGCGTTGGGCGGACCGACGGTCATCTGTTGGAATGCCACCTCCGAATGGCCGAAGAGATATGCATCTCCCTTTGGGATTACACAATACTCGTACACTGGATCTATCAGAGCCCTGTACTCCCTGACCTTAGAGTTGATTCCCTTCACTCTGGCGAAGACGGAAGGGAACCTTCCCAACTCGATTTCTGTCAAAGGAGCAGTGGATAAGGCGTCTCACCTGTGTAGAATATGCAGACTTCGTCGTGCTTAGCCAAGCTTTGCCTCAGCCTGTATCTGTCGACATCCTGGGTCACAATCTTGCCCTTCGTGGGTTGCGAGTTGGCGTCACGAGCGGTGACTACGATAGCAACCCATCGGTCCTTGTACTTCCCGGCAATCTGGGAGAGGGTCAGCTCTTCCGACTCGCTCCCTTCCTGAAGATGACCAGAGCTCAAGTCCTTTCAACTCGAAAAGGCAGGGTGTGCCTTCCTCACGGCACCCCGCACTCCGTGGGCTCTTAAGCCATTGCCAGCCGTCCGAGGGGGCTCCGACCCGGCCGCTATAGCCGACGGGATTGGGCGCATCTAGCTCAGTAGAGTCAAAGCCTTAGTCACGGCCCCCTGCGTAAGGAACACTCTGAACGAGTTACCTGTGCCGGTTGTGAGTGGGGCGGCTCCTTCGACTGCTTTCACCGCTGCTTCTTGTATCGTGCTGGGTGTGAGGCTCTGCCCGACCAGATAGGACTCTGCGGCCGTCGCCCTGTGCGGGGCGACATCGACGCCTCCTAAAACCAAACTGGCATGGGAAATCGTGCTGCCATTGAAGGTCAGAACGACCGCAGCGCTCGCGAGCGCGAAGTCGAACGACTGCCTGGCGCGTACCTTGTACCACGAACTCTTGGAGTTGGCGGGGGGCGGTGGGACGTGAATCTCTGTGACCATCTCGTTGTGCTGTAACGAGTTCTCCTTCACCTTTCCGTCCACGATGGCCTCTCCTGGGAGGAGCTGGCTGATCGGCATGTTGGTGGTTCCGCCAGGCCCCTGCACCGCGACATCAGCGTTGAGGGCGAAGTACGCCACTGGGGTGTCGCCTGGATTGACAGCATATGTGAGCCTGCCACCGAAGATTGACTGATAATACCTGTTGTCGCCCAGCACGCCGAAGCAGACGTTGCCGCCGTTCTGCCAGCATGGATAGTTGTTCCTCAGGTACCAGCACCAAGTGTCTTGGATTACGTCACCAGCGGCGGTTCCCTGGTTACGGAGTTGGGGCGCAGCCACTGTGTTCGCTGCCTGATTCAGAACTGGATAGTATTGGGCGATGTTTGGGTCAGACGCGATGGATGCGATTGGGGTTGTTGCCCCGATTCTGAGCCCATCTGTTGCATCGTAGTTTATGTAGTTCAGAGGGAGACCTGAGATGTCTACCACATACTCGGGGGTCTTGTACTTGACCCCGTTTTTCATCGTGTAGAGGAGGTCCGTGCCTCCCGACATTATCTTCGCCTGACCGCCATATTGTGTCAGGAGAGAGACCGCCTGCTCTGTTGTGCTTGGCACGAGTAGGCCGAATTTTGGTACCTCGTTGTTGCTACTCATCTTCTCACTCTCTAGGACGTCGTACTCGACGACGTCGTACTTGGCGCCGCACCCGCATTGCCATTCATCGCCTGTATCGCTGCGACTACGTCCTCTATGCGGACGGGGGTTTTCTTGAATCTGTACCCTCCCAAAGCGTTGCTCAACGCGTTGGTGTAGGTGACATCTGCGCCTATTATGGTGTTTTCTCCTATTCCTGTAGCGCCAAATGGGCCGGTTGGGTCGATGTTCTGCACAGGTATTGCGTCCGCTGTGTCAGGGTTCTCCATTATAGTAGGAATCTCGTAGTCATGGTAGTTCGGGTTGAGGAAACTCCCGGAAGTGGGATAGCCAGGTTTTGGAGTAACATCCTGGCTTGGATCAGGGATGATTTCCTCGTAGAAAGCCGAGCCGACTCCCATCACTGAGCCGCCCATCATTTGATGCATGGCACCCTTGTAGAAGATGGTCCTGCCGAGTCCCAGTGCAAATGAGTGACTCACTACGTGCACTTCGCCAGTCACGACGTCTACCTCCACTTCGGCTATCCTGGCGCCGGTTGATCTGTAAGCCACGTCCTCGGGAATCTGCCAAACCCCGAAGCCCTTCACCGAACTCTTGAGCAGGGCTGCCGCGCTCTTGAAGGAAATGCTGTTCGACGGGTTTGTCTTGTCATAGATGGTGTCGTTTCCGAAGACCAGGTTGTCTGCGCTCGCGCCCAAGCTCTGAGCTACCGTCGGGAACCACTGGCTCTTCAAATCCTCCACGGCGTAGAGTAGAGAATGCGAATTGTGTGTGGACTGGCTTCCTGCTGTGACGCTGGAGTTGGTCGTGTACCTCGTATCAGACTGGATCAGCTTGACGTTATCCATCGAGGTAAGACCGAGGGCCTCCGCGGCGATAAGCGGAAAGGTCGTGTTTCCGCCCGCGCCATGGTCGGTCAGACCAATGTAGACTGTGACCGTCCCATCCGGGTCTACCTGCACCTGCGAGGTGGACGGAGGGATTGGTGCGCCCTTCGCTGCATTCTGAATGCTGACTCCTATTCCTGTCCGCTTAGTGCCATTGACAGAGGTGGGGATGCCCCAGCCCTTCCATTTGCTGGTCCAGTTAGAGGCACTCATGACTGCCTGGAGCGATTGGGGCTGCGCGATGGTGGTGTATGGCTTCTTTGCTACTGGATCGACTGCGTTGGCGCTGGTTCTCATGTTCTTGAGTCTGAATGCGGTTGGGTCCATGTTGAGCTTTTGTGCCAGCTCGTCCATCGCCGACTCCATTATGAAGTGCCCTTGCTCTTCGCCCACACTCCTCATGAAGGCACCTAGAGCGAATTTATTGGTGTTGACTGGTATGCTCGAGATACTGACGTTGGGACAGACATAGGTGTTGTAGAGATCGCTCACTGCGTCTGATCCCTGGGCGCCTCCTCGCCCGCCGACATTGCAGTAGTACACTGCGTCGATAGCCGTCAGAGTGCCGTCGCTCATGGCTCCGAGCTTGATCTTGGCTGTTATTGGCCACCGATTCGTCGTGGTGAGAGCATGCGTCATCCTGGTGTGGATGAACTTCACTGGAGCGCCTACCTTCTTGGCAAGGACAGCAGCCAGGACGTACTCCTCCCCGCTGGTCTTGTTCCCCAGGCCATTGCCGAGGGCCCCTCCATCCTCGTAACCGCCTAACGAAGTGGTGACGATTACATCTGAGAGAGGTATCGCGAAGTAGTTCGCCAAGATGATCTGGACAAGCCAAGCCCACTGTGTCGTGGCGTGTACGGTGAGTTGGCCACCTGACCAGTATGCAATCGCCCCTCTCGGGAGGATTTCAAAGTGTTGCTGTACTGTGGTGACAAAGGTATCTTCGTAGACGACGTCTGAGTTCTGCAGTGCGGTCGCAACGTCTCCTAAGCTTACGTTGACCTCCGCGGATATGGCCTGGCGATTTTCAGAGATTCCGCCGCCAGGGACGTTTCCACCCGGCCAGAGCTGAGGCGCATCGGCCTGAAGCGCTTCCTGGGCGTCGAAGACATAAGGGAGCAGTTCGTATTCGACCTTGATTTTGCTCAGTGCGTCGACTACCTCGTTGGCGCTAGGCGCAGCGACGGCAGCCACTGGCTGGCCAGCGTACAACACTTCGCCGCTGACCAAAGGAGGATAGGCTCTTCCTCCAGAAAACAGGCTGCCAACTGGCAGATCTGACTCGACTAGAGTCACGTACCCTGCGTTCTGGGCTTCACTTGTATCGATGCTTGTCACTATCGCGTGAGGGTGAGGCGCAACGAGGAAGCCTGCGTACCACATGCTACTTGCCCCGATGTCGCTGGGAACGATGTCCTGGGTATACTTCCGCTGGCCGGTAATCTTGGCGTATAGGTCCCGTCTCGTTACGGCTGGGTTGCCTACCAAGGCGAACTTTGCATTGGTACTCAGATTGTTTTCGCCGCTGCTCTGGCTGCTGCTGCTACTGCTCATTACGCGCTACCTCCCTGAAGGTTCTGTGCGGCCAGTTGAATGCCGGCGATGATGCCTGCATAGTTGCCGCACCTGCAGATGTTTCCGCTCATAGCGAATTTTATCTCGTCGAGGCTAGGATTCGGGTTGCTCTTCAAAAGAGCGGTAGCAGCCATGACCTGACCCTCCTGGCAGCCGCTGCACTGCCCGCTGTCGGCTTGCACCCAAGCCTGCTGTACCGCGTTAAGCACCGGATCGACGTTATATCCTTCGACCGTGAGAATCGCGTGCCCAACCGCACGATAAGCAGGGTATGTACACGACATATGGGGGACGTCATCAATCAACACGGTGCAACCTCCGCACTCTCCTCTGTTGCACGGTCTCTTAGTGCCTATCAGGCCGAGATAATCGCGAATCACGTTGTTCAACATGTCTCTCGGCTCTACCCCCACTTGATAGCTCTGTCCGTTTATATTCAGTGTGATGGACTGAAGTGCGAAGGGATCCGCATTGGACGTACTAGGCACGGTCTGAGTCGGAGGCTCAAGTACGGTGCTATTGTTGCCCGCGCTCAAAGCGATTCCACCTAAGCCGACTACCCCGGCGGAAATCGCACTCGCCTTCAGAAATTTTCTCCTGTTCATTTTTGTGTCCAATGGATTGGACCCGGTTTCTTCGTTGTGGAAATTATCCCCTGTAGAATCCTCTCCATCCATGCCTAATCGGTTAGGAGGGGACGTGTATAAACAATCCGATTTGAAGTTGAGTTGTCCAACAGAACCGATGACGCATGGCATGCTTCAATGGAAACCCCGGGCCACCCGGCCTGTTGGAGTCATGCACAGATCCCTGACCACATGCTCGACTCAAAATTGAGAGTCGGGCATTGATACTTCGCCCCACCTTTAACAGGAACTGGAGCCTGGATAGAACATCGTCATGTCGGACTGGATATCGCATGATTGCCGCACGGACGCCCTCGGAGTAACGTTCGAAGGCAGCGACAGTGTCTTACTGGATTGGACGGCTGTATCAGGGGCGTCTCGCCGAAGGGGCCACAGTAGTCGGCACCTCTCCTGGCTTGGCAAGGCTCAACGCCATGAACATGGCGAAGATCGCAAAGGCGTTGAGGAGATGGAACCAGGCGATGGCGTTGCTTAGAGTGGGGACACTAGTCGTAGCCAAGGCGGCGAATCCTATCAAAGCCTGGATGAGAATGTCGACTCCCATCCCTATAGTGAGGCCGAAGAGCCTCTTGGGGCGCGGTGACATCCTGGCGACATATACGAGAGACGCGATGGCGAGAATTCCTACCACTATCCCCCAGATTATGTGCGCTGAGGCGTCGAGGAAACCGAATGAGACAAGCCCTCCAAGCGCCACCTGGATACCGAGGGCGGCACCGGTGACTCGAAACACAAGACTGGAGTTCAAAATAACTGAGGCCGAACCGTCATGGGGCGATTTGAACTCTTCGGCGCCTGATCTGGCCGGCTGAACCGTCGCAGGCCTGACTTCCTATCAGTCTCAGCCGCGCGAATTCCCTCACTGGCCTCGGGTCAAAGGGTGTGGGGAAGAGCTGGGACCTGATAAGAAGGGACGAGCCTATCGGAAAGATGTGCGCGAGATTCGGACGGTCACCCTGGGGCAGTGAGCCCAGGCTCCCGGGCGAGCCTCCTTGGGTCAGTCCTTTCGAGGATCCTGGTCCGTAGCTGGTGCATCCCATCCCCTCGGACCGCCGACACTTTGACGGTGTTATACTCCTTGAAGAGCGGGTCGAGTTCGATCTTGGACCTCGCCCTGGCGTCCAAGAGGTCAACCTTGTTCAGGACTACGAGGAGTTTCGAGGGTTCGACTTCCAGCTCGTTCAGCGTCTCCCTGCAGCTCCCCAGTTTGATCCCGATGCTCTCGGCCGGCTCGCTGACGTCAATCATCAGCAGGATAAGGTCAGCATAACGAAGCTCGTCGAGGGTCGACCTGAACGACTCCACGAGGTAAGTGGGCAGGCGCGAGATGAAGCCTACGGTGTCGGAGAGGAGGACCTTCCGTTTGGAGTTATGGAAGGTGATCATGCGCGTGGTGGTCGAAAGGGTGGTGAAGAGGTCGGGGGACATGTCCTTCGACTCGGTCGTGAGCCTGTTGAAGAGGGTGGTCTTCCCGCTGCTGGTATAACCCGCGAGCGACACGAACGGCACCCCCAGCTTCCGCCTCTCCGACGTGTGGAGCGCCCTGACTGTCTTCGTTTTGTCGAGCTTGCTCTTGATGAAAGTCATCTGTCTCTTGAGCGCCCGGAACTTCACATCGACCGCATACTCCCCCATGCCGGAGAACCCCGCCTGCTCTCCCCTGACCGAGTGTCGGACCGCGTCCCTCGCCCTGGGAAGCTCGTAGCGCAGCTCGGCGAGCTGTACCTGGAGTTTGGCCTCGGTCGTGGCGGCGCGTTTGGCGAAGATGTTAAGGATGAGTCTCTCCCTGTCGACCACGCGGGCGTGGGTGAGACGCGAGAGGTTGTTCGCCTGGGAGGACGTCGTGCTCTCGTCAATGATTATCGTGTCTGACTCGGTGTCTGCGACCAGCCCCTCAAGCTCCTGAGCTTTGCCTGAGCCAACTCCGTACTTGGAACGGCCTAGGTCTCTGTATGTCACCACCTGTTTGACGTCATACCCTCCTGCCTTCGCAAGCTCGACTATCTCACGCCTGGCGAACTCGTCCGGGAAGGTGACCACCACGGCTTTGGTGCCATAGTCGCTCAATTCAGGTTCTGGAGTGCCGGAATGGCTCGATAAAATAGTTCTCCAAGCAACGGGGGATGCGAAGCGCCTACGCGTGGACCACTTTAGTACCCATGTAGTGGTCGCTGTACTTCTGCTGGTACCCGTGCGAGATGGCCAAGCCCACTATCACATCGAGGAGCAGGAGGAGCCAGTAAATCTTGCTCAGGTTCCTGACAAAAGCCTCCGCAAAGGTGGGGTTCGAGCCGCGCCTGGAGGCTACTTTCAACTTGAAGAGCTTCTTCCCGATGCTTGCGCCGGAGGACACTTCCATAACGGCGTTATAGAAGACGAAGATGACCCCCCAGAGGAGGGCAAAGCCCCCGAACACGACCCCGAAGAATGCGGCACCGCCGGTGAGGAGGGCCGGGATGGCGACGATCGCAGTGGCGATGCCGAGAACCACATAGACGATGACGTAGTCGATGATCAGCGCAATCAGCCGTTCCACCCAGTACTCCTGCGCGTTATGATCTCTGGTCAGAGCGTCGATTCCGCTCGTGTGGGCATCTCCCGTCCCAGTCTGGACCGCGGCCCCGCATGATGGGCAGAAGGTAGCTCCATCAGGCAGCTCTTTCCCGCACTTTGCGCAGAACATGACAGCTATTGAGCAGGCCACCTCGTTTCACCTCATTTATGGGTTGGCCTTTGAATGGCTACGGCGCCAGCGTGGGGAGGAAGGCGGCCGCCAGGGCGACCAATGATGCTACAACACAGAGTGAGATAGTTTCTGCGACGAGCTCCGTGTTCACTATTGTCACGTTCCTGGTGAATGCGGCCCCCAGCAGCTCTCAAATCAAGCGCTGTGTTATTGAGACCGGGAGCGCCAGCTGGGTTCCCGCCCATGCCAGCAGGGAGCGCGAGGTGGAGGCAGGAAAGACCCCCTGGGGCTGGGGCGAGCATCCTGTCCCCCATCGTCCCGCCGAGGGAGTGCCGCCCGAGGACGGCAACCCCGATTATGGCCGCGGCGGGCGGTAGCTTGGAAATCGTGGATTGGTTCCTCATCGCAACAGCCCTGGGCTTTATCACCCTGCGAGACCCCCAGGTCATGGGCGTAATTCGTCACCTCGACGGAGAGGTCGACGCCCTTCTCCGCCTTCCAGCTGTACCCGTACTTCACCAAGTGGTCGCTCGACGGCATCTCCATGACGACCCCGTCTACGTCGACGTCGAGGGCGCTGTCGATGTCCGTCTTCATGCTGCGGGCAAAGGCGTAGACTTACTTTGGCGTCGAGCTTCAGATGGGCGATCCCCTTCACGGCCTACTTGTCAGATGGGGATACAGAGGGGGCCAGCTTCGATCGTCTTTACTCCGGCCTAGTCCGGGGCCCGGGCAATCTTCAGCTTGTCCTCCCGCCTGAAGATCATCCTCGTTTGCTGCTCACCGTCGTGGAGCGTCACGTCAAGGAGGATGACCTTCTTCGGAAGCTTCAACCCCCTTTTGGTTTCGGGGGGAAATCATAGAAGCTTATGTGGCGCTTGCTGGATTTTTATTGCCGCGGCACCGACAATTGAAGCTCTTCCTGAGCCCCGTAGCTAGAGCATACCCAGAAGGATCCCGACTTCTGACGGGAACCCGCGGCTGCACTAGCTGGATCCAGTTTTCTGAAAAGAAGCCCTGTGCGAGTTCTCGGCGCCGCAAGAGCAGATAATGGAACCGAGGGTGGTGAGGGTTGCGACCTGACCTGAATGCCGCGTCATATGTCTGTGGTCGCCCCTGGTGATCTTCAACGAATGGGACAAGAATCGGTTAGCCTGTGGCACGGTTTAATCCAAGAACGATGAAACCTAGGTTACGGCGCAAAGTCTTAAGTCTCTCCGCTGGCGGCGCATGTGTCGTGCCGCGGTAGCTCAGCCTGATTCCTGCTTGAAGGCTAGGGAGACCTCATAGCTCATCAGCATCCGGCTGAAGACCGGAGTGTCGTCGGCTCAAATCCGACCCGCGGCATCTCTTACCAGTAAAACTATATATAGTAACAGCTCTTTTCCGCCTCCGGGGATGGCCAAGCTTCCGCGAGGGAAGACGGAGACGATCAAGCAGCGCTCGCTCTACATCTACCTCCCGACCGTCGAGATGGTGGAGGACTGGAAGAGGAGGGCGGCAGAGGAGAGGAGGTCGGTGTCCAAGTTCGTGATGATGAAGGTGATGCAGTCGCTGGCGCCTGAGGGAGGCAGGGCGGAACGTGTCCTGAAGGCCGAGTTCGCGGCGGACGGGGAGAGGCTCCGACAGGAGAAGGGCGAGCTGCTGGAGGAGAACGAGAAGCTCAGGCAAGAGAACAGGATGCTGAAGATGCTGAGCGACAACCTGGACAACGAGCTCAAGAGGCTGAGGGCGCAGCCGTTCGTGGAAGCCGGGTTCGTCGGGGAGAGGAGGTTCGACAAGGCGCTCCTGGACCTCCTGAGGAAGGGTAGGGCGGTCGAGACTGACGCAATCCTGACGAGGCTGCATGTCGACCCGAGGGAGTCGGAGCAGGTCAAGGGGATTCGGAGGCAGCTGGAGGCGTTGGAGGCGTACGGCCTGCTGGAGTACGACGGGAGGTGGTGGAAATGGAGAGGCTAGAGGTCGTCGAGGGAGCTCCG
>JAJZIG010000117.1 GCA_021851265.1 archaeon | reverse complement strand
CGCTGAACGACCTTCTGCTATCTTCAAAGGGAGGCCCTCTCCCACTGGAGGTGACTGTCGATTCAGAACCTGACCATCTTGAGTCGTACCTGACGAATTCCCTCTCCTTCGAAAGATACGATTTCCGCGAGAAGAAAGACTACGACCTGAGAGGCGTGCTAATCGAAGACCGGTTCTATGCGAGGAGCGTGACAGTCAACTTCCGGAAGATACTGTTCGACGTAGTCGCTCTGGGCCGTCATCGGCGCCGCCACAACAGACTCCGGTGAGCCGATCACGCGTCAAAGCAGCGCCCGGTGGAAAGCGGCTCACGACGGGCCAACCTAGGGCCGGGTCACTTATGCGCCACTACCTGTGAATTGCGGACTTTTTGCGATTTCTGACTCTTGTCAGCCCAGCCGCCTTGTGTTATCTATCTTTGCCGGACGCGGCAGGCGTTTCTTACAGCCCGCAGGACCAATCCGGTTGCCTCCTGAATATGGTCTCGGGTTAATGTTGGCGGTTCCTAGCACTTCAGACGAACGAGTAAGACGTTCGGTTCTGACGCTGTGGTGTTCACCTCTGTCGAGGAGCCTTGGCCTTGTGGACCTCTCCTTGGGCTTTGGGAGGGAGAGGAGGCTGATGAACATCCGCGACTCGTCGTGCGTCCAGTTTAGCTTCATAAGGCTCTGAACGCCAAGAACCAGCGCTCACCCCGAAATACTGTTGACTGCCGTGTTGGTGCTTTGCGACAGAAATCAGATTTTTCGCCCGACCACACACTTCCTTCTTAATTCTCAAAGACATCTCGGTTGGCACAGCTCACGGGCATGCAACTGAATTTCGATAGCTTTATCGAAAGATTCGCTGTCTGTTATGATGCAGAAGCGCGAATTTTGTCGCAAAGCCTCGTGTTGGCGTGCGTTTATATATCATGGGAAAGAAATGATTGGACGAACAAACAGAGTGTCCCAAGCCACTGAAGCCACGAGTGACAAGAAGCTAAGGCGTGCGCTATCAACGACTGACCTTTTGATGCTGAGCCTGGGCGCGATTATAGGGTCCGGCTGGCTCTTCGCTGCTGCGGCCGCATCGATACTTGCGGGGCCCGCGGCAATCTTGTCGTGGATTATCGGCGGGTCGATAGTACTCGTCATAGCATTGGTGTACGCAGAGCTGGGCGGGATGATTCCAAGGTCCGGTGCCATCGTAAGGTACGGCGCATACTCCCATGGTAGCTTTGCAGGCTACATGTTTGGATGGGCTTATTTTCTTTCGGCAGTTTCCGTACCGCCCATCGAAGCTGAGGCTGTGATAACATATGCTGGGACGTACATCAACGGCCTGGTTTCACCCAGCGGGGTACTGACGGGAGAAGGAATCATTCTCGCGATGTTGTTGACCGCCATCTTCTTCGTCTTGAACTACATGGGAGTCAAGGTAATGGGGAAGGCGAACACTGGAATCACGTGGTGGAAACTGATAATCCCTGCGGGGACTGTGGTCATATTGTTCGTTGCCGGCTTTAACGCATCAAACTTCTCGCTGGCCACTGGATTTATCCCGTATGGCTGGCCCGCCGTCTTCTCTTCGGTTTCCCTTGCCGGGATAATCTTCTCATTCCTGGGTTTCAGACAAGCTCTGGATTACGGCGGCGAGGCCAAGACCCCGCAAAGATCCGTGCCCTTGGCCACGGTGCTCTCGGTCCTGATAGGCATGGCCATTTACGTTCTGTTGCAGGTCGTGTTCATCGGCCACGTCACCTGGCCCGCAGGGGTGACTCCGGGTGACTGGTCGTCTCTCTCTGGCCCGATAGTGACGGCCCCGTTCGCCACGGCCGCGTCTGCAGCCGGTTTGGTCGCGCTAACATACATCTTGTACGCGGACGCGTACGTCTCGCCCTCTGGCACCCTTAACGTCTACCTTGGGACGTCACAGAGAACCCTCTACGGACTTGCGACCCTGAAGATGCTACCGAAATCGCTGACAAAGATCCATGAGAGGTTTAGGATTCCTGTCCTTCCACTTGTGATATCGACGCTCGTGGGGTTCATCTTCTTTGCGCCTTTCCCGAGCTGGTACAAGCTCGTGGGTTTCATATCTAGTTCGACGGTATTCACCTACATCGTAGGTGGCTCGGCGTTGACGACGCTTAGGAAGTATGCACCAGAACTCAAGAGGCCCTTCAAACTCGGCGGTGCGAGTGTGATGGCGCCCGCCTCCTTCGTCGGGGCGTCTCTCGTAGTCTACTGGTCAGGTTGGCCCGTCGTGGGCTACGTAGCTGCCGCAATATTCCTCGGCCTCTTGGTCTACGGTGTCTTGGCCGCGGCAAACAGGAAGGATACAATCAACATCTTCACAGGACAGGCTCTGAAAGCAGGGGCCTGGGTTCCGGTCTACATCGTGACGCTTGTTGTGCTGTCCTACCTGGGCGAGACGGACTACGGGGGAATTGGAGTCCTCCAGTTTCCCATAGACTTCGTGGTCGTTATAATCGTCGGATTGATCTTCTACGTATGGTCAGTGAAGTCGGGCTATAGGACAACTGACATAGAGCAGATGGCTACCCTCGGAACCCAGTTCGTGGCGAGCGAGCTTCCTGAAAGTTCCCCTGCGAGTCAGAAGAGCGAAAAACAAAAAGCCGAAAAGTGAGAGGCCTCTTCGGCCTTCAGTTAGGTACAGCGTTAAGAGGTTCTTCGGCCGGCTGGAAGATTACATGAAGGTCGTGGTCAGGTATGAGCTGCTCCCGGATGCATTCCTGGGGCTGGTCAGGCTCGCCTGCGGCTTGACTCTACGAACGGTTCTGACATAGGTTCTTTGTGAATCATTTTGGAATACAAGTGGAAGGCTCTGTAGGTCACCTCCACAGGCGCCATGATGGCGGCGGTGGACAGCACCGTCGTCCTGCTCGCCCTATTCCCCATGGCTGCCGACCTGAAGTCAGACTTGACCATGGCTTGGGTGGTCGTCGCTTACCTTGTGGTGAACACAGCCATGGTGCTGAGCCTGGGGCGGCTCGCCGACATGTACGGACGGAAGTCACTCTACAACATCGGGTTCGCCATCTTCACGGTCGGCTCGGCCCTCTGTGGTTTTGCTTCCAGCGGGCTGCCTCTTGTGGCTTTCAGGGTGATCCAGGGCATCGGGGCCGCCCTACTCACCTCAAACTCCTTCGCCATCCTTTCAGAGGCCTTCCCACGAAGCGAGACCGGTCGGGCGTTCGGCCTGCAGTCGATTGTGTAGGGGCTCGGCAACATAGTGGGAATAATCCTAGGCGGAGTGATCATAACCTATACCACATGGCGTTGGATATTCCTCATCAACATTCCCATAGGCATCTTCGGGACCGTCTGGGGATACAGGACTCTAAGGACGGTCAAGCCGGAGGGCGGCGAGGGTCGTTCGATATCCCGGCGGCCGTGTCGTTCACGATGGGCCTGCTCTTACTTCTGGTGGGGGTGACCTGGGGCCTGCTCTACTCCTGGCGAGACTCAACCACGATTGCGGCTCTGGTGCTCTCTCCGGCGTTCTTTGTCGCCTTCGCCATATGGGAGGACAGGTACAGCGTGGATCCAATCCTCGACTTCGACTTCTTCAGGAACAGAGTCTTCACCTTCTCTATCATGGCCGCGATGCTCCAGTTCGTCGCGCTCTTCAGCGTCAACTTCCTTCTAATCTTCTACCTGGAAGGCATCACCGGGCTCTCCGCTCTGACCGCTTCCTACCTCATCATCCCTTTCGCAGTGGCGAACGCTACCCTCGGCCCCATAGGGGGCTTGCTATCCGACAAGTTCGGCTTCAGGAGTGTCTCCGCCGTGGGCACCCTGGTGCTTCTGGGCGCCCTACTGCTCTTCAGCCAACTGACCGTGAGCACGACCCTGCTGCAGATAGGAGGAATCGAGGCGGCCTCTGGGATAGGCCTCGCCTTCTTCTGGCCCGCGAACACCTCCGCCATCATGTCATCGACGCCCCCGGCGAGGTACGGGGTGGGATCAGGGGCAATGAACACCTTCAGGAACACCGGGATGGTCCTGAGCTTTGCGCTTTCGCTCACCGCGGCCACCTCAGTGATCCCTACGGGCGTGGTGTACGAGCTCTTCATAGGGAACCTGTCGGGCAGGCTTCCCCCGAGCCTCGCCATCTCCTATCTGTCCGGCCAACGCTTCGCGTTCGAGATCTCTGCCGCCCTGCTCGCGGTAGCTTTCGTCTTCGTCCTGATTGCAGGGGGAAGACCGCCCCGCGAGGCTCGCCCGTCCCCTCAGGTGCCCCCTGAGGAAGCGCCAGCGCCTGACGCTTGAGCGCTCGAGACAGTTAAATCGGCACTCGAATCCGTCATGGCCATGGTGGTGGACCTCCACGAGGACATCGGCTACTACTACCTGATGGGCGGGTCCAGGCAGTTCTCGGAAGACGCGCGCGGTCGACAGGCAGACATCCCGAAGTGGAGGAGGGCCGACATGACCCTGGTCCTCGGCTCCATCTTTCCGCTCCTCGGGAGCCTCAATCCTAGGAAGATAGCCGCCATGGAGAAGATGTATGGGCGCTGGTCCGCTTCTTCAGCCCTCGTATCCCCAAGGGACGTCGCCATCGAACTCGTCAAGATATACTACGCCCTGGAGAAGATGCACCCGAAGGACATCAAGATAGTCAGGACCAGGGAAGACATCGAGTCCCTCGGCAGGCGGGTCGGTGTCGTCCTCCACATAGAAGGGTGCGAGGCACTGGGGGAGCCTGAAGACCTCGAGGTCTTCTTCAATCTAGGGGTGCGCTCCATCGGTCTCACTTGGAACTACGACAACAAGTTTGCGGCGTCATGCCTTTCGTCCAAGGACTACGGGCTCACAGGCGAAGGCGAGGCACTCGTCGCGGCAGCTGACAAGCTCGGCGTGATGGTCGACCTCTCACACGCCTCCCCCAGAACGGCGGCGGACACCCTGGGCTCGTCCGAGCTCTCCCCATTCTTCAGCCACTCTGACGCCGCAGGGGTCCAGCCCAATCTGAGGAACATCTCGGATGAGCTGATACGCGAGACGGGGCGGAGGGGTGGAATAGTGGGACTCACCTTCATCCGGAGCTGCATCGGCCGCCCGTTCACGCATG
>JAJZIG010000116.1 GCA_021851265.1 archaeon | reverse complement strand
TAGCAAAGATGGTTACACGATCAAGGTTCAAGCAACGACAGGGAAGGTAAACCAAAGAGCCGGGGCACGAAGCTACGATGCCCACGGGGACGTCCCCCATTGGAACATTCTCGCCGTGGCGTATCCAGACGGGGTTCGGTACTACACCCGGAACCGGAGGGAAATTGCCCTGCCTGACAAGGGGTGGCTAGACGTTCAGGAGGTTCTCGCAAGAGAGCTGCAGGAGACGAAGGCCCACCTCATGAAGGCTGAGGCGCGATTGGAGGAGGTTGGAGTGTCGAGGATCTCCTTCACCCCCAAGGACGGGGGTCCGTCAGTGGAGGTTGACGTCCAAGGCATGATTGACAGGACGCTCGAAAGACTGACCCAAGGAACCCAAGGGTAGACGTCACGGCCGGCCCTGTTGCGAAGACGCCTTGTAACCCCGTGTTCTTTCCGGTTCTGCGACAAATGGAACTACTTGTCGAACTGAGAGTCATGAGGGTGACCCTCGCGACCGGGGGATGAAAAGTCGATGCAAACGGTGGCCAACCCCTCCCCAGAGGACGTGCGAGCGAAGGTGGAGAGCAACCTCCGCAACGTTCGCACGATCGGAATCTCGCTCCTCCTCCTCTATGTCGACTTCATCGTAATCGCCTACTTCTCCGGGGTCAAGGTTCTATGGTCCATGCTCGTGCTTGTCGTCGTTTCCGCCTTTCTACTGGGCGGGACCGGCGCTTGCTTCTTCCTCTACGGCTTGGTCCGTTCGTCAGCCGGCTCGCCGGCATCTGAGACGCCTCCTCCGCAAGTACAGAGCCCCCCTTTGGCAGCCGGGACCTATGACCTCAGTTGGGCAGTGGGTGAATATCTGCGCTTCAACAAGCGGGCGATGCACTTCTTCATTCTCTTCGGAGTAGGGGTACTGGGATTCGGTCTGATTCTGGTAGCGGTCAGTCTCTATCAGTGGAATGGGATCAATTTCACCGTGGGCATCATCGTGGGTTTTGCTGGGGTGGCATTGGCGGCGATGGCCGCGAATCCTGTTGAATATCCCAGGCGCCTTGAGATCACTGAGGAAGGGCTGAAGTTCACGAAATCCAGCGGTGAGAGGTACGACTTACCTTGGAGCCTGCTGCCGTCGGGGATCCAGCTCGAGGACATGGGGCGGGGCCCGGAGAAGATCGGCGTGTGGCCCTACAAGATACATGGTTGGGCGTTTGGGCGAGCGTTTTACTACCCCCTTTCCAAGGAGGCCTACGAAGCAATCAAGGGCGAATCTGTCAAGCATAAACTAGTGTTCTCGTGGTCGCCCGACTTCAACTCAGAGGGCGCCATTGATGGAGGCAAGGGAAAGTGGGATGTGGAACGATCATGAGCCCCTCTTCGCAACCATAGCTATGCCAGGGCCAAAGGCGTCCGGGCTTGTGTAGGGAGCATGAGTTCGGCCCGTCGTCATCTCGAACAGATTCCGTCGCAGGGTGTCCGGGTCTTGACCGTACTGACAGAGACATCCGGCCTGCTCGCGGCTTCGTTCTACATCCTGATTGGAGCCCAGGCACCGCCAGCGCCAGGGTTCTGCCGTGGTGAGCCCGCCACAGCGTTCGTTTCCGCCTTTCGCCAAGGTCTGTTACCGCCCATTGCTCTACTCGCAGTCACACTCGGGGCGGTAGTTCTCGCCTTCTGGCTCTCCTACGCGAATCAGGATGAAGGGTTCCCGCCCATTGGTCGGGCGTACCTCGCCTACGCTGTCAACTACGGCAGCTTCTGGGCTGCGCTGGCCGGTGGGCTCTACTTCTTGAGTGACAATGTCGGCAATGCATGCTGGTCCCTTGACGGGATTGCATTCACTCTCTGGGAACTCGTCCTGTTATTCGGGTTCTTAGCACTGGTCAGTCAGATTGTCACCTCGGGGCTTGGGTTCTGGGCGGTACGCAAGTGATGCCCAGAGCTTGCGATGGGCGCAACCGGGTGGGTTCCGCTCGCTGAGGGTCAGCTCCTGGCTCGGTCCTGCTTACTACCTCCGTCCCCATCCTTTCCCAGACGGGGGGCATCGGCCGGAGCGAGTGGACCCACCGGGTGATTGAACCGCCGCCCGTGGACCTGCGACTCCGAGCGGAGATCGAGCGGAGGTTCAACCAGCCCGCGGTCGAACAGGCGAGTCAGCCGGTCGCTCAAGCGCACCTCCTGTCGGAGAGCGAGGGGGTGATGGCGACCCCCTGAGCGCGGCGCGGGCCGGGGAGGCCCACCTCCCCAACAGATGCAGAAGGCAGATCCTTATCCAGTTTAAATAGGGGTTCGAGAGTCCTTGTAGCTAATGGAGCTTTGTCAAGACTGCAAGAATAAGACTGCATCGGAGGACATGGTTAGGACCGGTAGCCCTGAAGAACGGGACGGGACCGATACGGAGGAGTGCACGGTCATCCTTCGACCTGGCGAAGAACCAGAGCTTCAAGGGCCGTGCGCGGAAGCTGTCAATGAGCTTGCCGCCGAGATGTGGAAGGAGAGCGAACGGAAGCGGAAGGAGATGGCAGTACTCGCTTGCCTCATGAAAGGTAGGAGACACGCGCGTGTTGTCGGTGTGAGCGCCGGAGAGAGTACCTCCGTGTCTTTGCCCGACGGCGAGCCGTGTGACCCGGACGAGCTGCGGGCAATTCTTCACACTCATCCAGTGAGCGGGGCTGCACAACTCTCACCACAAGACAAGAAGACCTACGATGAGCTTCTTGGAACCGGAAAGGTGGACCTGGCGGGTGTTGTCGGGAAGGAAGGGCGCACCAGAAATTGGGTCCGCGGGGCCACAGTTTCCGGGGCCCCGCCTCCAGCACCGCTCATTCTTGGAGGCTATCCGAGTCCACGCAAGGCGTCGTCCGTGCAGGGCGAGGCACGGGCTACGGAATTCCCACTACCAGAGCCAACGGTAATTGAGGCGGCTAGAGAGCTTCGACGTGCGGTTCATAACGCCCGCCCGTTGGTTCGTAGGGGTTTTCTTCCTCGCATCTGAGGAAGTGGAATCTCCCCCACCCGTTGGGCTCCGCCCGGCCCACGTCCCGGTCGGGAACTGGCGCCGAGACGAGCGACTTGATCATTAGACCTTGCCTGTTCCAATCTCGACAAGGAATCCCAGACGGTGTTCACTCCCTCTCGGTTCCTGGGCTCCCTGCGCGGAAGGCTTTGCCGGTACTCCAGAAACCCTCCTTCATCGTCAGCGCTAGGTCCTCTCGCGCGGCCCTCCCCATATCTCGCCTAAGAGAGGGAAGAGAATCCTGCACGAATGTGTCCCAGAGTGTTATGGCACCAGCGGACTGCTTCGGAGTGGCCATCAGGAGCATCTTGGTTCTCACGTCAATCAGTTTCGTCTTCGTATCCTCGAAGAGTTTGACCGTTTCCTCTGGGCTCCCGTCAACGACTAGGGAGTCCATGCTTCCATCGAATCTTCCTTCGGAATCATCTGTCGCCAGCTGCACTGAAATCATGGAGGAATTCATAGTGGGCACGATGCTGTTCCGGGCAATATCCCTAATCTTTGCGTCCGTCATAATGTTCATATCCTCCACCGTGAAACCGCGACGAAACTGGTCGATTGCTGGATCTGGTGGCAATCTCAGGGTGGCGGAAGTATAGTCTACTGCCTTGGAGAATTCAGACAGTGCCTCGTTCAAGCGGTCCAGCATGTCGATGGAGGGAGCTCGCTTCTCGACAGGTAGCGACCGTTGTTGAGCAATCCACAATTGCGCCTCTCCGTATCTTACCATCATCCAAAGAAACTGCCGAAGCACCATCCCATTTCGTCTTAGTTGAGCTATAGAGTCCAAGGCTTGAATGTATGCGTTCCGCTTGGTGAGATACCGCTGCTCCCGGGCCTTCTTGAAGAGAGCGTATCGATACTGAAGTACTACGGTGATAGCACCGGAGAAGATGGTGCCGATTAAGATTAGGACTTGGACGCCAAGAGAGGTGTTGACGAACTCCCAAATTGAATCGAGTATTCCGGGCATGGCTCAGGTTCCGTGCCCCATAGATTTCTCACCATGGCTTGACACGGATGACTTCCACTTAGGCGGCATGGCAATCAGTACGCCATCGAGCGAGCAGGGACCACTTCACCTTAACGCTTCTCATGGCGGGCCTCGTTTCACCAGAGGCTCGTAGAACGAAATTTGGGGGTTCTGGGTGTCCCACCTCCCCTTTCCGGGGCTCTGAACCTTGCCATGGGTTCCCTCCACACTTTGCCATGTCGTGAGCTTCATGTGAGCTCTGCGTTGCCTTCAGAGAGGAGCATGTCGTCTGGCAAGGCGGAGTTCAAGCGGAAGCGCAAGGCCGGGCTCAAGGACCTCCCCCAGCCCCAGCGCCGGATCGCTGAGCAGCTCGTGGACCTCGCCGTGGCTGCCGTAGAGGCGGGCGTGACCCCTGCGGTGCGGGCCCTGGTTGACCAGGACATGCCGACAGCCTTCGCGTTCCTTGGCGAGCACCTCGACCCAACACGCCCAACTCCCCGTGTCGAGGCGAATGCGATGACGGCCTACTGCTTCAGAAACGGCCCTTTGGAGGACATCCACGCCGGTGTGACGCCTCTGGACCAGCGCCGGATGAAGGCCCTCATGATCGACTCCTCTCGGAAGGCGGATGCTTGGCTACGGATCCGGGACCTCGCCTTGGAGCACGCTCCCGACGCCTGGTGGGCGTGGGTCAACGCGTACAACTATTGCTACTGCAAGAGGTGGGCGGTCAAGTGAACGACGCCGGCCGGGCCCCGTTCATCCAGTTGCCTTGCGCCTAGGTGGGGAACCGCACTCAGTATTCACAGATGCGATCGCGGAGAAGATTCACGGTTGCTGATAGGGTCTCCTCCTCTGACTTTCCGTCAGTTGCGACCAGTAGCTCGTTGGGTATCGGGAAGTAGGGGGCGTCCAGTTGGGTTCGGGCAACTTCCGGAGTGAGTTCGGGGCGTCCGCTGTGTGCGGCCCTCTCTTCGAGAGTTTCCGTGGTTGCCGTCAGCCGGACAACAACCAGTCTTGGGTCACTGAGGGTCAGCCCGGATCCCTTCAGGAATGCCTCGATCATCGGCTGGTCTCGAAAGCATTCTTCGGTGATGATGTCCCTGTTTCCTTGGTTGA
>JAJZIG010000115.1 GCA_021851265.1 archaeon | reverse complement strand
GGGAACAAGGCCCAGCTGAAGTTCGCCGAGGAGGTCCTGCGCGGAGCCGGAAAGCTGTATGACAACAGCATAAGGGAAGGGACCCCTGATTACATCTTCTGGGCTCCCGGGTCTCTCGAGTCACGGAAGGCCAAGGCCGTCGGCGCGTTCAAGGCCCTGACACTGAGAGAAGACGGGACGAGGCAGAGGCACATACCCAGGAGGAAGGTGCTCGCGGAGCTGAGGACGGCGACGAAGTACGCCGTCCCCATGATCCTGTTCGTCATGAACTTCACCAACGGGAGGATATGGGCCAAGGTCATACCAGTGAATGAGCTGAAGGATTTCCCCGGACAGACCACCCCGCCGATGCTGGTGGAGGGCGACCCCCAGGCGGAGAAGACCTGCAAGGAGACGCTGCAGATGGCCCTCAATCTGCTTTGAGAGGGGGCGGGTCATCACTGCACGGCATTGTCGCGACAGGCGAAGGCTACCCTGCGTTGCCCGGACACTATCAACGACACACCCTTTTTCTTATTAAGCAGAGCCTCCTCCTGGCCCTAGTCCGCTTCGCGACAACCCGTGCAGCTGAACCTCTTGACTATGTCCACGGTTTCATCGACATCAATCGAAGTCCAATTGTTCTAGTTGTAGGGTTGGGTTAAATACAATGATACTCTGACGACGGCGTTGCCTGGCAAGAAAGCAGGAAGAACGACCACCTGCGCGTACTGCAAGGGAACCGGCAAAGACCCCAACTCGTTTCTAGTCTTCAGGCCATGCCCTGTTTGCCATGGCAAAGGCAGGGTCAGGATCTGAACCTTCCGTGGTTACCGGGGAAGTTGGCGTTGCCATGTCTTCTAGCTTAAGTGGAAACAAGGACATCTTCGTCCAACACGTTGCTCAGCATCAAGAAGCATTCATGGATAGAATTGACGAAATCAAATGGATGCTCAAAGCCAAGAATGCATTGGCGACATTAGAACGACTGAATGAGATCACAGCGAAGCCACTTGGAACGCCAATCCAAGTCGAGGAAATAACGAAGCTCGCCAAATACAGCAAATCCCGGGTTGGCCGCGGATACAAAGTCGGTCCACTGAACGAGTCGGCCGTGCTCCTTCTTTCAGCCTACCTAGAAGGCTTCATCGAGAGGTTATACGAGGAGTGTCTGCGACATCTTTTGCATGAGAATTTCGCATCAGCCAAAGTCTTGGACATCCTTGCTAACGAGGCACGAAAGCAGTTCGCGAATCCGAGTTCCGGGCACACTGCGGGACTCTTTCGAAAGTTGACGCTCGACATCACTGCCAGTTTTGGGCCCGCGTTCAGGTGTCCAGAGGTCAATGAACTCGTCGAAGCTAGAAATAGAATCGCCCACGGTTCTGCTGAAGAGATTTCTGATGATGCAATTGTCAATTATCTGGATTGTGTGCGGGACTTCGGGAAGGAGTTATCTGGAGAAATATGCAAGGAAATCACGACACTATCCTGAGCCTGTTCGTTTCAAACGTGTGGGTACAAGGTAGGGCGAGGTTTTTCCGAGGCATGTGCAAGGAACCATACATGCTGTGGAATCACCCTTAACGGTTCTATGTCGCTAACATCTTCCTCATACTCGGCGTGATTGTTGGGATATGCGACCTGACCAAGTCGTGACTGGCTTCTGGCCTGAGCCCATGGCTCTCACGACTCGTTCTGATGTCCTAGATACCTGTACTCTCCTCGTGAAACAGGTTTGAGGATCCCCAAGTCTCTAAGCCTTTGAAGCTGTTGGCGTATCTTGGCTTTGACGTTACGATTGGCCGGATGGAGCCTTGCTAGCTCTTCCTCAAACGAGTACACATCGCTAACTCTGAAGTCCACGTAAAGCCGTTCTACACACCTCAGGACGTCTGCCAGCCAACCTCTGTTGAGGGGGTTCACGCCGAGAAGCTTCGAACTCTGTTTCCACTGCTCAAGAACCAACCGTTTGTCTCGAATTTTGCCTTCGGTGACCACTGGGATCTTTCCGAGTTCCGGAATGTCCTTCAATATGATGTCGCAGCCTTCCCAGCCGGCTCGCTTGGCAGTCTCCTTGAGAGGCTTCCTTCGGTGAATGCAACTCTCAGTGATGCACGCTCGATGGATGACTGAGAGGTCTTGTACTCTCCACTTGGGACGATCGTAATGAAGCAGGACGAGGGATGGCTGACTGTTGCTGAGGATGCTCTGCCAGAGTCTGTCGAATTTTGCCCCCATGACCCTGTTTTTCATCGGAGCTTTCGAGGCCTTTAGCTGAAACCTCTCTCCGCACGCTGCAGAGTAGAAGTCGTACACCGGTGTGTTCGCCCGGTATGAGGTCAAGTCCGAACCGCACGAGGCGCAGTAAAGCTCATGGCCGACCCAAGCCTCTGAGACTACCCTAGTCCCTTGGGACGGACTGTGGTATTCTGATCTGAGGTATGGGGAAAGATCCAGGTCCAACGCGGACTAATGATCTGGCACTAGAGGTAGGGGCTGGACGTTGAGTTTGAAGATGCGAGCCCTTTCGATGATCTCCTTGGAAGAAGGCTGTGCAAACCACTTCCTCCCAAAGATCGTTCCCTTCTTCCCGAACTTGTATTCCCTGTAGAAGATGACTAAACTGACCGTATCGGTGTCGAGGATTCCCTTCAGAACGTCTTTTTCGAACTCGTTCTTGATCGCCCCCAGCGAGACCTCGTATGCGGTCCGGTCGGTTCTGTTCCAGAAGTCGAAAGCCAGGTTTGATCCCTCGCCTACGGGCTTCTCAACGCTGATGTCGTTGCTCCCGAACCTCTGTTTCACCTCATCCTGAATGCGTTTGTGGGTGAACCTCGACAATCTCTCCTCTCTCAGTTCGTTTCCAGAAGGATCTCTAGCCTCACGCAGCCAAGACGGCTTATAATCGTCCCAGGAGTTGTTGTTTCTGGTCTGTTTCTCGAAGATGTTCTTCCGGCAGAAGTCCTGGACGACTCGGACGACCTCCTCGTCGGTAGGCAATGGCCAACCGCGTCTGACCGCTGTGATCTAAGGATTAGTATCTGTGATACTTTCGCGGTTTTCGACTAGAGCTGTCTTTCAATCTGTTCTAGCATCGACGCCAATTTCTTTCCCTTGTCGGTCAACCGGATCATCCTCCGCCTTGGGGGTTCCTTCTCGCGCTGGTCGACGGCTAGACCCCTCTCCGACAGCCACCTGATCGAATTGTAGACTGCACCCCCGCCCAAGTCCGCAGACTTCGGAAGAGTCATGATTGGCATTTCTCCTTCTCTGAGGAGCGCTAAAAGGACCTTGCTTTCGGACTTTCTCAGGGGCAAAGTCCTCCTTCGAGCTTGTCCTGCTGATCTAAGGATTTGCTATACTGAATCAGTATACCGAATACCATAAATAGAGTGCTGCGATCTTGTCGCCTAGTTGGGTCTATATTTCACTGCAAGAGTTCAGGCGATTGGAAGACTGGCCATACCGAAGGAGATCAGAGAGCGGTTCGGCATTCGCAAAGGTGATTTGATCACTGTAAGGATAGAGAAGGTCACCGCCGGGAAGAGGAAGCTCCCACGGCAAGAAACGAACAAAAGACCCTGACCGGGAGCAGGCATGTAGCGAATATATTCGCTCTTCCCCGTGGTTCCAGTGACTATCTTACTCCTGCAGACTTCAAGGCTGCGCTTGACGCAGTCTACCAATTTGACGATTGGGACCCTTGCCCCATCAATTCCGAAGGCATCAGGACATTCGACGGCCTCGGCAGAAACCCCCAAGTGGATCAGGAAGTACTTCTACAACCCTCCCTACAATAACGTCGTCCCCTGGCTCAGGAACTCCATCAGGGACTGGGAGAACAGCGTCCTGAGCTGCGCCCTGATCAAGGCTGACACCTCAACCAGCTGGATGCACGACCTAGTCTTTCCCTACGCGCGTGTGATCTGGGTCAGAGGGCGCCTCGAGTTCAGTGACAGGGGGTCCGCGCCGTTCAACTCTGCGGCGGCTGTTTACGAGCCAGGAAAGATACGGCCAAAGCAGTCGGTCATGTGGAAGGATAGGTCGGGCGTGGCACATCCTCCTTGACGGAGTGGAGTCGAACAACCCATGGTGAAGGACGAAGACTACGGCAGGCTTCCGCCAAAGAAGCTCAAGTGCTTCAAGGAGCTCATCGACTCTGGGCTCAAGAACCCGAAAGCGGTCACCGAGGAGGACCTGAACGAGGTTGCAAAGCTCTTCCTTGAGGCTGGCGGCGAGCTTCCTCCGGACACGGAGTTCAGGAGAGGGCGCCTGAGATGGCGGACTATGGAGGGATAATGCCAGTCAAAATTACGGTCGAAGGGCACACCGCGATAATCTGTTGCAGGAATTGCGACAGCATAATGGAAGAAGAGCCTGGCAGCCCGAACCCGAGGGGGTACTACCTCTTCAAGTGCAAGACATGCAGGTACCGAGTTGGTGTAGCGGTGCTGGCTCTGGCAGCTCGATGGGGTGACCATCGTGGGAAACCGCCGACTTGGACATCATCCGGTTAGATCTGAAGATGGACGGGCTTGTCGAGAATTAGTCATGACGAAATATGGCATGCTAGTACCACCCTAGTTGCACTAGAAGTACTCGGCCATGTATCTGGACAGCTGGATTCCGCAGAACGCTGAATATGCCACCGGGAGAAGCTCAGCGAAGTCAATCCCTGCCCGTTTGAAGAACTCGGCTTCGTCAGTAAAGCGGAGACGCCTTGGGCGTTCCGTTTTCATCTTCTGGAGAAGGTGAACGAAAGTAATCAGCGTTTCAGAATCATGTTTCTCGATCGCACTCGCCAGTCGCAGTTTCAGCAGTGCGCTAAGAACGACAGGGTGAATGAACAAGACCCGCCCGCTGTCCCTGACCAAGACAGGGAAAAGTGAGTCAATCTGGTAATCGAGGGGGCGCTCCATCCGCGACAGCATTGTGCCGCCAACTTCCACATTTCGGACATACCTCCTGTACTTGAACGCGACCCTTCTTTCTACTTCTTCCATTGTTCCGACATCTCCAAGAGTCCCGTAGTTCCTTTGAAAGAGTTCAGAAACACTGAGACCTAGCAGCGTCCTGTACAGGTCATAATCAGTCGGACGGACGTATTCAACAACGG
>JAJZIG010000114.1 GCA_021851265.1 archaeon | reverse complement strand
ACGAAGCCAGACCATAAGAAGATCCTCAAGAGGTTCTACAAGTTCGTGAGGTATGGCAACTGAGATAGGAAGACGCAGCACCCGCCGGAAGTCGCCTGGGTGGATACCTCGATCAAGAGGAACGAGATGAAAGAGCCCCGAGGTCGAAGGCCAGTTCGTCAGGGGTCTGCCTTTCACCACATGCCAGTTCGACCAGGGTCGCCGCGACGTCGAGTTGAACACGGAAGTCGACGTATTCTTCAACGGCCTTGCCCCATTGCTTTGTCTGGCTCCTGATGAAGTCGTACACCTCCTTGGGAGCGCGAGCTTCACGGTGAAGCCCGAGCCGTCTTCAGTCGCCATCCTCACACACCTTTCTTCGTGGCGGCGTACCCGGGGTACTCCTCTTCAAGGAACTTCGTTGCGTCGTATTCGAAGTGGTCCTTGGCTGCCTCGATTGAATCCTCGAGCATTTGCGCCAGGACAGACTCTAGGTTCGAGTTCGTAGCATCGCACAAGCTCCCGATCAGGGCCAAGTGCCCTGCTCTGATCGGTACAGTTACTTGTGCGGCCCTCGAAAAGACTTCCTCGCACCTCGTCCTGTACAACTTTTCACGCTCTTCTGCGCTCACTCTCTCGCCCCCTGTAGGGTCCTCACAATCTCCGAGTCGGGTATCCTGTACTGTCCCGAAGGGAGCTCCACGGCATTGATCTTTCCCCCTGGTGATCCAGGCCCATATCGTCTGCCTGCTCACGTTCAGGAGCTCGGCAGCTTCGTTCGGTTTGTGCAGCCGTCTGCTGTTTGACATACCATAACATAAAAGACAAATCCGAACCGATCACAGCACTTCATAGGATATTTCCTAGTGGTGTCAGGTTGGAGCGTTGTCGCCCAAACATTCATGCCCGGCCACATCTGCCGGGCAGGTCTCGACCCGATGGATCAGCGCAGCCCGCTTCCATCCTCTCCTTTGCCATCCTGACGGAGGTCCCTCACGCTGGTGACGACACGAGCTTGGCAGATGGTGGCGTCTCCGGCCCCGCCGGGGTGGCGGTGACTCTCCCGCCGCTCATGCTTTCGTAGTCGCGCTGTATTCTCGGGCCGATCAGCACGAACCCTAAGAATATCAACATGACGACCGCCGCCAGCGAATACCACCCCCACGCCGGAGCGGATGACAACAGCTCGAAGCTGGCCGGCCCGACCGCCGCGGCCGTCGACCTCCCCGAAGAGGTCGCGGCGTAGTAGTACCCCTGGTAGGTCCCTCTGTTCCCCGACTTCGAGAACAGTGCCATCACCGTCTGCGACGGGACGGTCGCCATGACCTCCCCCAGCGTCAGGACGACCATGACCGCTTCATACTGGAGGAACCCGGTGGAGAGCCCGGCCATCAAAAAGCTGGCGACCAGCAGGAGCGGGGAGATGAGGAGGGGGAGCACCAGGGTCCTCGCCCTCTGGACCATGTTGATGAGCGGCAACTGGAGGAGGACGATGACCCCCCCGTTGGTCGCGAAGAGGTATCCTATCTCGGTGTTGGTAAAGTGCAGGAAGTATGCCACGTAGAGGGCCAGGGGTTGGATTTCGTACCCCACGGCGAAGAACAGGCCCGCCGCCAGGAACAGGAAGCCGATGATGTTCCTGTCCTCCTTCCACGACAGCAGCCGCCGCGACGGCCCCTCGCTGGCGTCCTCCGACGCCCTGACCCCTCCAGAGATCCGGAAGGCCGTGAGCAGTATCACCGGGACGATCATGACTGCGCTGATGAAGAAGACGATCGCATAGCCGTACGCGTCCGTGATGGGCCCCCCCAGCGCAGGGCCGATGGCGAAACCCAGGTTCCCGCCTATGGTCAGCAGGTTGTAGCCGGACCGGATCTGGTTGACAGGCTGGCCTGCGATGATAGACCCGGTGGCGGGGTGGGAGAGCCCCCTCAGGAAGGAGAACAGAGGGTACGAGACGAAGAAGTAGATGGCGGGCGAGTTGTCCAGGACCATGAAACCCAGGACGACCGAAGCTACGATCGAGGCATAGTATCCGGCCAGCATCACCCGCCTCGGCCCCGCGGCGTCGGTCAGCCTTCCGCCGACTAGCCGGCTCAACAGGGTGAAGACTCCTGCGGCAAAGTACACCGCCCCTGTGGCCGCCAGATTGATGCCTCTGACCTCTAGGAGGTAGAGGCCGAAGAACGGCATGGCCATGGAGAAGCCGAACGAGTTCAGCGTTCTGATGGCGAAGAGCGCCCAGGCCTCCCCCTGTAGGCCTCTGAGCCCGTCGAGCCCGTACCTCGAAGAAAACGACAAACTTCGCGTCGTCTCTACGCCCGGCTTCCCGACGCCGGGTCCTGCTGCCTGAAGCCTAGTCCAGCAGAATCCATCTTCTTCACGCAGTCGCCACAGCGGAGCCCTCGCGGGGTCCGGTAGAGCCTGATCTTGGCCCCGCACTGGGGGCACTCCTTGTACTGGCCCTTGGACTGGCGACCTGGTTCCTCCATGGAGCCGCCCCCTCGTACACCCTCTTCTTATCCGCTGCTGAATGAGCTTCCCTGTCTTAAATATGGGGGCCGGGGCCGCTCAGCAAAGTGTCAGAATATCACTCAGATGGTGCCCGCCGTTGAGCGGCTTCGAGTCTTTCCCCCTGAGCCCTGCCATAAGGAAGGGGGTCGCCTCCTCAGGCTACGTAAGGCCCTTCCCCATCCAGGCCCAGGCAATAGGCCCGCTCCTGGAAAGGAGGAATCTCATAGGCCAGGCCAAGGCCGGCTCGGGCAAGACCCTCGCCTTCGGCATCCCACTAGTGCAGTCTGTCGACACGTCCCAGGGGCGCGTCCAGGCTCTGGTGCTCGCACCCACGAGGGAGCTCGCGGTGCAGATAACCCTCGAACTCCAGAAGATCGGGTCCTACACGTCCGTGAGGGTGGTGACCGTTTATGGGGGGCAGTCGATGAACGTACAGCTGGACGCCCTAAGGAGGGGCGCCCACATAGTGGTCGGGACCCCCGGGCGGACCATCGATCATATCAAGAGAGGGACGCTCAGGCTCGACTCGGTCAGATTCGTGGTGCTCGACGAAGCCGACGTGATGCTCGACATGGGCTTCATCGACGACGTCGACTTCATACTCGACAAGACCCCAGCCAACAGGCAGACCGCCCTGTTCTCGGCGACGATGCCGAGGTCCATCGTCCAGCTCTCCCAGAGATACGTCCCGGACCCCGTCAGGGCGATGGTTGACCAGAACGAGCCCTCCGCCGAGACCCTGGAGCAGTTCTACGCAAGGGTGGAGAGGGACCAGAAGCTCGCGCTGCTCCTCGACATCCTCGAGAAAGAGAACCGCAAGAGCGCCGTGGTGTTCTGCAGGACGAGGTACGGCACCATCAGGCTGGCGAGGGAGCTCGAGCGGCGCTTCCTCAGCGTCGCCTCCCTGCACGGCGACCTCTCCCAGAGGCAGCGCGACCACTCCATGGGGCTCTTCAGGTCGGGCAAGGCGGACGTGCTGGTGGCCACCGATGTAGCCAGCAGGGGCATCGACGTCCGCCAGGTGGACTGCGTGATCAACTACGACGTCCCCGAAGACCCTACGGTGTACTTCCACAGGGTGGGGAGGACGGCCAGGGCCGGGGACCGTGGCCGGTCCTATACATTCGTGAGCTGGGACGAGGAAGGGGACTTCGCCCGCATCGCCGCCCTCGCTAAGGCGCCCATCAACCCGCTGCGCGAGGAGGATGCGAGGAAGAAGCCGAGGCCATCTCTCTCCTCCAAGGGGGCTCGGCCCTGGAGGCACGGCCGCGGCGAGAGGCACCGGGGGAGACCGGGTCGCTGGCGGCGATATCGTTAATATCATCTGGCCGGTGGCGTGTGGTGAAACGCGTTGGGTAAGCGAAAGGTCCTCAGCGAGGCCAACCTGAAGGAGCTCGTCATGCCCCAGCAGGGGGAGATCCTCGGCAGGGCCATCAAGATGACAGGTGGGGACCAGGTGGTCGTGAAGTGCTCGGACGGCGTGACTAGGATGTGCAGGATCAGGGGGAAGCTGAAGCGGAGGATGTGGATACGCGAGGGGGACATAGTCCTTGTCGCGCCCTGGGACTTCGACAACAGCAAGGCCGACATCCTCTGGCGGTACATCCAGGCGCACACCCAGTGGCTCGACGCCAACGGATACCTGAAGGGAATCTAGACCAAGAGCATTCACGCACCGTCTGACGAAAAGCCGCCATGGCAGATGCTTCGGACTGCGACGTCCTAGTGGTGGGAACCGGGATTCTCGGCGTCGCCACCGCCTGCTGGCTCTCCGGGCTCTATGACTGCCGAATAGCCCTGATCGACCTCGCCAGGTCTGCGGGGGCCCACACCTCGGCCAGGAACACAGGCGTCATCCACCGGCCCTACTACCTGGACCCGGCGAAGAAGCGGGCGTTCGTCCGGACGGCGCTGCTCCCACACGGGCTCTGGAGGAAGCGTTCTCTATGCTTGACAGCCTCGCCCTGTTGTACAGCAAGACGCGCGCTATGATATATGTCTGGCCTGTTGGTAAGTCGTGTAGATGATTCCCATCTCCCCTGCATGCGGAGACATTACCTCGTTGACGGAAGGCCTGGTATCATGGGCCCGGGCGGGTACGGCCTGAAGCGGCTCCACATAACCTTCGGGGAGAGGAACTCCACGGAGAGGCTCTTCAGGACACTCAAGGAGAGGACGAGGCGGTTCTACAACGACATCTCCTCTCACAGGCTGGAGAACCTGAAGTCGTTCATGAGCCTCTTCATGACGTGGTACAACCACCATAGGAAGCGTCAGGAACTGGGGAGGATACCCCTGGAGGCGATGTTACCGTATGGTATCCTCTTATGCCTTTGTTTTTATAACCGGGAGTAATCTGGTTTCCTCATGAACAAGGCATTGAGCGTCGGGTTGCTCGCGACTATTGTTGTTGCCCTTCCCTGGCTCACTGTTTCTGTTGCTGCTAACCTGCAGGCATATCCGCCTCCCGTTCCGACTCGCATCGGCAACTGGTGCGCCGGAGCTAGTTGTCCAACATCCGTGACGAGTTTGTCTCCCATAACGGGCCAGGCGAATCCCGCATTGTTCCAGCTAGCTCTGCTCGCCGTTGCTGCCATATTCTTAGGGGTGA
>JAJZIG010000113.1 GCA_021851265.1 archaeon | reverse complement strand
TATTCGGCCAGAGTGTACGGAATGAAGGTGCTGCGGAGAAGCATGGAGGATTCGAAGACAAACTACACGAGGTTTCTCATACTCGGGAGGAGGGCGAAGGGAAGGTCGAAAGTCGCATACAAGACATCATTGGTGTTCTCTACAAGGCACAGGCCTGGGTCTCTCTTCAGGGCCTTGGAGCCGTTCGCGAGGGAAGGAATCAACCTCACCAAGATTGAATCTCGACCGACGAAGCAGACACCATGGGAGTACTATTTCCACATCGATTTGGACGGGTCAGTATACGACGGCCCGGTGAGTCGAGCGATTAAGACACTGAGAACGCGCGCCGATTTCGTCAAGGTTCTCGGTTCGTATCCCGCTGACAGCGGGCAGTCCCATTCGCACGGCCACTCCCTGAGTGTGGTCAGTCGTTCATCTAAACCAGACGACTGACGAGTTGATGAGAGCTCGTAACCACGTCTGTGGGCCGCATTCCGCCCACAGCACATACTCGAATATAGGCGTCTATTTTCATGCGCATAACGACGCTTTTGATGCTGAACCGTCATCCCATCCGGCAAGGGTACAAACACGGAGGGTGGGATTCGGACAAACGGACCCCTGACGCCACTCCTGGGTGCATCCCACGACCCTCTGATGGCCTTGTGGCAAGAGAGGGATCTGGAGTTGTTGGGGTGCGTATGTTTGAACGTCGAGATTCTATGCACGCCTTACTGTGAACTTCGCTTTAGACGCCAATCCTTATAGAGTAATCTTCCTGATGATTTGGTGCAGTTGCCATTCTGTTCCAACTGCGGAAAAGAAAATGCCGAAGGCGCAGCATTCTGCCCGAATTGCGGCAGACCCTTCCAAGGTTTAGAAACGGCGGGCCCGTCAGCAGGCACGACCCCTCCACAAAGTCAGACATTCAAGCCGATGGGTTCTCCTGTCCAAAGGCCGACGGGGGTCACGATACTGGCCGCACTCCAGATAGTGGGCTCTTTGGCCGAGATCGCTTTCGGTGCCGTGTTTGGGGTGTTCGGGGTCGTAATCATTGTAATTGGGGTGTTGGCGCTCATCTTTGGATTGGCGTTGCTGTCTGGGAGGAATTGGGCGAGGATTCTGATTCTGATCGGCGCCGTTTTGGATATAATCAGCATAGTGGGGATAATCTGGGGGGTGATTCTGCTCTGGTATTTTACAAGAAAGCACGTCGTAGCCTACTTCAAGGCACCGAAGTAGGACGGTAAAGTTCTTTCACATCATGTCGAAGACGCGCTTGGGAACCACAAAGCCTACCCCACAATAGTCGCACTTCCGGTTCGGATTCGAGTCCTTCATTGCCACTGGAGAGCCACAACTTGGGCACTTCAAGCGGATTACGCCATCTTTGGCTATGTCGAATGAAGTTACCACTTGGTAGTTCACTGTCTCTCGCTGTTTGGCCAGCCGACTGACGTAGGCATCGCCGTCTAGAACACCATCGACCATCCCCGCAGCAATCAACCCCTCGACCAATGCGAGCGTATGGAATCAAGAATTGCTCCAATAGGCCTTGTCCTTCCACTCTTTGCACCCGTTTCCAACCGCTCAGGCCAAGGCCTGCCACTTTTTCTTGAAACGCGCAAGCCCATCGCCGTTCGAGAACCAACCGTCCATCCTTCAACACCAGTTTGACTGTCCAGCCGCTCTCCACGTCTCTCTGACACTCTCCCCCTCGCGCACGGGCAGGCAAGGACAAGCGCAGACGCAGGCAAAAAAAGAGAGGAATCAGGATACGGGGGTTGCGATTCGAACAAACGGACCCCCCCAGCGGACATGGTTGATGGATTCATCCAAGTCTCCCCCCCATCTTGCGCCAACCTTGCTGGTTTGGCCTTCGGAAAAGTCGCGCTGACAACGATTTCAAGGTCGTGCACCAGGCACCGACGGCACGGCTGTCCTCTCCGAGCTCAAGCAGTATTATCCGACATGAGACAGAGAGCTCGAGGGCGTTGGGTCAAAGTTCCATCTGTAGCGCCGACCAATCCCGGCTCTCCCATGATTGACTGTGATGATCTCTCAGGGATTGCCCTGGGGCGACGACTGATTTGCAGCTTTGCCTCTAACCGCTGGTTCCAGATGGACCCGGACAATCAGAGCGGGGATAAGAGAGGCTCCAGCCGCTATCGAGACCAAGAATGGAGTCGGGCCTGAATTCGCGTAGAAATACAGAGAGAAAGCACACTAATGACAAACCACGAGATAATGAAGACTTACCAATGCTTCAAACTCTCATCAGCACCCCGACGTCAGAGTTACAGATACATCAAGAGGCCCGTTGTAAGCCTGGGGTGGCATCGAAATAGTAAACGTGAGAGAGGCGCTGCTTCCAGGGGAAATCGTGACGGGTAAGGGCGTGACAGAAAATAGAAACCCAGGTGTTGTCGCATGAAAGTCATTGAGCGTAACTGAACATGCCTGAGTCGATGGCCATGAGAATGGGGAGGTCTCGGTGAGTGTAGATCCAGCGTTCGCATAGCTCTTGATGGGCGCGCTGTAATTCCACTGTGTCGATTGGCAGTTTGAGCAGTTGTAGGTGTAGACTACGTCTGTGATGTACACGTCAGGACTCGGAGAAAGGGCATAGTAGACTGCAGGAACTACAAAGAGCAGCAAGAAGACAGCGAGAACTGAAATCGCAACGTTCCGCTTTCTGTGTCCCTTGGGAGGAGCGGTTGGGACATGGGGCGGATATTGACTGGGAGGAGAAGTGGGTGCCTGCGATATTTGAACACTCGATAGACCCTGGCCACAGTTAGGGCACGCAAGGAAGTCTGGCTGAACCTCTCGCCCGCACGACGGACAATAAGGCAAGCGCGCCAACGAATCAGGTGAATGACATATAACAATGTTATGTAGCCACTGCGACTGTGGGGTTCTGCCCTAATTGCAGCAAGGAAGTTCCAGACAGCTCGAAATTCTGTCCTTACTGCTCCTTCAGACTTGGTGCAGGGACTACCTCAAATCCCCCACAAACGTCAGTTGGTCGACCAGAGAACTCAAGAAGCAACGAGTATCTTACGATGATTCCAAACGTCATAGCGAGCGAGCCAGCGGGAACCTACGAACTATATGTGGCAGACCACAGATTCGTTCTCCTGAAGACACAGCCACGGACAGGTTCATGGGCGACCGGTGGAGGACTTCTCGGGGCCGCAATTGCCGCAGGGGCTGATCGAGCGAGGAGAAAGATTTACGACCCAAACGCTCCCCTGGATACGAAGATTGGGCTCGACAAACACAATTACATCCTGCCGTACAACAAGATTCAACGCATAGCCTTGAACAAGGGCAGGTTTGGCGGTGGGAAGGAAGTCGAAGTGCACTACGAAGACGAGGAGGGAAAGACCCGTAAGGTGAAGTACAATCTTGGCAAGAACGCCAGCCAGTTCGGCAGAGCCCTATCAGAGGTCGCATCACTGGTTGGTAAAGTGGACCAATCAGTTCCTGGATATTCGAGAAGTACTCCGGCATAACGAACCAGCAAGGCGAACAAAGAACATCATCTTCGGCCCCTGACTCATGCGGGGGTTTCGAACGTGCCTACCCCTACAAGCGGACAAAGTTGTATGCCTGCTCCAACGGTGGGAATGTTTGGTGGAGTGGATCATAGAATTCAGTCATTCTCGGAATCACACGCGGCGGCACGGTGCGCAAGACCTTGCGGCACCAGACAATTTCGAGTGCCTGTTTCGTCGTCAATTCTTTGATTCGAAACATGCTTAAGTATACCAGTATACTCTATACTTAACATGGAGTCAACAACGGTGAAAGTCTCGAAGGACACCGCGAGGAGACTTGCGGTCCTGCAGCATCGGCTCCACAAAGAGACCCTCGACGCCACGATTCAGATGCTGGTGGCGAGGCACAGAAAGGAGCTCATTGAGGAAGCTTTCGGTGCAGACAGGGGTCGAGTCCAACCGTTCAGGGAGGCGGACCGCGGCGAAGATCATAGCTGACGCCTACGCTTGGGTGGAGCTCTTCTCAGGGACTACAAAAGGAGAGTTCGCAAAGAAGAGGATGGAGGAGGCAGAGGCAGTAATCACACCAGATACGGTTCTCGCGGAAGTCGCGAGGAAATACCTTCGAGAGGGAGTCAAAGAAGAAACAATACGGCGCAGGCTGTCAACAATCCTGGAAGCATCCGAACCTGCGTATGTCGATGACGACATTGCCATCGTATCTGCAAGGGCGTATCTCCAACTGGAGAAGACGGCCAAGGAAGTGGGGTTAAGAAAGCCCAGCCTATTCGACGCGATTGTTCTCGCGGTCGCAAGAAAGAACGGCGGCAAGGTCCTCACAGGCGATGAGCACTTCGAGAGCCTTCCCGACACCATCTGGATGGGAACTTAGGCGCTGGAGCGCGGGGATGAAATTCGAACAAGCGGACCCCCGACGGTGGACACGATTGACGGGGATTCGATATCTGTCTGTAACCATCCCACCGCGAAGTTCAATGTAATTCGGCAGTTCGCTACCCCTGGTTGTCAATTAAGGCCAAATTGGGCCCTGTCTATCTGGCGAGTAAGACTAGGGTCGACACGGCGTAGCCCGTCAGTCCGATCATCAGAGTTCCAATCGAGGCCTGAAAGGACCTCGTTTTCCAAGATCGAGATCCGCGGAAATGTACGAACGCTTCATCTACTCCCCCACTTAGGCCAATCGTCTCCGTAAGCCAACGATTCACCCAGAGGGCACTTGCCGATGTACCTGCAGATATCAGAATCAGTCCCGTACTGGCGCCCAGTACGACCTTGAATAAGACGGGCATCGTCGGACCTAGGTAGGTGCCGACGAACGTGGCTGTGAGGGCGAGGAGCATGCCATCGAGCGTAATAATGGCCGCCGCTTTCCGGTCCAACGCTTCGAACTGTTGCATCCATACCCTGAACGTTCCATGCTCCTTCTCGGTCCACTCCCGAAACTTCTCCCACTCTCTGGTCGCAGCCTTTTCGCTTGATTCACCCACGTCACCTCTCACACATTGCCTCGATTAAACCACTTCCCAAATCAGCCCTGGAGTCAGGATGCGGGGGGTGGGATTCGAACCCACGAACCCCTAAGGGACGGGATGCCCCATCCGAAGCTAGGCCGGATCTTGAGTCCCGCACGGTTGACCAGGCTTCGTTACCCCCGCGCGGAGTGCGC
>JAJZIG010000112.1 GCA_021851265.1 archaeon | reverse complement strand
TCTCGGGCGAAGCAAGCTCCTTCGCTGCCCTGCGCCACATGTCGGCCGGGACATTCTACATCTGTTGCCCCGTCGCGTCTCTCAGAGCATACTTCTCGTAGAAGACCCGGGCGCGCAGCTCATCTCCTCCGAACGCCGCCAGAGTCTCAGCGGGGATTCTGACTTCTCCTCTCGTCGCCTCTCCTACGTCCGGAGAGTCGTGTGGTTGTTCAACTATCGACGTCATAACCTTAGCCTGTAACCCTGCTGCTCGTGATATATAATTCCGAGTCGGCTTATCCCGAGTTAACTATCTTGGTGGAGCCAGCACTTTTCTCGACGACATGAGACGCTCACCTGTGAATTGATATTGACAAAAAGCCAGAGCCGACGTCTAGCCGGCCGTTGAATACTGAGACGTCGCCACCGACTTGCATCTAGGGCACCTGGTCGCGCTCTGCGGCAATTTCGTGCCGCAGTTTCTGCAGACCGATATGGTCCTGTCCACCTTGAAGTAGGAAAGTTTGGGCGTCGCGTTGAGGATGAGGTTGTATATCCCCCTTACTTCATCAGTAGACCCATCCAGGGTGACGGAAATCCCACCGCGTAGCCCTGTGGAGAGCTTCGCCACATAATCCATCTTCTCCAGATTCTCCAGGTCTCCGAGAAGGAGCCTGGGGGCCTGGGTGTATGCCCCTTTCATGAGGGGTTGGAGGTTCGCCTTCCCATATTTCTCAGAGTCAAGGCTCGCGAGCCTGAACGCCCCATCCAAGTCAAGCATCGCCACGCCGAGCCTATCAATCTTGGTCGACTTGTCGTCTGTCACCTGGGTGGCAGTCCCCACTATCTTGTCGGCCAGCTCATAGCGAGAGGCCGTTGTCGGGTCCCTTATCAGGCTGGCAAGGGTCTCCTCGAGGCCGACCAAATTCATGATGAGAGGCATCGTGTCTGAAGTCACTGCGTCAGAACCAGACGCCAGCGACGGGAGTAGGCCTCTCTTCAACGCCCTCTCAATCAGCCTCCTCCTCGTCGAAAGGGCATCAGCTGCTACTCCGATGAGGAGCGCCAGCTTCGCTCTGAAATACGTCTCGTCTTGATTGGAGTCATAGGCGAGCCTTGGGAGATTCAGGCTGAGCCCATGGAGGACACTGATGTTATCTGCCTGGGCCTCCTGAGAGAGTACGTTGGCGTTAAGTCCGAGGAAACTCCTCCGCTGGTCCGAGGAGAAGAACGCAATTCTCCCTCCATTGAATATGATCGACGCCGCGTCCTTCAGTGTCTTGGTCTCATCCACCCTGTTGGGCTTCGCCAGCAGGAGCCGGACGTCGGGCCTAGGCGTCTCTTCGACGTAGCTTCTGTAGGCGCCGAGGGCAGCGTCCAGGGTCTTGTCCAGAACTTCTCGGCCGACGTCATCGTGCTTGTACGGATTCAGATCGATGCTGATGGCCGGACCGGTAGCTCCAGCTACGGGCGAGCCGACGACTTCGTAGAATCTCAGGAAGAGCGATTCGAGTTCCCTCTTCCCCTTGGATCTGCAGTACGGGCCGATATACTGGAGGAAGTTACGAAAGGTCACCTCGTCGGAGGCTTCCCTCGTGAGCATGGAAGCCATGTTGAGGACTATGTTGAGCGCCCTTTCGGCGTTCTCAGGGCTCGGTATCATCGAGGTATTGAGTATCTTCCCCTTCGGGTTGAGCCCTGCGGACCTCATTGAGAGTAGGTCGACGAACACGGCGTCGGGGGAAAGTCCCCAGGAGCCCGCATTGCTGATGTGGATGTCGCCTGAGAGGTGGGCGTCCGCCACGTCTCTTGATAGCTGCTCCAAGAGGAGGTACTCAGAGAACACCTGTTTCCCAGTCTGGTGAATCAGCGACTCGACATTCCCACCGTCGTCCCCAGCCTTCCCCAAGAGCTGGGTGACGTCGTAAATCGGCATACCCAATCTTGTGAGCTTGTGCCTGTATTCTTCCATGCTGTGCTCCACAAGGAGTGCGTTGACTATCTCTCGGATGAGAGGGGCAGTCAGGTACTGAGTCTGGAACTTGTACAGCCTGGACTCGGTCTCGCTAGTGATCTTTTGAGCCAACTCCACCGGCATCCCCGCCTCCTTCACCAAGGACTGCAGTATCTTGTTGGCGTTGAACTCTTCCATCGTCTGATGCGAAGTTCGTACATACAGCTTCCCACTCTCTACGAGAGACTGCTCTTCTATCTGCCTGGTCAGATTGAGCACGAGCCGGCCTAGGTTGGTGACTGTATACTTCCTCTCCTGCCTGTTGAGCTGGATGAGGAGTTGCTTCACGAGCTTTCGTAGGTGGTAGGCAAACTTTCCCGACTCTTTCTTCGACTTGAAGCCAGCCAGGGTTTTCAGCGCGCTGTAGGTCAGAGGGCCTTTGATGTTCAGTATCCTCAGAATCTCGAGCCTCTGCGGAGACGCTATCACACTGTAGATTGTCTTGACTCGGCGCGGAGCAGCCTGCAACGCGACTGGACGTCGAGGTCAAAAGTATTTAACGCTATGACGACTCGATTTAATTCGAGCTATAATTGGTGGGGTCGCCCGGATTTGAACCGGGGGTCTCAAGCGGACTCGGCCCTTCGGTGACGGCTGGAAGGGCACCCAAGGCTTGAAGCCTAGACCAGACTAGCCGACGACCCCTGTGTTACTTGGTCTAATCCTGAGATAGTTATGGGTTCTGTGGCGAAGATGGCTTCCCTCCTGATACAAAGCGGTTCCCCTGCTCGAAGAACCTCCACCTATTCGACCACCCGGCAGACACCCCCACCCTCGTGCTCGTCAATATCGTCTTCGGTTTCCGCCCGCCTTCTAAGAAGAGCCTGTCAGACATCACCAGGTCTTCTCCGGCCAACCCGTTGTCTATGCCCAGAGCCTTAGTCAGGTTCCCCGGCCCCGAAGCGAGCCTGATGAGTGGGGCCGACCCTCTGTTCTTCGACATGGTATAGATTCCCTCGTATGGTTCAATTGCTCTCAGCAGTACTGCGCCAGGTGTCCCCCATGGTTCTGTGGTGACGTTTAGGCAGTAGTGCAAGCCCATCGTGAAGTAGATGTAGGCGTATCCTGGCGGACCGAACATAACACGGTTACGCGGAGTCATGCCTCTGTAAGCGTGGCTCGCAGGGTCCCTCGGGCCCCTATATGCTTCCGTCTCGACGATGGTCCCTGACAACCTTCTCCCCCTTGTTACCCGGACAAGGCGGCACCCGATTAAGTCTCTCGCCACTTCGGGGGTGTATCTGTCATAGAAGTCTCTCGGAATCCGGTTGCGCAAAGTCTCTCTTTGTTCCGCTTGATTCAGTTAATTAATCAGCTAGTCTGTCCGCGCATCGACGAAAATCGCGGCCGAACTGCAACTCAAAGTCTGCGATGGCCACCAGCAAAAACATGGGTCCAGAGTACCGCGTCAAGGGCGGCAGAGCCATATCGGCTCAAGAGAGGAGGAGGTGAGGATGAAACCTGGTTACGGTGGTCTGTATGGTGTTCCAGAGATGGAGTAACCAGCCACGCCGCTCCTCCCCATCTTGGAATAGACTGTGAGCGCTGCTAGGTAGAATACGAGAAACATGGCGTATCCTATCCAATTGTGGACTCCCCAGAACGTCGAAGCCCCATCGACGTACCCCACCCACATCAGAAGAAGTATCCTGAGCGAATTGAGCAACGTCAACACCGCCACCCCCGCGACCGCGACGACGGCCGTCGACCGAATGTCCTTCTTCATGTCCAGGTGCATGAGAGCAAGCAGACCGACGAAAGTTGTTATTGAAATGACACTCGAGCATCCTGGTGCGACAAAGCCGTTGACTACATCGCCTGTCCTCGAAAACAGCTGGAACTGGGTACCCTGCCAAACCACGGGCAGCCCGACTACACCGACAAACCTCGAAGCTAGGACAGCCGATGCATAGGCCAGCGGCTCGCCGAACGCCCACTGGAGGACAAAGGGCGCGCCCAGCCCCACAGTGTAAATCGCTGCATAGGGGAGGAGCATGCCCTTCGTCAGAGGGTTGACGACCAAGGAAGCAGCATACAGAGTGAAAATGACTGAAATGCCTGCTGTCTCCACCGTCTTGCCTGTAAATGGCTCAGACAGCCATAACACCGCCAGGATCCCTGCACCGAGGCCCCTAGTCCTGAGTTCGGACGCTGGTCCACCTTCAGCCTCAAGCAGGCCCCGAAGCTCCTTCCACCTCAGTGCGAAAATGAGGGTCAATAGTGCGGCGAAGGGGATGGCTGGGAAGATGCTGCCGAATGTGTCTCCCAGCGACTGGCCCAGAAGGTTGAGAAAGTTTGGTGCTGTGGCCAGGCAGAAGGCTGCTCCCGCCCCGATCCAAGCGGCGAATCTTGATGCAGCTCCCAAAAGCTGGCCACGTTCACCGGTGACTCAGATGTGCCCCGGAAGGAGCCTTCTTCATTACCAGGTATGCCGAGACTACCACAAGGACGAAGATGCCCGCCATCGCAGCCTGGAACGGGAACTCGGGTATCCCGCCGCCGTTGGCGGAGTTGGAAGTCGAAACAGTGGAACTGGAGGAGGTCGACGTTGTCGTCGTAATGCTCTGGCTGCTCGTAGTGTTCTCGCTACTAGACGTGCTCGAACTGGTAGACGTGACCACGGACGTAGCGTACTGGAACGTGGCCATGGCGCTTACCTGTGGAGAATAGGCGCCCCACGTTGCGTTCACGGTGTATGTCCCTGCAACCCACGCTGAAGTCCCGCCAGCGACGAGAGTAAAATTGTAGAGACCGGTGGAGGTCCCGACCGGCGCTTCTCCCGGAGCAACCACGGTGCCTCGTGGGTTGATTATCTCCAGGAAGACGGCAGTGTTCGGGCCTGGTGGTGGCGCGACCTTACCTGTTATCTGAATCGTCTGTCCGCTGATATACGAAGGTTCGTCTGTTGAGACCGTCAGAGTATATGACGTCTGGGCAACTGCACCCTGGGTCGCTAGGGAGATGGCCAAGGCAAGCAGCAGAATGGACGCCGTGGAGCTCCGGGGTGTCACGACAGGATTCGGTTGCCGTCTCTGTATATAATCCTAACAATTTAACGACCGACTCAAACTGGTGTGTGGGGGTAGTCGGATTTGAACCGACGGTCTACAGGTTTCTTAGGCAGCTCCAATGTCAAGTCATCCACGTTTCCGTGTCAGCCATTGGTGTCACTGGAGCCTGTCGCCCTGCCTGGCTGGGCTATA
>JAJZIG010000111.1 GCA_021851265.1 archaeon | reverse complement strand
CAGTTGTGACACGTGCAGCGGCTGGTGAGCACTTGCCCCGCCCTCCATCCGCCAACGGCGAACAGATTTCAGTCGTAACTTCTCTGCCACGGCCCGCAACACATAGTCCGTCCGTCCGAGTAGGACAGGGCGAGCGACCACTTCCGCAGTTCCCGTTCCCGCCCGCAGGCCAACCGCCCAGATTTCTGACGGGATGGCGCAGTCCCACTTCCCGGTGGGCCGTTGTGGGCAGACTGCCGGACACGCGAGAGCCCGTCGCTCTGGACCTCGATAACCCGAAAGTGATTGGCGTGTTCGGCTTCATGGGCTCGGGAAAGAGCTACCTTCTTGGAGACATTATCGAGACAGCCGTGGTCCCGATAGACCGGCTAAACGCCTTGGCAAGCCCGCTAGCTGTCGTGGTATTCAACTACAGGCGAGCCGCTTCAGACCGTTTTGAACTGGCGTCCCTCGCTCAGCCCAACTGTAACAACGCTGAAGTTGAGAGGCTACTTCAGGAGTACTCCACTGTTCCACGCGGCTTACCTGACGTTAGGGTCTTCTGCCTGCCTGGCCAACTCGCCGCCCGGCGGGCAGGAGAGTATGCCGGTATTGTCAGTGAAGAGTTGTTCTTCCGGCCTGACCTGTTAGAGGTAGAAGACTGGGAACTCCTGATGGGACAACCCGGTAGTGAGGCAGTCTTCGCTCAAGTCATTCGTCACTCTCTCCGCGAACTACGAGCAGCTGGCCCGATAAGCATAGATGCCCTTCAGCGAACAGTAGTCGGCCGCCTGACTGGGTCAAGTCGGAACGCGGCTCAACTGCGTTTCGAGCTTGTAAGGCAGTTCGTGAGCCAAACCCGGGGAATCGACTTTTCGCAGGTAGTTGCCCCAGGACGGGTTACCATCGTCGACCTAAGAGACCCCCTTTTCAACAAGGAAGACGCCCTCCGATTCTTCCTGGTGTGTGCCAATAGTATCTCCCGAATTCAAGGGCTCAACAAGATGGTAATATTCGACGAAGCGCATGAGTACATGAGCGACCTCTTCGCGGACCTCTTGAATAGCCGGATACGACTCATCCGCCACGAAGGGGTCACGTACGTCTTCGCCACTCAAGACGTGGGGTCTATCCCACTCGAGGTCAGGCGCTTCCTCACTACACGCTTCGTTTTTGATCTCGGCACGGCCGAGAACGTAACCGATCTCACGAGAGTGTACCCCGAATTTGAAGGAATTCAGCTTCGCTCATTTCCGGCAGGACAGTGCTTGCTTCAGGACAAGGACTCGGTGACAGACATTTTCCAGCAACCACGGATGATTCGTGTTCGACCCAGAGTAAGTCAACACGGCGGAGCAAGCAGGATCTTCTCCACTTCAACACCGGTCCCTTCGACCGGACGAGTGGCTGATGGCCCGCCGCGAGATACACAGAACTCAGACCCGTCCGGATGATCAGTCTAGACTCCCTCTCTGTTACAGGGTGGCACATGGACGAGAGGAGCCATCGTTTCACAGATCGGGGAGTCAGCACCTTCAGGGAGGAGGTCCTGTTGTGGTACAAGCAACACGGAAGGGATTTCTTGTGGCGTCGTGGTAGGTTGAGAACTTACCATGTAGTCATCACTGAGGAACTGCTGCAACGAACTAGCGCACCAATAGTGAACAGGTTCTTGCCATCGTTCTTGCAGAGGTTTCCGGATTGGAGAGCCCTTGCGGAAGCTAGCGAATCCGAGATACGGCACGTCCTTGTGCCTGTCGGTTTGTGGCGGAGGAGAGCGAAGATGTTCTCAAAGCTCGCTCGCGAGGTAGTCCACCACAACGGGCGCCTCCCCCAAGATAGGAGGAGCTTAGAGGAACTTCCAGGAGTAGGGCAGTATGTGGCCAGTGCAATTCTCTTGATGAGGAATGGAAGACGAGAGCCATTACTTGATGCGAGCATGGCGCGTCTCCTCGAAAGGTACTTTGGACCAGGTTCCAAGGCAGACTTCAGGTTCGATTCCTACCTGCAAGGACTTGCACGCGAGATACTCTCCACGGGAAATCCCCGTGATCTCAACTGGGGTATGCTAGACCTTTCCGCAGCCGTCTGCCGTGCGACAAGACCACTCTGCCATAGTTGTCCCTTGTCTGGGGGGTGCCAGCATTTCTTGAACAAACTACCCGTGCACCCTCACGCAGCCCGGTCGCACACTGTCAGGTAGGAACATCTGCGGCATTTTGGAAGGGTGGGGAGAACCTCGTCTCCGCAGGGTTGGCGAAACCGTGCCACCCAGCCAGCCAGCTCCCGCCGAGCTCGTCCGTCTCACATTACCCTCCTCGGTGTCTTATCGTTGTAGATGAGCAGCCCGTAGGGGGGTGTCACCCCCTGCTCGCCCTCGACGATCTGGCAGTAGGCGTAGAGCTGGAGGATGTGGGAGAAGTAGGGCGGGCGCCCGGGCGGGGGTCCCCGGGACGACTTCACCTCGACAGGGACGATCCTCCCATCCGGAGACCTCCGCAGCTCGTCCGGCCGGCCCACCAACCCGTGGACCCGGCACGACATGGTGGGCCACCCTGCCGACCGTGGCCGAGGTCACGGATCCATCCACAGCCACCACCGGCCCCGGGAGGGCTCTCGGCGTCAGCGCCCGGTAGATGGCCCAGATGATGACGAGGATCAGGACGAGGATCAGAAGGGCAAAAGGTGGTTCCACCACAGTACCACCACCAAGAGGGCCAGGGCGACTCCCGCAGCTACGACGTACGGTCCGACCGAGGTCTGTTGGGCCCGGACATGGGAGGCGAGCAGTCGGTCCTGAAAAGCATTCCCTCGGGCAAAGCTGGCCTGGTTCCGGTCTCGGGAGATTTCAGGCACCTCTTCGGGGTGATGGTCGTACCACCAGGCCCGCGGGCAGTAGGCGTAGGAAGCGAGCTCGTGTGCACCGATGGACCGGTCAGCCAACGCCTTCTCCGTCTTCACCACAATTCCGCCGAGGCAACACGATGCGGTCTATCTCAGTGTTTGACAGGTGTGTCGTTCCATGGAATCCGTCTACGATGAGGAAATCGGGGGTAGGCAAGCGCATCTTCTGGATTCCCTCAACTTGGGCTCGAAAAGTCTCCGTCTGGTCCGGGCTGCTACCATTGGCCTTCGAGAAGTATGCCTTTGCGAGGTCTATGTCAGCGGTGAACCAAACGAGTCTTGCCCCTTGACTCTTCAACGCCAAGATGTCTTGGAGGAAGTCCACGGCCGGAGGGAATCCAAACTCGAGAACGAAGCGATCGTGCCTCGAAGTCCGTTGAGATACGTAATCACTCTTGGGAGGATGAATCTCAGCGATGAAACTGTTGCCCGGTAGTGCCATTTCTACATCTGCCTCGACGTAGTGGTATCCGTGTCGGTCTCTCAGGTGCGTTGAGTAGACCGACTTCCCAGTTCCTGGAATCCCAGCGATGAGGATGAAGTCGTTTCCGTGGTTCATGACGAAGTCTTTGCCAGGGATCTCTTCCCCGCGAACGGGCAATCCGTCCAGCACCACCGGCATGCAGGGTTCTTCACCGGCCGGGGAACCTCGGGGCCAAGGATCGCCCGGATGTGGGGCTCCATCTTGCGTTCGAGGTCTTGGGGCACGTCCTGCTCCGTGAGGGTGGACTCCTGATCCGGGTAGACCAGATGGCCCACTATCTTCGAGCCATCGAGGCCGGGTTGGGACTTCCGGGCCATGAACATGTAAATCTCGGTCTGGAGGATGTGCGCCGGACTCTTGCGACCCGACTTGGCCTCATAGATGTGGAACTCCCCTGGGATCCGGTGAGTCACGTCCGTCTTTCCGATCAGGGGAGGGTTGTCGGTCGAGATCCACGTCTCCCGTTCGACGTCCCCGCCTTGAAGCGAGTCCACGATCTTGGTCACGACCTCGGTGTGGTTGAGCTGCCAGTTCACGAGTTCTGGGCCCGGCGGGGGTGCTTCCTCAGGGTGGCGTTTCTCATACCACGGCTTGAGCCGGCACTGCTCTTCCCCGACCACGAGCTTCGATATGGTGGTCACACCGGCCCTCATCACCTTCTGTTTGAGCTCTGCTTCTTCTTCCATCATGCGAGATCCTCCATCACCACTCGAGACACATCAGTGACCAACCGGTCCACGGTAGGTCTTGCGATCGGCTCCCCGTGAACCTTCACCACGACTTCCACAGACCTTCCTCCATGGCTCACGGTCAGGCTCACCTGGTCTGACCGGTCATGCCCACCATCCAAGGGCGCGACCCTCGACACGGTGGGTTGAAGAGGGGAGAACTGGGTCGGCTGCGCGGTCACCGGACTTTTCTGGCCCTTCTCCGCCGGGGCGCCCTGCTGGGCGCACTGGGGGTTGTCGTAGGTGACCGTCCGGGGCCCAGATTGGTCCAAGTAGACCCCGTCGCCCTTTGGGTGCTTGGTCCCGCACCCCTTGCAGGTGTAGGGGAAGAGGGAGTGCTCCTTCCAACGGAGAGGCTTCTCGGTGCCCGTCATATCACTTCTTCTTGTCCTCCTCGATCTTCTTGAGCGCGATCAGGAACATCATCCGGGCCTGGTCGGTGAGCGGACGGAAGCCCTCCTCGGCGAGGGCGGCAATCTTGTCGTAGAGGTCCTTCTGGAGATAGAGCTGGAGCTTGACCTTCTCCACCTCGGACCGGGGCCTCCCTCGCTTGCCTGGCATCCATTGACGGAAGATTACTCGCTATTTTAATCTTATGATTACTTTTCTGGATTCAAGTTATTCGGTCTGGATTCCAGTGACTTTAAATCTCCGTGGGTCTTGGGAAACCTTCGTGTTCGAGTTCCAGGACCGGAGGGTTTCCCTCGGGGCGGAGGAGCGTCTTGCCGAATGTGATCTCTGTGGGGCACACCTAGTCCTGTTGCCGAATGACAAGCGCGGCTGCCGTTGCTTCGACTGTCTCCGAGTCGAGGCGTTTGCGACAGATCAGGATTAGTCGCCGACTTCCGCGCCCTTCGCTGACCATTCGTCTCTCTCGAAAGCCCGGCCGGAAGGTCTACCGTGGCCTTCTGTTTCGACCCCGCTTTGTGGGTCCCTTTGGCTCCGGGAACTCCGGAGGCTGCACTGCGCGGTCGTCCAACTGGATGGTGCTGAGGACGGCTGGGTCAACCGTCACCTCCTGCGATGGAGCCTCCCGGGTTTGCTTGTCCAATCTCACCTCGAGGGAATCGCCGGCCGGGCGGTACTCGATTCGGAATTCCCCATTGTAGTCCGAGATCCACTTGGCGAGCTGGTCTCTGGTGAGTCTCGTCTGAGCCTGCGTGGCCTCGTGGAGAGTCTCGAGCGGTACCCAACCCTTACCTTCAAGAGCCGAGTAGACCGCGGTCTTGGTCTCAAGGTCCCGGCGGATCGACTCCTCCTCTGAAGACTCTGCGCTTCCCTCAAC
>JAJZIG010000011.1:2244-28223 GCA_021851265.1 archaeon | reverse complement strand
GGCTCTGCCAGGACCTCAGGCTGATGTTCTCCGGCCCGCTGACCGGCCTTGGGGAGATTGACATACCGACCCAGGAAGAGGTAGCGGGGAGCAGCATCATGCCCGGGAAGACAAACCCGGTCACCGTCGAGAGCGCTCTCTTGGCGTCGGCTGAGGTCGCAGGGCTCGACAGCGCTAACGCTGCCGCCGCGTCCCTCGGGGAGTTCGAGCTGGCCATGGGGGTCCCCCTGATGGGCTACAATCTGGTCCTCCAGGCGAAGCTGCTTTCGGAGGCGCTGCGCAAAGTCGCGTCTCTTGTAATCGACCACGTCGTGCCCATGAAGTCCAGGGCGCAAGGATACGCTGAGACGAGCCAGGCGCTAGTCACGCTGGTCTCGCCGAAGATAGGCTACGACAAGGCGTCGGCTCTCGGGAAGAAGATTGCGAAGGGGACGCTGATCAGGCCTGCTCTCAAGGAACTGGGCTTTAGCGCCAAGGAGATAGAGTCAGTCCTCGACATGAAGAACCTGGTGAAACCCGGCATCCCTGCGAAGAAGATCTAGCAGGATTTGCAGCCGAAAACGCGCGTATTCAACGGCGGACCCTGACGCCTATCTTCTCCATCAGCTTCCCCAGTTCGGAGTCGTCGACGGCGTCCATCCTCAGATACCTGAGGATTTCGTCCTCTTCCAGGCCCATCCGCCTCGCTTCGGCCACGGTCGTCCTGTAGGCCTCCAGCTCAGTTGGCCGTTCCACATACTCGAAGGCTTGGTCGTAGAGCTCCTTTCCCTCCAGGAACTGCCTGACGTGCACCAGGACATGGATGACGTCCAGATAGAGAAAGTCGGTCTTCGCGGAGACGAGGTGCTTGGAACCTATGCATATGGTGCCTGTGGCCCTGTCCAGCCAGAGCCCTGAGTCGCCGCGCTCCACCCTCATCTTCAGGTGTCTCAGGATCTTGGTCATCTGGGTCCTAGAGCCGAACACCTTCGAGAGGGCAGGGGAAGACTCGAGCCCCGAAAAGACCTCCGAAAGCTTGTACTCTGCCACAACAGCGCTCCTCCTTACTCTAAACGACCTCACCCTCACGCTGGATTCTGAGAAGGCGGACAGGCAATCAAAAGTTCCGAACTCAAAAAGTCGTATTGTCACGGTAAAGATTGGTTCACAAAGCCCCGAAGGACCCCCTGGAGATACGCTTACGTTGTGCCGTCCATGACAGATGAGGGGGACTCGAGTGATCGCCTCACTGAGCGGCATCAGAGGGATTCTAAACCAAGACCTCTCTCTGGCGGACGTGGCGAGGTTCGTGTCCAACTTCGCCGAGGCATCTGGAGGGAAAGAGTTCCTCCTCGCCAGGGACACGAGGAAGACAGGGCCGGTCATCTGCAGAGCGGTCGCCGCAGGCGTCATGTCCTTGGGCGGGACCGTGCTGGACTACGGGGTCATCTCCACGCCGGCTCTCTTCAGGGAGAGCAGGATGAAGGGGGTACCAGCCGTGATGGTCACAGCATCGCACAACGAGCCCGAGTACAACGGCCTGAAGTTCATAGTAGCGGGCGCTGGGATTGGAAAGGAGACGTTCGAGAAGGTGGTGGGGAGGCGGCCCGCTGGAGGAAGGCAGTTTGCCGAGGGGCGGCTGGTGCAGCCGGCGAAACCGGGTTACGTCGATAGCCTGGCTGCAAGGTATGGGGATGGGTCCTGCGAAGGGGTCAAGGTGGCCGTGGATCTCGGAGGGGGGGCGGCCATCGCCCACGCTGTCCCCCTCCTGCGGCGTCTGGGGTGCGAGGTCGCCTCGCTCAACGACAGCTACTCGGTCTTCACGCGCGCCGTGGACCCGATCGCAGATGATCTCGTCCTCCTCCGCCGGACGGTTAGGGAGAAGGGATGCGCCCTGGGGCTGGGCTTCGACTGCGACGGGGACAGGCTAGTTATCGTGGACTCTTCTGGGAAGAAGAGGAGTGGAGACTTCATGCTGACCCTTGCGCTCCAGCGGCTGATTCTGGAGACGCGCGAGAAGCAGGTGGTCGTATCTATGGACACCACCCAGGCTGTGGAGGACGTCGCCCGGAAGGCCGGCTGCAGGGTGCTCAGGTCCAGGGTAGGAGAGACAAACGTCGTGCAGGCGATGAAGAGCGAGGGAGCCCGTCTCGGAGGGGAAGGGAGCAGTGGGGGGCTGATCGATGGCGACTTCAACTACTGTAGGGATTCCCTGCTGGCGGCCCTGGCGATCATCAAGGCCCTGCGGGAGAAGGGGGACGCCCTGTACTCTTCGGTCCCGACATACCACCAGGAGAGGATCGCCCTCCGCATCCCCAGGCAGAAGGCGGAGAAGGCGTTCAAGGTCATGGCTCGCCAGTATGAGCGTACTGATCTCACTGACGGCCTCAAGATCGCCCTCCCCCAAGGGGCCTGGGTCTTGATGCGCCCGTCAGGGACCGAGGATGTGGTCAGGGTCTCGGCAGAGGCTCCTTCGGCCGCCAAGGCGAAGAGCATCGCGAAGGACTTCGCCAGGAAGCTGGGCAGGCGGAGTTCCTAGCATGCCCGACGAGTTCGAGGTCATAGCGGAGATGGTCAAGACAGCAGGGAGACTGCCGAAGGGGTACAGCCCGATAGGTGACGACGTCGCGGTAGTCCCCCCCAGGTCGGGCCTGGTAGTCCTGAAGACAGACATGCTGGTGGAACACACCGACGTGCCCGCCGGGATGACCTACAGGCAGGCCGCGAGGAAGGCCGTGGCTATGTGCGTTAGCGACTTCGCGTCCAAGGGCGTGAGGCCTGACTCGTTCATGGTGTCTCTCGGCCTCAGGAGGGGGGCGGACAAGAAGGATGTGGAGGAGGTGGCTCTGGGGCTGAGGGACGCCGAGGAGAGATGGGGGGTCCACCTGGTCGGAGGCGATACCAACGAGGCCGAGGAGCTGATAGTCGGGTGCGCCATGGTAGGGTTCGCGAAGAAGGTGATAGACAGGGGCGGAGCCGCTCCTGCGGACGTTCTAGTGGTCACGGGACCGTTCGGTCTCCCCCCATCTGGGCTGAGGATTATGACGGCCGGCGCGAGGTCGGAGGCAGAGTTCGCGCGCAGGGCCAGGAAGAGCGTCCTCGAACCTGAGCCAGACCTCGAGGTTGGCGCGGCCTTGGCGCCCTACCTTACCTCTGCCATGGATTCGAGCGATGGGCTGGCCAGGAGCATCCACACGCTCGCCCGGGCGAGCGGCCTTGGGTTCGTGGTCGAACGACTCCCCGCTGCCAGAGGGGTGATGGAGTTCGCCGCGGCGAACAAGCTGGACGGCGACAAGCTGATACTCGAGGGAGGAGAAGAGTACGTCATAGTAGGGACAATCAGGGCGCCGGAGGTCCAGGCGGCCCAGAGGGCCGTGAAGAAGGCCGGAGGAGAGCTGACAGTTGTGGGCCGGGCGACGAAGCAGAAGGGAGTGACTCTGAGGGCAGGCGGCGGGCTCAGGGCGATCAGAGACGGAGGGTGGACGCACCTAAGCGGCCGCTGACTTCACGACCTTCGCGAACCTGTTGACCAGCTGCTCAGCGTCTTCCTGGGTGTCTGACTCGGCGAAAATCCTTACGATCGGCTCGGTCCCGCTCGGCCTGACCAGCGCCCATGAGTGGGCGCCCGTCCACAGCTTGAGGCCGTCGACCCTCTCGACGTCCCCCTTCGTTTGCTTCTCGACCGCCTTCATCACCGCGTCGACCTTCTTCGGGTTCACCTCGACCTTGGTCTTAGCCTGGAAGTACTTCGGGACGACGAACGACAGCACCTTGGACATGGCCATCCCCTTCCTCGCCAGGCACTCGAGCATCAGAGCAGTGGTCATGCCTCCGTCACGGACCGCGATGTGAGGCTGATAGAGGCACCCTCCGTTCTCTTCGAACCCGAAGACGGCGTTCCGCTCGATGATCGTCCTCGCGATCTCCACTGCGCCTACCTTGGTCCGCAGCACCCTCGCCCCGTGCTTCTTGGCCACCGCCTCGACCGCCTGGCTGGACGCGACTGAGGTGACCAGCGTCCCTCCAGGGTGCCTGTCGAGGACGAAGTCGGCTATCAGGCATCCGCTCTGGTCCCCCCAGAGCACTCGTCCCTCTTCGTCGCAGAACATGGACCGGTCGCCGTCCCCGTCGTAGGCGACTCCCAGGTCTGCCCCCGAAGCCTTCACAGCGGCCGAGAGGTCTTTCATCGTGTCAGGGGTTGGCTCAGGACCCCTCCCCGGAAAGCTCCCGTCGACCGTCGAGTTCAGCGTGATCACCTTGCATCCGAGGGACTCGGCGATGTAGGGCGCGGCAACCGTCTGCGCCCCATTGCCCAGGTCCATGACGATGGTGAACTTTCTGGCGGCTATCGCCTTCGCATCGACCTTTGAGAGGATACCCCTCTGGTAGGCCCTCACCACTGACCCCTCCTGCCGCGCCACGCCGACGGACTTCCAGTCGGCCTTCGTCTGCGACTTGTCGAAGTATATCTTCTCTATCCGCTGCTCATCCAGCCTGGGGATCTCGACCCCGTCGGGCCCGGACACCTTCAGGCCGTTGTACTGTGGAGGGTTGTGCGAGGCTGTGACCATCACCCCGCCCCTGAAGCCTAGGGCTTTCACCGCGTACTGGAGCGCGGGGGTAGGCACCAGCCCAGCCTCGGCGACGTCTCGCCCGGAGCTGAGAAGGCCAGACGCGACGGCGTTCGCCAGGGCAGGCCCAGACAGGCGGCCGTCCCTCCCCAGCAGCACCTCCCCGCTTCCGAAGTAGGTCCCTACAGCCTCGGCTAGGCTGATGGCGAAATCGAGGTCGTGGGACACCCCTGGCACGAACCGGACTCCGTTGGTTCCGAACAGCCTCTGTGGGAGTGCGGTCAACGGCCGACGAGCGGCTCCGGACATGATAAAACCTTCCGATTCCGGGCATTCGTGGAAAGCGGGCTGCGGCGGCAAAGCTTATGTTGAAACCTGAGGCGGTGTCAATTGGGCCCGTAGCGCAGATCCAGACCGGGAGCGGAGTACGGATAGCGTGGCAGCCTTCTAAGCTGTAGGGAGCTTAGGCTCGCAGAGGTCGTGGGTTCAAATCCCACCGGGCCCGCTTTGACTCCTCTCTCGCGGCTGATGCCAACCCTGCGTGCAGTCTTGAACAAGACGCCAGCCTTTTGCCGATGCTGCAGGCGAGAGAGTCCTGTCCAGCTCATCCGGCCACGTATTCGAGGGATGCGGCGGCCCCGTAGAGCTTGTTCTCGCCCTGCTGCCAGGCGACGGACTGTCTCCCTTCCAGGACGTCGTCGGTGATCTCGAGCCCCCGGTGGGCGGGGAGGCAGTGCATGACGACCGCACCCCTAGGAGCCGACTTCATCAGGGCAGAATTGACCTGGTATCTCTTGAACACCCTGACCCTCGCCTCCTGCTCTCTCTCCTCCCCCATGCTCACCCAGACATCGGTGTAGACCGCGTCCGCTGAGGCTACAGCATCCCTCGGGTCCCGGACCAGCTCGATGCTCCCGCCATTTTTCTTGGCCAGCGACTTCGCCCTGCGGATGAGGGAGCCCTCGGGCTCGTACCCTTCAGGGGAAGCTACGACCACGTTCATCCCCGTGAGGGCTCCCGCCAGCAGCAGGGAGTTGCAGACGTTGTTGCCGTCTCCGATGTATGCCAGGGTGGTCCCTCGCAGCTTCCCCTTGACCTCCTTGATGGTCAGCAGGTCGCTGACAGCCTGGGTTGGATGCTCTGTCTCGCTTAGAGCGTTGATCACCGGTCTCCCCGAGTAGGTGGCCAGCTGGACGAGGGTGCTCTGCGCGAAGACCCGTGCCACCACTACGTCGAGGTAACCTCCCAGCACCCTAGCCGTGTCCTTGATCGGCTCTCCGCGGCTGAGCTGGAGGTCGTTGGCGGCGAGATAGACCGGCGACCCACCTAGTCTCAGTGTCGCCACCTCGAAGCTGGTCCTTGTCCGGGTCGAAGGCTTCTCGAACAGGAGCCCCACGGCAGACCCCGAGAGGACCCGCGACGGCCGTCTCAACTTGAACTGCTTCTTTAACGCCCCGGCTCGGGATATGAGGGAGTCTATCTCTCCGGAAGAGAGGTCGGCTACGGAGAGTAAGCTCCTTGGTCTTGATGCCACCATGAACCCGCCGGTCGCTGCCGCATAGATGAAGTTATGCAGGGGCGCGTGCGTCAGGTGCGGTCCTCAGGCGCACCTAGATCGCGGGCGGCGCCCTCCGGCAGCCTCTCGCGCCCATCCGCGCATGCAGGGCCGAGACTCATCTTCGGAAGACCCTGGGCAAGGTGCCGCAGGCACGCCCCACGAGAGGGTTGACTTCAGACCCCGCTCTTTCTTTCGGCAAGGTCCCGCTCCTCCGAGAGGAGGGCCTTCTTCCTGCCGACACCCATCCCGTAGCCGCCCAGGCTCCCGTCCTTCCGGATCACCCTGTGGCATGGGATTATCAGCGGTACAGGGTTGGAGCCACAGGCGTTCGCCACGGCCCTGACCGCCCTAGGCTCGCCGACCATCTCAGCCACCTCTTGATAGGACCTAGTCTCTCCAAGAGGGATGCGCTGCAACGCGGTCCAGACGCGCATCTGGAAGTCAGTGCCGCGGATATCCAGCGGGAACCTCATCTCCTGCCCGCGCAGATGTTTCTGCAGGGAGCGGAGATAGCGCATCGCCCTGGGCGACTTCACAATGCCCGCCCTAGGGAACTCGGCGGCCAGCGCCTTCAGCAGCTCGTTGTCGTTCCGTCCGGCCTTGACCGAGCAGACCCCATGGTCCGTGGTGGCCACGAGGAGGCGGCCCAGGGCCGACGCTCCGGTCGCGTAGCCAATCTGCACCCCTGATCCGCCCTTCTTGTATGTCGCGGGGGTCATCCCAAGCTTCCTCCGGGAGTCCCCATACAGCCAGCTCTGGGCGGAGTAACCAGCCTCCCTCAGGGCACCGACCACAGGCTCGCCAGCGGTGAGCTTGGACCTGAGAACGCTCAACCTGAATTCTTCAAGATATTCGCGTGGGGAGATTCCCATCACGTCGGTGAAGGTCCTCTGCAGGCGGAACTGGCTGAGCCCGAACTTCTCTCCGAGGCTTCCGAGTGTCACAGGGGAGGACGAATTCTCCCTCAGGTAGCCGCAGACCTGCTTGACCAGTTCAGCCTTCGAAGACGCCTTTTGCCCTGACGTAACGCTTTGCAACCCCTGGACGGTCGAGGCCAGGTTTGGCAATAAGACGTTTTTGTCTGGTTCTTGCGCGGAGCGTTCACGGCGGCGCGGTCTAGCTGACCCGTATGCCCGGGAACACGCCGTGTACGACATAGCCGAAGAAGTACAGGGCGATTGTAGCCCCGAACAGAATCAGCAGTATCTCCAAGAAGTCCCTGAGGAAGGTCTTATGCTGGATGACCACGCTGTACCAGGTTGTGATGGCGAGTATCGCCACGGCGAGGGAGAGAGAAGAGGACAGTGCGAGGATCATGTTCTTGGTCAGGAAGTAGGGGGTCGCCAGGGTTATGGCCGTCAAGAAATAGGAAACACCGGTGTAGATCGCGCTGAGTCTTGCCGAGCCTTCGAACCCCCCCTGCTTCGCCTGGGCGTAGGCTGCCGAGGCCATCGCAAGTGATGCGGCGGCCCCCGCTATCACCCCTGCAAGGCCGGCGATCTCCGTCTGGTCGTAGAACCCGAGAGACCCAGCGTGGATTCCAGAGATTTCCACGAGAGAATCGGCCAGCCCTAGGACTATGAACGATATGTATCGGACCGCGGAACTCTCGACCTTCATCTCCAGCGCCTTTTCGTGGTCCTTCTCGTCTGCCACCATCTCATCGAAGGCTGCCCTGTCTTCCTCGGGGATGAGTGCTGCGAAGCCTTTGTAGGTCTGCACGACGTTCTCCTCGTGCCTGTCCAGGTACCTTGTAGCGAACGTAAGGCCGAGGAACCGCCTCAGGAAGAGGACCCAGTAGAGCTTCAGCTTTGCCAGTCTCGGCTCTTCCCCGGGGACGTACTTCTTCCAGAACTCGTAGTGCCTGTGCTCCGTGACGGATAGGGCCTTGAGGACCTCCGCGAAGGCGCTGCCCTGATTCACGGTCTTCGAGAGCCTCTCGTAGAGGGTGTAGTCGGACCACTCGTCCGACATCCGGGTCCGGGCCACCCCCTTGAGGGCCTCATCTCCAGGAGGCATTTGGGTCTACGGCGACAACAACCGCCGTATTTGAACCCTGAGAGCACCACTGGTGCGAAATGTCCCAATGGAGTGGTTTATAGCAGAACGCAGCGGAAGGGGGGTGACAATACATGGTGTCAGCATACTGTGTGAAGTGCAAGGCTGCACGAGAGATGAAGAGCCCGCAGAGCGTGACCATGAAGAATGGAAGGCACGCGAAGTCAGGGACCTGCCCTGTCTGCGGCACGAAGATGTTCAAGATCGGCGGCTAGGCCCACAGCTCGGCCTCCATCTTCTGAGAACGTCACTCTAGGTAGAAGGCTGGCTTAGTGGGTAGTGCGTCCTTCGCCCTGTTGGCCGGGTCGTGAATCTGCTTGCCGGTCTTTTGGACCACCACCTCGATGCCCAGCTCCTTCGCCATGAACTCAGAAGCCTCCGAGAGGGACTGGAACTCGTCGAAGCCCCTGCCTGCGACGACCTTGCCGAGGAGGTCTTCTCCCAGCTCGTAGGCAAGCTTGAAGACCCTGTCCGGCTGAATCTTCAGGGAGGCGTGCTTCTTCAGCACCTGGCCGACATTCCCCTTGCTCTGCTTCGCCGCGGTCAGCTCCAGAAAGAAGGCCTTCGCTTCGTCGGAGCACACGTAGACGTTCAGCTTCGACCGGGCCCCCTTGACTACCTTCAACACGTTGCGCGCGTCTTCGATGACCCTCCCAAGGACCGCTTCGGCCAGGACCGCATCGTCGTCCACTGGGAAGTCATCGGGAGCCGGCCAGTCCGCCTGGCAGACCAGGCCCTTTCCTCCCAGTTCCCGGTTCAGCTCCTCGGCCATGAACGGGGTGAAGGGAGACATCATCCTCGCCCAGGCGTTGAACACCTCAGTGAGCGTCTGGCGCCGTGGCTTTCCTGCCCTGCGCAGATAGTACCTTAGGTCGTTCCAGATGTCCAGGAAGACGGTGGCGGACGCGCGCCGCATCCTGAGCTCCTCCATCGCTTCGGACGCGACGGCGATCCGTCCGTTGAATGAAGAGACAAGCCACGAGTCCAGGCCGTCCGCCTTGCGGTCGGCCGACGACCTCAGGGTCTTCTTGACGAACGGGATCACGGAGTCGACTTTCTCTTTCGCGTCCATGGCGGCTCTGTCTCTCCAGTCTGCGTCGTCCATGCCGTCCGCTGTCAGGGCCAGGGCCAGCCGGAATGCGTCGGCGCCGTACTTCTCCTTGGCGCCCTCCCATGTGACGAAGTTCCCCTTGGTCTTGCTCATCCTCTTCCCTTCGATGGTTATCATGCCGTTGATGCCGAATCCTCGGGGCCAGAACTTCTCGGGGAAGAGGGCAGCGTGGTGGAACGCGAAGAAGGTGAGGTGGTTGGGGATGAGGTCCTTCCCCGAGTTGCGCAGGTCGACGGGGTACCAATAGGAGAACTCGGTCCTCAGATCCCTCAAGACCCGTTCAGGGATTCGGGCCGCCTTGGCAAGGTTAGCCGGGCTCCCCTTGCCTAGGAGGACGTAGTCCAGCACCTCCGGGGTGAGGCTGTCGGGCCCTACCTTCTCTAGGTTGACGAACTTGCTTATGCAGTAATAGGCCATGTAGATGGTGGAGTCGCTCAGGGTCTCGACCAGCCAGTCCTTGTCCCATGGGAGCCTTGTCCCCATCCCGGAACGCCTTGCGCAGGGCCAGTCCTTCAGCCATTCGATGGTGGAGTAGAACAGCTGCCTGGCTTCCTCTGGGTAGATCTCCGCCCGGTCTATGACCAGCTTCGCCTTGGCCTTCCACTCAGGGTTGGAGTAGTTCAGGAACCACTGGTTTTCGAGGATTTTGACGTAGCATCTGGTCCCGCAGCGGCAGACGACCTTCTCAGGGAGCTCGAACATCTTTGCAAGCCTCTCTGTCTTGGCGATGAGTTCCACTGCCTTGTCCTTCGCCTCGGGGACCGTCAGGTCGGCGAGGGGGCCGGAGCTCTGGCTGAGCACCCCCCTGTGGAACTCGGCGCTGTAGATCTCTTGGGTTGCCGTTTCCAGGTTCGGATCCATCGAGTCCTTTATGCTCAGCTTTCTGATCGCGTCTTCTGCAGGGACCCTGGAGTATCCCGACAGGGAGAGGATCGGTATCGGGGTTATCTTGTCGGCCTCTTCCTTGACCTGCCGCCCAACCTGGACCCTCCCTTCCTGGATGTCCCTCAGCGCCATCAGGTCGTAGGGAGCGTGGGCCGGGACGCTGTAGACCACGCCGGTGGCCAGCGACGGGTCGACGAACCTGCCTGGGAAGACAGGGAGCGACTTTCCGGTGAGGGGGGCCATCGCGTATCTGCCGACCAGGTCGGACCCCTTGAACTCGCGGACTGGGACGACGTTGTGCTTCTGCTCGGAGAGCTTGGACAGGGATGCAGAGCTGACTATCCAGAGCTCCCCGTCGACGCGCGCCTCGCTGTAGTCGGCGTCTGGGTTCACCCAGACGTTGGTCGCCCCGTAGATGGTCTCTGGCCTCAGCGTCGCGGCGACTAGGGCGAACTCGCCGAGGTGGAACTTGATCAGGTTGAATTCTGTGGGGGAGACCCCTTCTCCCTCCATCCTGTCGTGGTCTCCCGTGGGGCTCTTGTCGAAGGGGCACCAGACCACCGGGTGGGTCCCTTGGACGACATAGCCCATCTCCCGCAGGTGGAAGTACTGCCACTCCACGAACTTCCTGAAGGCCGGGTCGATGGTCCTGAACTCCCTTCTCCAGTCGATCGAGAAGCCCGTCTCTTTCATCACCTTTCGGCTCTGCTTCGTGTAGTAGGAAGCCAGATATTCCGGGTCGACGAACTTCGCGACCTCCTGCTCTGGGACGTGGTCGAGCTCCAGGAACGCCCTCCTTACATCCGGGTCTCCCTCCCTGAGCCTCTTGCTCATCCCGACGATGGGCTGCCCTGTCCAATGCCAGGCCCAGGGAAAGAGGACGTTGTACCCCTGAAGGCGCTTGAACCTGGAGTAGAACTCCAGGTGGCTCGCCGTGAAGGCGGTCCCGACGTGGACTGCGGCGTTCATGTATGGGAATGGAAAGGTGACGAAGACCTTCTTTTTCCCCGCGACCGGGTCCGGCTCGAACGCGTGCTTCTCATCCCAAACCTTCAGCCAGTGCTTCTCTCGCGCTGACATTCCACTCAACTCGTCGAGTTCGGAAGCAGTCCCTGGGCGATGGAAGCTGCCTCGTCCACCTTGCCTGCGAGCGGACCGCCCCCCTGGGCGAACGACGGGGAACCCCCTCCAGAGCCTCCGAGCGTCGGGGCGAGCTGTCTGACGATTTCAACGGCGGAGAACCCTGCCTTCATGGCCTCTTGGCCGACGAAGCAGACGATCCTGGCGGACTTGCCTGTGGAGAAGATTGCCACGTAGATCAGAGACGGCTCGGACGAGACGCTCTTTTGCCCCTGGCCAATGATTTGTTCCTCGCCCATGGGGGGGTTCTTCGAGACGTAAAGTCTTGCGGCCCCCACGTCCTTCGCTTCGGCCGCGACCCCGGTGGAGGACATCTCGACTATGGTCTCCCCCAGGCTCTTCTCGCGAGCCCGGGACTCCTCAAGGTCCCGCAGGATGCCTCTCGCCACTTTGGGGAGGTTCTCCCTTTGGGTGTTCAGCACCGCCGAGAGCTCGCTGAGCTCCGAGTCCATCCTGTGCATGTACTCTATGGCCGCTTCCCCGGCGACGAACTCGAGCCGCTCCACACCGTCCTGGACCCTCTCGACCTTGGTGACCTTGATGAGCCCCACTTCGCCGGTTGAGCTCACGTGCGTCCCGCCGCACGCCTCTATGTCCCACCCCCCGATGTCGACCACCCTGACGAGCTTGCCTGGGACCACGCCGCCCTGGTAGAGCCTGAAGCCGTACTTCTTCTCTGCCTCCTGGCGGGGCATGAAAGTGTTCGTCACTGGCAGGTCCCGCCGCACTACGTCGTTGGCTAGGTCTTCGATCTTCTGTACTTCCACCCCGGTCAGGTGTGAGAAGTGGGTTATGTCTATCCGTCCATAATCCTCCTCCTTGAACGCCGAGTGCTGCCAGACCCATGGGCCCAGCACTTCCCTGGACGCCCCGTTGAGCACGTGGGTGGCGGAGTGGATCTGAGTGACCCTCCGCCTCCGCCTCTGGTCGACGTGGCACTCGACCCTGGTTCCGGCCCTGGGGGCCTTTCCCTTCACCTTGTGGATAACCACGTCGCCGTACTTCTCGATGTCCACCACCTCCGCTCCCCCCAGTGTCCCCCGGTCGGGCTCCTGGCCGCCGCCGCGCGGATAGAAGACCGTCCTGTCGAGGACCACGTGGTTCCCCTGGAAGACTTTCACCACCCTGGCGGTGAAATCTAGAGGCGCGCCCTCTTCGTAGTACCACAGCCTGGTCGCCGATATCCTGCTGGTGTCGAACTGGAGCTTCGGCTGCTCTATCTCGCGGCTAAGATGCCTGGCCTGGACCTTCTCGTAGAACCCCTCGGGGGGGCTCGCTCTGGCTCCGGCCTCTGCGAGTTGCTCCGGCGTGACCCCGTCGGAGTCGTAGAGCCTTACGAGGTCGTCGGTCGAGAGCTCCTTTCCTTCGGACGAGATTGAAGACACTATCTTCGCCACCCTTTCGGCGGACGAGAGGAACCTGGACTCCTCCACTCCGAGGACATCCTTCACGTCGGAGTCGTGCCCCGCCAGCTCCGGGTACATCCCTCTGAGCTGGTCTATGTGCCAGTCGATGAGGTCCGGGACGGTCAGCTTGAACTTGTAGTAGTTGATGAAGTTGCGCGCACGCCTGTAGACCATCCTCAGGTTGTAACCGCCTCCTGAGTTGCTAGGGAGCATGCCGTCCGCGATGGCGAAGAGGAGGGTCCGCGTGTGGTCTGCGATGGCGTACAACGCCTCCAGGGCGCCGAACTGTTTCGCGAGGTCGGAGGCGTCCCTACCCAGGGACTTCGCTATCTTCAGCCTCGCGTCGTCGAGGTTGCGGTATTCGTCTAGGTTGATCTCCCCCGCGAGGGCCGCGTACTTTCGGAAGAGCGCCTCGTCGTACTCGACGGCGTTCTCCTTCTTCATCCTCCTCAGTACCGGTGCGAGGTAGGAGTCGTAGGCTGTAGGCGTGCCCTGGCTGAGCCAGGTCAGGCGCTCGAGCCCTGCCCCCATGTCCACGACCCTCTCCTTGAGGGGGACGTACTTCTCGGGGCTGCCTTCGAAGGCTGTGAAGACCGCGTTCCCCGTCTCAAGCCCCCTGACGTTGTACTGCAGGGAGTAGCCGAAGGCCCCGTAGCCCATCCAGACGTCTTCGTCGAAGGAGACCTCCTCCTTGGGGATTCCGAAGACTTTGGTGAGAAGTTCGAAGTCGAGGTCGATAGTCCTGTCCTTCCAGTACCCCTCCCTGTTCGCCAGGGCGGTCTGGCCGATCATGCAGAAGGATGTGCCGTGCTTCCCGTTGACCCCGACGGTGGGGACGTCGTTGAACCTGACGCACATCTGAGGGACGACCAGTGGGTTAGCAGGGAGGGCGAAGACCACCTTCCCGCCCTCCACCCTCTGGAAGTCGATTATCGACGCGACGGTGAAGTAGAGGTCGGGGCGCCACCTGCTGACCACGGGGTAGCGCTTGACTATGGTGTGACCGTTCTTCTTGAAGAACCTCTCGACGGCGTTCCAGGTCTCGACGTAGCTCAGCCTCTTCGAGGTGGGAGGGTCTCCGATGAACGTGTAGGGAGAGCAGGGCTGGTCATCGCACCTGGTCCTTTCTTGGTTGAGCGTCCAGAAGTGCTTGCCGCAGCTCTCGCACTTCTTCCTGACGAACCCTTCCCTGTTGAAGAGGTCCACGACGTAGTACTTCTTGTAGTCGGCGGAGAACTTGGCACTCAGGGCCTGCTTCTTTTCGTTCAACTGGGCTGCTCCACTGTCTTTTCACGAGTCGCCCCCCTGAGCTAGATAAACTTGGGATAGGGGCGGGAGAGACCCCGGCGGGGCTCGGTCCTTCCTTCGCAGGAAGAGCCGTACTGGCACGACTCCAAGTGCCGATCTGGACCCGGGGCGCTTTCAGCTTCAAACTCTTAAATACGGAACCAAGGTCGCCTGTTCGCGAATTAAGATGGAGTACGTTTACGCAGCTCTCCTGCTTCACAAGCTGGGGAAGCCGGTCAACGAAGAGAACCTGACAAGTGTGGTTAAGGCGACCGGTGCAGCCCCCGACGAAGTGAAGATCAAGGCACTGACTTCTGCCCTCAGCGAGGTGAACATCGACGAGGCGCTGAAGAACGCATCGACGATGGCTGCAGCCCCTGTGGCCGCTGCCGCAGCGCCGGGCGCACCAGCAGCGAAGGCGGAAGAAAAGCCGAAGGAAGAGGAGAAGAAGGAAGAAGAGGCCCTACAGGGTCTCGCTTCACTCTTCGGGTAAGCCAGATACCATTCTAGTCTCATCTGTCCCAGCGTTAGCTGTCCAAGATGCTGATGCACTCGTGACCGGCTTCGGCCCAGCCCATCAGTCAGGACCGCGGCTATTCTCTGACAGCATCACTGTGTGAAGCCCCAGCAGTGAGGAGGCACCAGTTCCAAGAGCGAAAGACGCCCTGCTGTCCGAGGGGACGGATCTACTTCAGGCCTTTTTCTTTGGCCTTGGATTCCAAGGCCGCCGCCTCCGCCTCTGCCCGCCCGAATATCATCGGTGCAGTTTCCTTGTCGAGGAAACCCGCCTCCACCTGGAGGCTCAGGGCCTCCCTGTAGGCCTTTGCGAGTATGTCTGGCGCGGTCTCCTTGGTGACGTAACCGACGACTATCGCCAAGCCTCTGGAGGAGGCGTAGGCGTCGAGGATGCTTTTCCTGTACTCGTCCAGGTTGATCGCGACCACATCCCCCGCGTAGATCAGCCCGTTCTCGTAGGCGAGCGCAATGGCCAGGCCTGCACGGATTGGCTTGATGTTCAGCTTGGAGAGGAGGCTGGCGAGCTTGGGGGTGATCTCCGCGCCCTTCTTAACGGCCACGGAGTCTTTGTTGACCCATATGCTCCCACCTTCAATCTTGGTCTGGATGCCCGCTTCTCTGAACTCGCTCAGGACCGGGCCTGCGGGGAGGCTTGTGTTGCCCGCCGGGACTATGATGTCATCAGGGGCCTTGTCGCCGGCCCTGGCTGCGAGGTACACCTTGTTCTTGTCCAGGGCGAGGAAGAGCTTGAACGGGTCGTTGGTCGAGAAGATGAGCGCGTTCTGCCCCGTGAGGTGTGACAGGAGCTGGTCGGCGTTCTTAATCCCTGCCTTCTGGAGGCCGCGTATGGCCAGCTTGTTCTTGACGACGAAGACCTCGGCGTGCTGCCTCAGCGCCTTGCGCACAGCCATCAGCTGGCTAGCCCTCACCTTCGAGAGGCTGGTTACCGCGAGGACGGGGTACTTCTGTGCGAGAGCGGCTACACGCTCGACGGTCTCTGCCTTCTTCGGGTTAGGCTGATGGACCTGGACTGTCTTGCTCAACTAATCCACCGCCTGCTTCGCAGGCTTCCCCATGGTCGTCTTTACCATGACCGTCTTGATGTTCCTGTCGCCGTTGGGGAGCTTCTTGGACACCGCGTTGACCACGGCGACTATGTTCTCCGCCAGGTCCGTCTCAGACAGCTTGCTGTCTCCCACCATGGCCGTCACCCCCAGCGAGCCCCTGCTCCTGACCCTTATCGCTGTCCTCATCCTGTTGATCATAGCCTCGATGGGGGAGTTCGGCGGGACTGGGGACGGTATCTTCCCCTTGGGGCCGAGCGCCTGGCCCAGGACCTTGCCGACCCTCGGCATGAGGGCTGTGTCTGCGAGGAAGAAGTCGTAGGACCTGGCGAGCTTCTTGGCGTCCCTCTTGCTCCCTCCGTAGTTTTCCAGCTGAGCCGGGTCCATGACCAGGTTCGCGTTTGAGTTCTTCGCCCTGACTGCGAGGTCCCCGGACCCTATGAAACAGACCCTGGCCTGCTTCGTTGCCGGGTGCGGGAGGTACACTATCTCGTTGATGTTCAGGTCGGTCTTCTTGGGGTCCACTTCTTTCAGCGAAATCAGTACTTCGACCGACTGGGTGAACTTGGTCTCCTTGGACTGGCCCTTACCCTTCTTGACCAGTTCCGCGAGCTGCTGGTTCGAGAGCACGCACTATTCACGAATTCCTTGCGGAGCCTTGGAACACCGGATAAAAGCCTTCTGCCCGTCACTGGAACTTCGAGTCCCACTTGCCGTCGTCAATCTCTTTCATGAACTCCCTGGGGTCCTTCCCTTCGATCTTGACCCCCATGCTCACGCAGCTCCCCACTACCTCCTTCGCCGCTGACCTGACCGTCGCCGCGTAGGACCCGGCTATCTTGCTCCTGGCTATGGTTACGACCTTGTCCATGGTCAGCGTCCCGACGAACTCCAGGTTGGGCTTGCCTGAGCCCTTGGGGATGCCCGATTCCTTGGCCACCAGCGCTGAGGTGGTAGGCGTCCCGACGGATATGGTGAACTGCTTGGTCTCTTTGTCTACCTCCACCTTCACGGGGACCCTCATCCCCTTGAAGTCTCCCGTCTGTTTGTTGATCTCGTTGACGATGCCGAGGACGTTCACTCCCAGCGGGCCCAGCGCTGGGCCGAGCGGAGGTCCTGCGCTCGCCTCTCCTCCTGTTACGAGGACGTTGATTGTCTGCTTTTCACCCATCCAGACTCACTTCTGCTCCGGCTTGGCCCTGGCAACGAGCTTGGCATAGGCCGCGTCGATTGTGATGGGCATGGCGAAGGCAGTGTCCAGCAGCGAGACCGTGATCTCCTGCTTCTCCTTCTCTACCCGCGAGATCTTCGCCCGCATCCCCTTGAACGGTCCCGCGACTATCTCGATGGTGTCCTCGGTGTTCAGCTCCGCCACCATGGACTTTGTGACCAAGAACTTCTCGATGTCGGAGTACTGCATCATGCCGGGGATCTTGCTTCTGACGTGCTTGAACCCCTGGATGCTCTCGTCTACCACTTGGCTGTTTGGGGCCTCGAAGAGCACGTACCCCTTCCAGGTGTCGAGGGCGAGGACCGAGTAGATGGGCTTCCCCTTCTGGACGGCCCTGTTGGCCACGAAGGTCGCCACGGTCCTTTCCTGACCTCCGGTGGTCTTGACCGGGAAGATTGAGCTGTTCCTCTCTTGGTCGCTCAGAGCCGACAAGGTGAAAAAAGCCCGACTTTCGTTGGCCTAATAACCTTTTGACCTGCGAGCACGTCGCCGTAAGCCCGTCAGAACCACAGGATCATGCCGGACGGGCTCACTCTGAAGGCGCCGAAGGCCGCACCGCATAGCCCGCCGCCACGACGACTATCTTGCAGACTGTAACGATAGGTCAGGGGTCGTGACAGCAGAAATCTAATCCAGTGCCTAGGGTCCGACGCCCCTTGGAGGGCCTAGACGGCTCCCAAAACCCCCGTCGTGTTCTCGGGGAACAAGGCGAGTCAGACGTCTCCCAATGAGCGCGATGCATCAGGGTGAGCAGAGGCAGGCGCCTGCACTTACAGGGAAGACATAGCTGCGTGTTGGCGGGAACCGCGTCTACCCGAAGAAAATCGTCCCCACCAGTTTGATGAGGAATCCTATCGTCCCGACCACGGCGATGCCGAGCGCGACCAGTTTGAGGTAGAGGGTGAACTCGTCCGTGTCGCTCTTGTGGGCCAGCCTGAATATGGCCCTCGATGACTTCAGGAAGTCCCGGAACCCCATGGTCGTACATGATGCGGCGGCCTTGGTCGGCTTATATGTCTAATCCTCCGGAGAACCACATCGGAGGCGCAGGACGCCCCAGCGTTAATACCTGGTCGCGCGGCCGGGGAGCCATGAACCCCCAGGGGGAGCCAGCCACTGTGATTCTGGCGTCCACCACCGACTTGGCGTCGAAGACGCTCGCCTCCGCCTTGGTCGAGAGCCAGGGGTTTGTGTCGACCGGGGTGAAACTCCTTGGAAACCCGGTTTACCAGAAGGAGTCATACCTCCTGGCCTGGTTCGAGGGGGCGATCGTCACCCCGCCGAGCCTGGACGAGTACTTCAACCCCCAGGCGTACATCTTCCTGTCGAGGCATAGTGCGGAGTCCGGGATTGCCTCCCTGACGGTCCACACCACGGGGAACTTCTCCGAGGAGGCGAAGTTCGGAGGGGCAGGGAGGGAGCTGGGGAAGGCGGACCCGGGGCTCCTCAAGAACTACCTGGTCGCCCTCTGGGACCACAGGGCGGAGGTGGGCGGCTACGAGATTACGATGGAGGCGACGCACCACGGACCTACCTCGCTGCAGAAACCGATACTCTTCGTCGAGCTCGGATCGACGGAGAAGCACTGGGGAGACGCCGATGCCGCGCGGGTGGTGGCGAAGGCGCTGATGGAAAGCCTGTCGCAGAAGCGCGTCTGGGACAAGACAGCGCTGGGCTTCGGCGGGACCCACTACCCCGAGAAGTTCACCAAGCTCCTCCTTGAGGAGGAGATGGCCATGTCCTTCGTGGCGCCCAAGTACGCCCTGGGGCAGATAGACGAGAGGATGATGGGACAGATGCTGCAGAGGACCACCTCCCCCGTCAGGTACGCCGCCCTTGACTGGAAAGGCCTGGGGCCCCACAAGGAGAAGATCGTGGGGCTGGTGAAGCAGTTTGGGCTGGAAGAAATCAGAGTATGAGGTCAGCCGACGCTCATGGTGACGAGCTGCCCTATCGCCTCCCTCGCCACCTCTATGCCGTCCAGGTAGTCCCTGATGCGGACCGCTTCCTCCTCGGTGTGGCTGGTCCCCGATAGCCCCGGGCCGTAGGTCAGGCAGGAGACCCCCTTCCTGCTGGCGAAGGTGTTCATGTCACCGGTCCCGGTCTTCCTGACCAAAGAGGGCTTCTTGCCGAGACGGAGCAGGATGGCCCTCTGGAACGCCCTTACCAGCCGCGAGCCGACGTCCGCTTCGTAGGCCTCGGTGGGAGGGCCAGGGTTCAACTCCGCTCTGACCTCGCCCCAGCGGGCTTCGACCATTGGCCTGATTTCACCGAGAACCTGGGCCGAGGAGAGCCCCGGCGGGAGGCGAACATCGAAGGTCGCCTCGCAGAGGCCGGGGACCACGTTCTGGTAGGAGCCTGCGCGCACGAGCGTGGGGGAGATGGAAACGGATCTGAAGTGGTCATCCTGGACCAGGTGGCCGGCCTCGTACTCCCTCAGCCTGCTGAGGATGGAGGTGAACTCGTCGAAAGCGCTCCTGTGGGCCCAGGGCGACCCCGCATGCCCCCCCGGGGTCCGCACCACGACCCGCAGGCTCATCCTCCCCCGGTAGCCTATGGTTATCCTGTCTGCCCCGCTGGGCTCGCCGAACACGGCGTAGTCATAGGGGGCCGCCTCGTTGGCGAGCTGTTCCACCCCGGCGCCGTCCCCCTCCTCCTCGGTCGCCCCCGCGAAGGTTATCCTCACGCCGGCGTCCGCGGCCCTCGCCCCCGCCAGGAGAAGCGCACACAGGGGAGACTTCGCGTCGGCGGCTCCTCTCCCGTAGACTGCCTCTCTTGTCCTCCTGACCGGGAGCTTCCCCGGGACGGTGTCCATGTGGCCGCAGAGAAGGAGCCTGGGCTTCCCCTTCCCCACCTCTCCTACCACGTTCCCTGCGCCGTCGAGCCGTACCCTTGAGTACCCGAGGCGCTTCATGCTGTCCGCGAGGAAGCCGGCAAGCTCCTCCTCTCCCTTCGTGGGCGAATAGATTCTCAGCGAGTCGACGAGGAGCTTGACAGCCTCCCCGTCAGGTCGGTTCATCTCCCTTCGGCGGCCGCCTGCCCGCCGGAGCCTGCCGCTGACGCGTCTCGTGCAGTCAGAACCTGCCCGCCTCCGCCTCGCCTATGACGCCGTCGACGACCTCGAGCCCTCTGGCCATCTGTGCGTCCTCTATCACGAGGGGGGGCAGGAACCTGAACGTGTCCCTCCCCGAGTAGGCGGTGATCACCCCTTTGGCCTGGGCCGAGAGGAGCATAGAATGTATGTCAACCCTGGTCTGCAGTGCGAGCATCAGCCCCAGTCCCCGCACTTCCTTCACCAGCCTGTGGGCCGACGCGACCTTGGAGAGCCCCGCTTTCAAGACGTCACCTTTCTCCTTCGCCCTGGACGGGAGGTCGTTCTTGGCGATGTAGTCGAGGGTGGCCGAGCCCGCGGCACAGGAGAGCGGGTTGCCGGCGAAGGTGCTGGTGTGCTCGCCGCCCTTCAGGCTCCCGGCAACCTCGTCGGTGGCGAGGGCCGCGCCAATCGGGAGGCCGCCTCCAAGCCCCTTCGACACGGTCATTATGTCCGGGACGACCCCCCAGTGTTCCGAGGCCCACATCTTCCCTGTCCGCCCCAGGCCGGATTGAATCTCGTCGAGGATCAGCAGGGTCCCGTTCCTGTCGCAGATCTCTCTCACCTCCTTGAGGTAGCCCTCCGGAGGGACGACAACCCCGCTCTCTCCCTGGACGGGCTCCGCGATGACTGCCGCGGTGTCCCCGTCTACCATGGACTCCAACGACCTCGCGTCGCCGTACTCGGCGAAGCCGAACCCGTCAAGGAGCGGGCCGAATGGGTCCCTGTACTTCTTGCTCCAGGTGGCCGAAAGGGCACCGTAGGTCTTGCCGTGGAAGGCGCCCTTCATCGCCACGACCTTCTTCCTCGAGGTGTGCCGCCTAGCAAGCTTGATGGCCGCCTCCACGGACTCGGTCCCCGTGTTGGTGAGGAGGGCCTTCCCCAGCCCCCTGGGCGCCGCCTTCACCAGACGCTCCACGAAGCCTGCCCTGGCGTCGTTGTAATAGGAACCGTGGCAAGTGAGCAGCTTCCCGGACTGCTCCCTCACCGCTTCAATCACCGAGTCGTTGCAGTGGCCGACCAGGGCCACCCCGATGCCCGACATGAGGTCGATGTACTCCTTCCCTTCCGAGTCCCAGACGAGGGACCCTTTCCCTCTCATTATGGCAATGGGGAACTTGTTGAAGGCATGGGCCTCGTAGGCGTCCTCAAGGCCGCGGATCTGCTCAATCATCGTGTGATCACCGTGCACCCCTCGTGGGAGAAGGCACTGGAGAGGGGCCCCTCCCTCGTCCCCGAGCATATCACCGCCTCCTTGACTCCTGCCCTCACGGCATCCACCGCAGCCATGACCTTCTTCTGCATGCCGAACCCGATCTTCGGGAGGCTGGCCGCAGCCTCTTCTGCGGAGAGGTGCCCGACGAGTGAACCGTCTAGGCTCAGCCCCTCGACGTTGGTCGCGAACACCACGGCGTCCGCCCCTGCTCCGACGGCCACGGATGCCGCCGCCCTGTCCCCGTCGATGTTGAGCGGTTCCCCTTCCTCCCCCATGGCCACCGGCGAGATTACAGGGACGTAACCCCGGCCGAGGAGCAGGTCCAAGAGCGAAGGGTCCACGCCGCGGACCCTACCCGTATACCCCCCCTCGATGGCGACCTTCCTCCCCCTCTCGTCTATGATCACCAGCTTCGACTTCCGCGTGGCTGTGATTAGTGACCCGTCCCCGCCTGCGAGGGAGACCCCCTTCAGCCCCGCTCTGTGGAGAGCCTGCACCAGGCGCTTAGCCAGGAAGCCGCTCATCACCATCTGGTAGATCTCTGCTGTCTCCCTGTCGGTGTACCTGCTCCTGATCCCGTCTGGGGAGACGACGAAACGCTGCTCCTTCCCAAGCCTGGTGGCATACTCTGTCACCACGTCCCCACCGCCGTGCACCAAGATGAGCTGATTGGATGGAGACAGCCTGGCTGCGTCATTGACCAGAGGCTCGGGGACGCCGGCCTTCATCAGGCTCCCTCCGACCTTGACGACCACCCTCATCGCGCTACACCGGATGCAGGGGCGCCATCTCCAGCCCCGCTTTCTCGTCGAAGCCCAGCATGAGGTTCATCGATTGGACCGCGTTCCCGGCAGCCCCCTTGACCAGGTTGTCGGTCGCGCCGAGGGCGACTATCCGGCCAGTCCTCTCCTCCGTCTCGAACCCTACGTCGCAGAAGTTTGAGCCTACGACCAGCTTAGGGTCTGGGAGCCTGAAGGGGCCCTGCCTGTCCTTGACTATCCTGACGAAGTAGCTCCCGGAGTACGCGTCACGATAGGCCTTCCACAGGTCGACCGGCTTGAACTCCCCTGAGGCGAACAGGTGCGAGGTGCTCAGGATGCCTCTCACCATGTTCACGCCGTGGGCCGACATCGAGACCTTGATGCGGGTCCCGGCGATGGACGAGAGGACCTGCTCTATCTCCGCCGCGTGCCTGTGGCCAGCCGGCTTATAGGGCCTGACCACGCTGAAGCGCTCTGAGAAGTGGGTCGCGAGGGAGGGCTTGCCGCCGGACCCGGACGAGCCTACCTTCGCGTCGACCACCACGTGCTCCGGGTCCACCCCCAGGGACTTGGTCCTGAACAACGGGGCTAGGGCCAGTATGGTGGTGATTGCCATGCATCCGGGCGAGGCCACCAGCCTGGCCCCCCTCACCTGGTCCCGGTTCAGCTCGGGGATCGAGAGGACGAACTTCTCCAGGAGGTCCGGGCGCGGGTGCTCGTAGCCGTACCAGAACGGATACTGCGAGCTGTCGCCAAGCCTGAAGTCGGCGCTCAGGTCGATGACCTTCAGTCCCGAGTCGACCAGCTGGGGGACCACCTTCACAGACTCGCCGTGTGGGAGGGCCGCGAACACCACGTCCGCTGAGTCTGCGAGCTTGGACGGATCGAGGGCGACGAACTTCAGTTCGGTGACCCCCCGAAGGTTCGGGTGGACCCTGAAGACGTACTCCCCCGCGTACCTCCGCGAGGTGGCGAAGGACACCTCTGCCTCGGGGTGCTGGAGCAACAGCCGGAGCAGCTCCCCCCCTATGTACCCGGAGCCTGCGAGCACACCCACGCGGACCATGCTATCTCCTCGCCAGCCCTGCCACGTAGCCGATCAGCCTTGAGGGGATGTCTAAGCCCACGGCTGACTGGGCCCCCTTGAACTCGACGGTGTTGTTGACCTCGTGGACCAGGTAGCCTGACTCTGGCTCCATGGCGTCCACCCCCAGGATGCCTCCCCCCACGGCCTCGGCGGCCTTCAGGATGACCTCCGTGAGGTCGGCGTCTGGCTTGAACGCCTCGGATGTCGCGCCCCGGGCGACGTTCGTCCTCCACTCCCCTGGCGGAGCGACCCTGTGGACGCAGGCGACGATGCTGTCCCCGGCCACTATAGCCCTGACGTCCCGCGGGGGCCTGTTGACGTACTCCTGCATGTAGTACATGTGCTGCTCCTGTGGGTTGGCTAGCTCTTCCTTGTATTCGATCAATGACCGGAGGGTCTCCCTGTCCCGGACGACCGTCACCATCCGCCCCCAGCTCCCGGTGAACGGCTTCAGCACTAGGGGGTAGCCGAGGGCCTCGGCCGCTTCCTCAGCAGCCTCGGATGTGAGGGCGAGGAAGGTGCGCGGCGTAGGCACCCCCGCCTTCGAGAGCGCGATGGTGGTGGCGAGCTTGTTGCTGCAGACCTCAGCCACCGCCTGGCTGTTGACTACCTGTATCCCCGCCCCTTCGAGAGCTCGGGTGAGGTTCGACGAGCGGTAGTGGCTGATGCACCGCTGGAGGACGACGTCCCCGAACTCCTGCCGCCTCTTCGGGACTTCGAAGACCAGCCCCTTGACGTCGACCAGCGTAGCGTCTATCCCGGCAGCCGCGGCGGCTTCGCTGAGCGCCTTCTCCTCCCACCTCAGCCTGTCGAAGGTTATGGTGAGCTTCACTATTCTCCCCAGTCCTCTCCGACCTTCTCGGCGGCCTTGAGCAGGGCAGTGCCGTTCGATATCTCCGCTACCTCGTACTCTGACGAGCAGTCCTTGCACGAGACCAGCTCCCCGACTATGGCATCGTCTGGTACGGCCAGACCGGCTCCGCACTCGTTGCAGCTTGTGTTCAATCTCCTGACTTCACCTCCCGGGCCAGGCCCATGGCGGTCGTGCGCAGCTTCTGTTCCGACGCCCTCAGCGCGGCCTTCCGCTCGGAGAGCGAGGACCTAGTGGAGGCGACGTCTCGTTGGCGTGCGTCGAGCTCCTTCGCTATCAGTCGCGGGTTGGCGCCCCCCTCGGTCGCGACCTTCGCGAGGAAGCGGGCGGGGTCGAGGATGGCCTCGATGGTCCGTCTGTCCAGGGCCACCCTCTTCCCGAAGCCTGCAGAAACGTTCGCCAGTTTGGACGCAGCCACTTCCTGAAGGGGCGCGCCTGTGTCCGCCGAGATGCGGACCAGCTCCCCTACCACGGCGTGAGCCTGGCGGAAAGAGAAGCCGTGCTCCCTGACAAGATGATTGGCGAGGCCGACGGCCGTCGACCCGTCCCCCTGGACCGCCGAGGAGAGGCGCTCCTTCCTGGGCGAGGCCGAAGCGACCATGCCTGCGAGGAGCCTGACGGCGCTTGTCACGTCGTCCATGGCACGCCAGAGGTGCGGGGTGACCTCCTGCAGGTCGAGATTGTATGAATAGGGGAGCGCCTTCAGGATGGCGCAGGCGGCGACCAGCCCTCCCAGGACCGACCCAGCCTTGGCCCGGGCCATCTCAGCGACCACGGCGTTCTTCTTCTGGGGCATTATGCTGCTTGACGCCGCGTATGCGTCGGCGAGCTCCAAGTACCCGAACTCAGACGAGCTCCACAGTATCAGCTCCTCCGCCAGCCTGCTGACGTCGAGCGCCGTGATGGTGGCGCATGAAAGGGACTCGACCGCGACGTCCCTGGCGGAGGCGCCGTCCATGGCGTTTCTGACCAGGCCTGAGAACCCGAGGAGGCCTGCGACGTACCTTCTGTCGACCTTCACCGACGTCCCCGCCATGGCCGCCGAACCCATGGGAGACTGGTTGACGCGCGCATAGAGCTCCAGAGCCCTCTCGACGTCGCGCTGGAGTGCGTCGAAGTGGGCGAATAGATGGTGGGCGAAAGTCACGGGCTGCGCCCTCTGGAGGTGGGTATACCCAGGCACCAGCACTGCGCCGTTCTTCTTCGCCTGCCCCAGCAGCGCCGCCTGGAGCTCGGCGATGGAGCCGGCCAGGACCAGTACCGACTCCCGCAGCTCCATGCGTATCGCCGTGGCGACCTGGTCGTTCCTGCTCTTGCCGTAGTTGAGGAACCCGGCGGTCTCAACCCCGAGGAGGTCGACGGCCTCCTGTTCGAGCTGCTGGTGGAAGTCCTCGGACTTTACGCCGGGCGGGATCTCGGAAGATGCGCCGGTCAGGAACTTCATACATTTCGCTCCGACCCGGCGGTCCACCTCCCCCGCCCTGACCAGGGCTGCCATGTGGGCCATGTTCACCGAGATGACCTGGCGGGCGATGCGCCCGTCGTCGGCCATCGAGGAGGTGAAGGCGAGGGCCTCGTCACTGGGCTTCCTTAGCCTTGTCCCTCTGATGTCCATTCTCTTCTTTTTCCTCGGATTGGGCGCTGAGCCCGGAGGCGACCCTCGACTGGAGCCCCCACAGCTCGATGAATCCGACCGCGCTCATCTGGTCGAAGGTCGAGCCCCGACCATAGGTAGCCAGGCCGACGTCGTAGATGGAGTAGTCCGACGACCTGCCGACGACTCTGGCGCCCCCCTTGTAGAGCTTCACTTTCACAGAGCCGGTCACCCTGTGCTGGGTGGCTGCGATGAACCGGTCCAGGGCCGGCCGGAGCGGCTCCAACCAGAGCCCCGAGTAGACCAGCCATGCCCACTCCCTTTCGACCTGCGCCTTGAACGCGAGCTCGTGGCGGGTGAGGACGAGCTTCTCGAGGTCTCTGTGTGCCTCTATGATCACAGAGGCTGCAGGGCATTCGTAGACTTCACGGGACTTTATCCCCACCAGCCTGTCTTCGATGTGGTCGATCCTCCCGACACCGTGGGCGCCTGCGACCTCGTTGACCCGGCTGACCAGCTCGAGGGGCTCCATGGCCTTCCCGTCCATCCTGGT
>JAJZIG010000011.1:0-2234 GCA_021851265.1 archaeon | reverse complement strand
TCCGGCGCCTCCTCCGGGGAGGCCGTCCACTCGAAAGCGTCTTCTGGCGGCTCGGTATCAGGGTTCTCGAGGGGGCCGCTCTCCACTGACCTCCCCCATATGTTCTGGTCGACGCTGAAGATTGACTTCGAAGGCTTGACAGGGAGGCCGCGCTGCTGGGCGTAGGCTATCTCCTCGTCCCTGCTCATGTTCCACTCACGGACAGGGGCTATGACCTGCAGAGAGGGGTTCATCGCCCTCACAGTGACGTCAATCCTCACCTGGTCGTTCCCTTTGCCCGTGCAGCCGTGGGCCACGGCGGTGGCCCCTTCCTTCTCGGCGACCTCGACAAGCTTCTTCCCTATGAGAGGCCTCCCCAGGGCGGTGCCGAGCGGATACTTCTCCTCGTAGAGCGCGTTGGCCTTGACAGAAGGGAAGACGTAATCGCGTACGAACTCCTCCTTGGCGTCTATGGTGTAATGGTTCCTGGCGCCGATCTGCCTCGAGCGCTCCTCTATCCCGCCCATGTCGTCCTTCTGGCCCAGGTCGAGGGTTACAGTGATGACCTCGGCGTCGTACTTCTCCTGGAGCCACTTGACGCACACCGAAGTGTCAAGGCCGCCGGAGAAGGCGAGGGCTACGGTTCGGCGCAAACTTCAGGCCGGACGGCCCAGATAACGCTTTTATAGATTTTGGACAAGAAAGTGCTGTTTTGGTCAAACGTGACCCGAAACTGGTCAAAACCGCCTCCGTCATGAAGGCGGTCAGGGACGAGGTGGACGCCGACCTCTCGGTCCAGGACGCCCTCGCCAGGGACTACGCGAACCTCAGCGCCCTCGCCAGGATGCTGGCCCCCAGGGTCGCGTCCAGGACGGGGAAGACGCCCAGGGGGGTGAGCGACGTAGGGGTGGCGACGGCCCTCAAGCGGCTCCGAGGCGCATACTCCCCGGCCCCGCCCAATGTGGGCAGGGTAATCGCCGGGAGCGTGGTCAACGTCAGGACCCACGTCTCCAGGGTGTCAGTCGAGAAGACCAAGAGGACCCTCCAGGTCGTGGGGACGCTGCTGTCAGCTCACCACGAAGACTTCATCCAGGTGTCGGAGTCGATCTCGTCCATCACGCTCATCTTCGACCAGAGGCTCCACCGGATGGTCAAGAGGGCCCTGGGGAGCGCCGAGATACTGGACGAGGGCGAGGAGGAGGCGGCCATAACGGTCCACAGCCCCGGCGAGATAGTCACGACCCCTGGGTGCGTCAGCACCCTCTACAACCAGCTGTTCAGGAAGAAGGTCAACGTCGAAGACACCGTCAGCTGCTACACGGACACCATCATGGTGGTGGGTATGAAGGACGCCAGCCGCGCGTTCGAGGCCATGACCGAGCTTGTGAGCGAGGAACGGAGGAGGCTGGGCGAAGAAGCTGACTGACGGGGGGCGGAGCGCCGGCACCATGAAGGCCACCGTCTGCGAGATGCCGGACGACAGGTCAGAGTTCGGCGAGTGGTGGGAGCGGCTGGGGACCCATGTGAAGCGCGAGGGCAGCGGGCTGGTCCTGCTCCCGGAGATGCCTTTCGTGCGTTGGATGTTCGCAAGCCGCAGATTCAGCCGTGGCGTCTGGGACCGGTCGGTGGAGGAGCACGGCCGCTGGATGGGGAGGCTCCCGGAACTGGGGGTTGCCTTTGTGGCCGGGTCGAGACCGGTGGAGGTCGGCAGGAGGAGGTTCAACGAAGGGTTCGTCTGGAGCGCCGGGGGGAAGGTAGCTGGGCACCACAGGAAGCGCTACCTCCCTGACCAGCCCGGGTTCTACGAGGCTCCCTGGTACACCAGGGGAGAGAGAAAGGTCTCCGCCTTCGAGGTCCGCGGCTGGAGGGCCGGGTTCCTCATCTGCAGCGACCTCTGGTCTGTCTGGAACGCGAGGGCCTATGGGAAGGAGGGAGCCGACGTGATCATGGTCCCCAGGGCGACGGGGCTCGGCGTGGACAAGTGGCTTGCCGGCGGGAGGGCGGCCGCCGTCGTCTCCGGCGCCTACTGCCTCTCGTCGAACAGGTCGAGAGGACGCGGTGCCGCGAGGTTCGGCGGCTTGGGGTGGGTCGTGGACCCGGACGGCGAGGTCCTAGGGCTGACGAGCAGCGATGAGCCCTTCGTCACCGTCGAGATAGTCAGGGAGAAGGCGCGTGAGGCGAAGAGGACATATCCCAGGGACTCCTTCGGGACCGACTAGGCCAGCAGCGACCCTAGAAACGCCTTGGAGTCGAAG
>JAJZIG010000110.1 GCA_021851265.1 archaeon | reverse complement strand
CCCCCTGGCTAGCGTGGTCGCACGCGGAGGTCCTGAAGGCTTACGTCACACTTCGGGAGATGGATGCAATCTGAAGGTCAGCTCTTTGGTGACTGACAAGCCATAAGACGGCGGAACGGGCATCTCACCGCGTCCCGGGAAACGAGAGGTCGGCCGGTGTCGATGCGGTCGTTCTGCTTGCAGCCTGAGACGGGAGCTGCAAGGCGCCGCAAAAGCCGACCCGTGCCTGCCCCATCAAAGCCTAATAATGAGGCCCAGGGGTATCAGCATGTGAGTCGCGGCAAGAGAGGAAAGAAGACGCCTGCCGGGGAGCGAGGGGCGACCATGGAACTGCCTCCCGAGAAGGCGTTCTACTTCTACAGGGGCTTGGACGAGCCGTTGGGCGTGGCTGCAAGCAGCATTGTTGATTTCCAGAGGAAGCTGGCGAATGTCGAGACAACCTCTGTCAAATTCCACGTCGAGAGAGGCGACTTCCAGAACTGGCTCAAGACGCTGGGGGAGATCGACTTGGCCGAGAAGATCAATGGCCTGAAAGGAAAGGGAATCCCGCCTGAAGAAATGAAAGGGAGAGTAACGGCCCTCGCAGCTGAAGCCCTCAGGGGCAAGAAGCCTTAGAGCCATCCCAGCATTGTCCTCCTGTAGACGGCTAGGGAGCAGGCCAGCTGGACCAGCGCGAGATAGTTCTCTGCCTTCTTCTCCCACCTGATGAGGAGCCTCATGAACCGGTTGAGCCAGGACGCGCTCCTCGAGGCCTCCGACGCGCTCGGCACGGACGAGCCGACGGTGGTCACGAAGGGCGAGGAGAGGGTCTTGAACGAGAGCGGCAAGAGGATTGACGTCATCCCTGCGTGGAAGTGGTTCCTTCGGAGCGGGTAGAAGGCGGCCGTCCCTGGCTCCCTTGGACGAGCGGTACACTGCTGCCTCGGACCTCAAGATACAGGCGCTGCGGGCGCCCCGCAGGAGCCCGCTCCGGCCCCGGGGGGCCCGACGTGGTCGAAGGCAGAAGCCTCTGATGGGCGCGCGGGCGCTCCTCAGGGTCGGTAGGTGCGCGGGTCCACCCGTGTTATCCCCGCCACCCTGTCGTATACTTCGTCTGTTGAGAGTATCTTCCGCTCGTCGTCCTGGTTCAGGGCCGTGGCGGCGTAGATGGCGTCGAAGAGGCCGGGCGCCCTGAACGTCCAGGCCAAGGGCATCAGGAAAGTCGGATCGGGGGCCGCTTCCGACCAGCCTATGGCGGCGCAACCGGCAGCTGCAATCTCCGGACCTTTAGGTCGGAGAAGTTGAAGACGGGTGGCTCCTCCCACGCAACCAAGCCGGTTGGACCCTACTCGAGGTGCGGCTCTTCGAATATATGTTTATATGTATACACGTCTACAAGCGCAGGTGATGAGCACCACGATAAGGGTGAGCGAGAAGGACAAAGAAGCCCTCGAGACGCTGCGGAAACGCCTCGGCGCCAGGACCATGGCCGAGACGCTCAGGTATGCCATCGCGACGGCAGAGGCCGAAGACGAAAGGTTCGTAGGGAACGTCGACGCTTTGGGCGAACTCCTGAGTGCAGCAGGGCGTTCAAGCGCCGGGAAGGTGCGCGTGACGGAGCACGTCGACGAAGAGCTCGCCCGGGCCCTTGCCAAGGAGTCCTCGGAGAGATGACCGCGTTCCTGGACACAGGAGCGCTGTACGGTACCCTGGACAGGTCGGACGAGCACCACTTGGACGCCGTATCGCTCGTCTACCAGGCGTTGAAGGGCAAGTGGGGGAGGGTGTACACGAGCAACTACGTGGAAATCGAGGCCACGCTCCTTCTGGGCTCCAGGCTCGGCCCTTCCGCGGCCAGGGCCGTCCCCTCGTTCCTTTCCAAGAGCGGGTTCAAGGAGCTGCTCGTCGATGGGCCGACTCACGCGAAGGCCGTCGACCTGTTCATCCGAGACGAGAGGCTCAGCCTGACTGACGCTTCGAGCGTGCTCCTCATGGGGGTCGTCGGGGCGAAGGCGCTTCTCGGCTTCGACACAAGGAGCTTCGCAGGAAGGAACGTGGAAGTGGTCGGAGGCGGCCACTGGGAAAGGCTGTCTGACTCGGAGAAGAAGGGCGTAGGGGCTTTCGAGCGAGGGTCCGGAAAGGCGCCCTGACCGACCAAGCCGACGAACAGGCAGCCTAGGCCCTGCCACGCGGACCTCTGCGCCCGGCCACCTTCTCGATCTCCGCCTCGGCCTCCGGCGGAAGCAAGCCGACGGCGCCCTGAAGAGAAGGGCGAAGCAGCGGGACGCAGGAGGGTCCGGCACAGGGGCCGCGGTCAGAGGAAACGGAGGACCCACTGCAGGCCTCCGGGGAGGAGGTGGCCGAGGTAGGACTTGTCCTCCAGGGAGAGGAGCCTCAGGGCCTTCGTACAGACCACGAACAGGGCCAGCCCCAGAGCGGTGTAGGGGACGATGGTGACGAGCCGGTTCGACACCATCTCCGAGGGGAGATAGACGGCCACGGCAGGGATGGCGGACGCCAGCAGGGCCTTGCCGAGGAAGCGGAAGCTGGCCCTGGGGAGGTAGCCTCTGAGGAAGTACAGGGAGAGGGCGCAGCCGAGCACCATTATCGTGACCCTGCTGTAGGCGGCCCCCGCGAGCCCGAGGCTCGGCACCAGCGACAGGGAGAGGGCGATGTCTGCGAGGGCGGCGACCGCCCCGACGACGAGGACCGCTCGCGTCCTCCCGACCCCTTGCAAGACGTAGATGGCGATGGACTGGACAGCGACGAAGACATAGAACAGGGTGATGACCTGGAGGTACGGGATCCCCGCTGCGTAGGCGCCCCCGCCTGAGAAGAGGTCGAAGAGCTGGGTGGCCATGGCGGCCGCGAAGAGGGACGCGGGGAGGACCGTGAGGGCGCCGAAGCGGAGGGCGAGGGCCGTCCCCCTGGAGACCTCTGAGGTGGCCTCGGAGCTGAAGGAGGTCTCAGCGAAGAGGGCGGTGGTGAGGGGACCGACGAACAGGGCTGAAACGAGGCTCGAGATAGTGACCGCGGCGTTGTATATCCCAAGCGAGGTGGGGCTCAGATATCCGCCGACCACGACGATGTCGGAGTTCGCCGCGACGGTCGCGACCACCCCCGCGAGGGCGAGAGGCGAGGCGTAGCGGAGGACCGGGCGGTAGTAGAGGGAGGCGCGCGCGGTCAGGAGCGGTCTGCGGTACAGCATGAAGGCCGCCAGGCCTACCAGGCCGTAGTAGAGGGCCCAAGACAGGATGGCAGCGGCCAGGCTGTGGAAGAGGAGAAGGCCGGCGACGGCGACGGCGACCCCGGCGAACCTCGACACGAGGGTAATCTTCGCCATGAGGGAGTACCTCCTGACGGCCTGGAGGATAGCGAGGAGGACCGAAGAGACGGAGGAAGAGAAGAGCCAGAGGGCGCCGACGTAGAAGACCCAGGACCAAGAAGTGGACTTCAGAAAGTAGCCCGAGAGGTAGGGTGCGAGCCCCGCGAGCATGGCAGAAGCGGCGCCTGAGAAGAGCAACGTCAGGATGAGGGAGGCCTTGGCGCCCCCCCACCCGCGGCCCTGCTCGTCGGAGGCCATGGGGGCCAGGAACTTGACCGTGGCGTAGCTGAGCCCGAAGGAGGCGAGGGTTGTGGCTATGCCCACGGTGACCTGGAGGGAAGAATAGGCGCCGTAGGAGACCGATGGGAGGAGGCGGAGGAGGGAGCCGAGAAAGACGAAGCCGAGCAGGGCGCCCAGGACGCCCTGGGTGGAAAGCCAGCCGATCCCCCGGACGATGTTCCTCCCGCGGTCTTCCGTCTGGTTACCAGGTGGCGGGCCGGTGCCTCCTTCCAACGAAATCAGGTCCGGAAAGACGGGCTATAAGAGATGAATTGGCGCACCGCCTGAACAATCCTCAGACTGAGGAACCAGTGAACCTACCCACGGCTGAAGCCTGTTGGCTTCTCGCTCCATCGGCCAAACTTGCTTATCCTCCTTCGTTGGACGAGTAGAGGCGCGGCCTCCGCACGGGCCCGTTCCAGGCCCGCCTGCAAGACGTTCCTCGCAGCGTCAGGAACAGGCCGACGGGAGGGAGGAGGTCCAGGACGCGGCTGAACCGATGGCCATGCCGGATGGCACGGGGGACGGTTGACTACAAGTCGCCGATGGCGGCGCTGTATCCGACTCCGAGAGGGACTTCGTCAAGATGTCCTGCCTGCGGTGGAAGGCTGGAGCGCCCGGCGTGGGCTGTGAGCAGGCGCGTCAAGTGCGGCGTCGACTACGGCAGGGACAGGCTCGCCTCGCTGGCGATCCTCTGCCGCGGCCTGACGCCGTTCGCCGCGAGTGCGGACGCCTCCTGGCAGCAGATGAGGGATGAGCACCTGCATCCTGGCGGCACGCCTGGTGCCGTCAGAGCGGGTGGGACCGATGCTGCCAGCGCTCCGAATCTGGACGTGCACACGTAGATGCACGTTTAGAGAAACGGGGGCGCCTTTGGGGAGCCGCGGGGGCGGAACAGCTTGAGCCCGTCTTTGGCGAACTGCCCGAAGTGGGCCGAGTCGAAGGTGGAGAGCTCGGCCCACCTGTTGATCGCTATCGCGGCTATCATCGAGTCCAGCCTCCTGACGGCCGTCCCCCTCCTTTCCGCTGCCAGCTCGAGGCGGGACGACAGGTCGGCGTCTTCCTTCGCGTACGGGATCACGCGCAGCTGCGCCAGCTTCGCCTCTGACCTCGAGTATTTTTTCAGGCCGTAAAGGAGCTCATGCATGTTTATCGAACTCGTTCCCAGGTCCTCTTCCGCCTCCTCCAGCGACGCCAGTAGTTCGTCCCCTTTCTGCGACTCCTTGTCGAGTATCTCGATGAGCACGTCGGTGTCTAGGAGTATCAGAGCCTCTTCTCCTCCCTGCGGGCCGACACCTCGTGGAGCAGCCTCTCCTTGTCGGTGAATGTCACCTTCCCCCTGAGCCTCTTGAGCGCCTCGATAGAGCTCTCCCCCTCGACGAGCCTGGAGAACAGGTCGCTGAAGCTCTCGTCAGGGTCTTTGACAGCGGCGAGCTTCTTGTATACCTCGTCCTTGATCGTAAGGGTCTTCGTCACGCAGGACCTGCTGTTTGAACATAAATATAAACATGGACTCCCTGCTAGGCGCCTTCAGACTCTGCGTCATGGCTCGCCTGTTTGTGGCCGGGTGACATCCTCCCACGAGTGAACTCGCGGGCTTCCAGCCCCTGTTCACGGCGTATAGTCCCTGCTTCCTCGGCCTGGCTTGCGCGCCCCGTCGTCGGCACGGGCAGAGGCCCTGTCTCCCCAGGCTCGAGCTCGGGGATGCCCTGCCTTGCCCTGCGTGGCGTCCCACGTCCCTTAGGCCGCGGTCCGATTCGAGCGCCGATGCGATCCATCCAAGGGCTGAGGCGCCGAGGGCCTTCCCGCGCTGTTCGG
>JAJZIG010000109.1 GCA_021851265.1 archaeon | reverse complement strand
GAAGGCGGGGGCTGAGAGGGTGGGGGACGACGCGGCCATCGAACTCAGGTCTGAACTCGAGGCCCTGGGGGTCCAGATATCAAGGCGTGCTGTGACTCTGGCGGCCCATGCGGGACGGAAGACGGTGAAGCCGGCGGACATCAAACTGGCCGCCGAAGAGATACTGAAGCCCAACGCATAGGGGCAACCGTCGCGCTTCCTGCCTGAAAACCTCGAGTTTGCACCAGCAACCGCTATATCCGCACCGTAGGAAGGCACGCCGGGCCCCGGTGGTGTAGCCCGGTCAAGCATGTTAGCCTCTCGAGCTAGCGACGCGAGTTCAAATCTCGCCCGGGGCAGCCTACGATATGGTCGTGTGCCCCTTTCCCTGCCGAATCTGATAACACCCATTGGGGCATCAAAACGCAAGAGTATTGCTGGTCGAACTCCGCGGGTCGGACACCCCCCGTCCATTTGATGCGGGTCGGATTTGAGATAGCACGTGCGAGTCAAACCTTGGCACAATGACGCTCCTTTCGAAGGCCTGGTCCTTCGGCGAGAGCTATTCCAGGCCGATGCGCAACAGGCCCTAAGCGCGGCGGGTTCGGGCGACGCGAGTCTGGCGAGGACCGGGCTTCGTCTGCTCATCATAGACCAACGCCAAAGCACCCTCGAGGGAGGCGCAACTAGGCCATCTATCTGGGGCGGTAGGCCTGGGAGTGGGTGCCTGTCGATAGGAACGTCACCTCCCTCTGCGACATTCCAAACACCACCAGTAGGTTACCCCTAACCCGGTGGCTCCAATTGCAGAAGTACGCCTTCCGCTCCATGTGGTGAGCCAGCAGCGTCGGGTCGTCGGCAGACAGGATCAGCCTGACGGCTTCTTCGACCAGCCCTCGCTGGGACGGAGTGAGTTCGCGGTGTCTTCTGACGAACTCGTCCGTGTACCTCACGCGTCTCAGCACGGCTCACGCCTGCTTTGCGAGCTCTCTCAGGAACTCGACAGCGTCGTGCCCCTTCGGCACCTCGCGAATCCTCCCCTTGTCGACGTCTTCCACCCCGGCTATGATGCTCTGCTCGAACTCTCTGTCCAGCATCAAGAAGACATTCGTAAGTATCTGGTCCTTCGGCTGCCCTTCCTTCGAAGCCCTGGAGACGTAATCGATCACCTCGAGAAGGGATGACGCCGAGATTTCAGCAGGAGGCGAGACGACTTCCCGCAGCGCCTCCTCCACCACGAAACTCAGGGCCCCTCTCCTCCCTCCGTACTTCTCTTTGACTATCCTTCTCACCTCCTTTGCGAGATCTTCATCCACCCTGACTAGTATCTGGGCCATATCATAAGAAATCATAGCATATCAGATAAACCTTGCGCAGCGCAGGCGCCAGCGTCCTTACAGTGGTCGTCGTGCCGGCGCCACTGGGCCACACGGACGCCAAACGCCTCTCCTCTGCCCACACGCAGCGTGGCGGAGTCGACGGCGGTGCTGTCGCCTGGCTTCGTCCGGTTCTCGGGCATCGGTCATGCCTGTCTTGCCCATCTGGCCGACCCTCTTTCGCCCATTAAAGCGGCCCTTCTACGTCGCTCGGCGTGGCGCAGCCCTCGTCGGGATCTTATAGGCTCTGCCGACCCTTGCCGGAGGCCGTCCCTGTCTGCTTCGATCGGGAGAATCTCCCGAAGCGAAAGACGTATGCCAGGACGATCACAATGACGGTGACGACTACGATCAAGGCAACTTTGTCCACGGTGACGATCGCCATTTCGTAATGTCGGCTCCCAGCTACCACCTTCCAATGCGGCACTAAATACGTTCGGTGCGTAAGGCTATCTGACTGGTAGGGTGTGACCTCTGCGTACGCGCAGCGGAGGCCTTACAGTGTCAATGAAAAGAGCCATCGAATCAGCGGTGTCTTCCGCCTCGTCGGCATATCTCTCTCCCGGCCCCTTTCCGCCCCCCACGTCGCTGCGTGGGGCAATCAGGCGGGACGCGTCCCTGCGCCATATTGGCCGGAGACTCGCAGCGACGTCGCTTGCCAGCTGGAACGGCCTTCTCACGCCCTCAAACACTCAGAGGCCCCGCTCAATGCTTCTGTGAGCTCGCGGTCCTCCAGGCCGCTATTGCCAAACGAAGGTCGTCTTCCCCGGCCCCGCTCACGGTTGCCCTGCCGTCCCTCCTCCTCTTTGACGTCCGTGCGCACATCCTGCGACCCCCTTTGAATGACGGCCGGAACGGCGGGGAGGCCCCGAACTCGCCAACCCGCGCTGAACTTCTGACTCCGTCAGGGACCAAACTCAGCTTCACCTAGGTCCCTTTCAGGCTGTAGACGTACTTCTTGTGGAACCTGTCGATGTCTTCCTGCGACCAGTCGTCCCACGATTCTTGTCTATATGGGCCGAGGCTTCTCTCGGCAGCAAGCTTCCTGAGCCTCCTATTCTCTGGCAGCATCGTAGAGAGGGCCATAGATAGCGCCCGGTTGTCATTGAATAGCTGGTACGCCTCGAACTTCATTGCTGCATACTTGCTACCCAGTGAGTACAGTTCCAGGCGGCGTCTCTCGACGTCGGCGCCCTCCTTCTCCGAGACTCCATACGAGAAGAGTATCGGAATCAGCTCCTTCATGTCGGTGTATCCCATCCGCCTGGCGAAGTCGGTTATCTGTTGCCATGTCCTCCCCTCGAACCTCGCTGTGATCTTGACCGACTCACCCGTGACGCGCGCCTCGAGGATCGAGTGAACGTCGACCTCCTCGCCACGCCGCCTCTCTCCGGCGGTGCCGAACAGATGGAACACCTACCCGCCCCTCCCCGCAGACTTCGCGGGCTCCAGCAGCTTCCTAAGCCCGTTGTTCTGCGCGTATATCTTCCTCAGAATCTCGTTGTCTCTGCTGTATTCTTTGAAGCTCTCTTTCAGCTCGGCGTAGTCCTTCTCCATGTAGGCGAGCTGCAGGGGCCAGTACCTGCCGATGCCCTCGGTAAGGACGACCTTCAGCGCGTCCTCCCTATCGAGATGGCGGGAATCTGAGAGGCGCTCGAAGCCTTCGTAGTCCTCCCTGTCCACGGAGAACTCCACAACTTCGGCCGCCGCCTCCCCCCTTCCCTTGTGACGCAAAATCGACCGCTGTAACAGCAGTTACAAGAGGAATATATAGCTGACTCTCCATGCGAGTTCCGGCCATGACCTGCTTGAATCGCCTGGGTGGAGGTTTCCGCCAGTGAGCAGGCAGCCCGCCGACAAGTGGATTGTGGTGGCCTACGACCTGCCGAACGAGCCCTCAAAGCTCCGAGTCAGGGCCTGGAGGAACCTCAAGAAGCTCGGCGCCCTCTATCCGCCGGTGTCCCTCTGCATCCTCCCCAACACGCCGCAGGCAAGAAAAGAAATCGGCCAGTTCATGTCGGAATTCAGGAAGCACGGGACCGTCCTGGCGATGAACGCCGGCGCCCTGGACGCCCGGGATTCGGACGTGCTCTCCAGAATGTTCCAGGATGACAGGCGGAAGCAGTTCGAAGAGATCTATGAAGAGTGCCAGGAGTTCCTAGACGAGATAAGCGAGAACCTGGCAAGCAAGAAAATCACCTATGAGGAGACCGACGAGCTCGAGCAGATTCTAGAGTCTCTCGAAAAGTGGTACAAGAGCGTGCGAGAGAAGGGGTACGGGCGAGGCGAGGACTCCTCCAAAGTGGAGGAGATACTATCCAGGTGCATGAAGGCGCTGGCAGGCTTCGCCGAGAAGGCGCAGCCTCGGAGACTCAACAGATAGCCAAAACCTTGATGTAACAACAGTTACATTTAATTACCAAGTATGGGGAGGCGCCGTAAACCCCTCATGCGCCCCGTCAAGCCTAACGCTGCCTCTTGTAGCGCAGTTTCAGCTATGGAGAACTCCCCGGCGCCGCTGGGGATGTGAGACCCGGCGCAGGATTCGGGTAGCCCGCATCGGAGCGATACCAGATTGCCAGACCAGCTCACACTTCAGGCCATAAACGCCATCCAGGTGGGGACGGTCCTTGCCCTCTCGCCGCTCATAGCCGGGGTCATCAACCGGCTGAAGGCGATCCTGGAGTCCAAGCGAGGGCCTCCCGTCCTCCAGCCTTACTATGACCTTGCCAAGCTGTTCAAGAAAGAGACTGTCATTCCCGAAAGGGCTTCGGCCTTCTTCATGCTGGCACCGTTCCTCTCGTTCACAGCGTACGTCGTGATCTCGCTGGTCATACCCGTCGTGACTCCGTACCCTCTCCCCTACGGCATCCTCCTCGACCTGCTGGGCGGGGCCCTGATGTTCGGCCTGGCCGGGGTGGTAGGGATAGTCGCGGCGATAGACGCCCACACGAACTACACTGCCCTCGGGGCGAGCAGGAGCGCCTCCTTCTCCGCCCTGGCCGAGCCGACGCTGATCATGGTCTTCTTCGGGGTCGCGCTAATCACCGGGACCAACAACCCCTACGTGACCAACAACCTCCTGGCCGCCTCGACAGCCTGGTACCTCTCGGCCACCCACATCCTCGTCCTGTCATCCTTCTTCATGCTCCTGCTGGTGGAGACCGGTCGCCTGCCGGTGGAGAGCTCCGGCCTGATGGAGCTGGGGATGCTCGATGACGCCAAAGTGATGGAGCACTCAGGAAGGCTCCTGGCGATGTCCACGTGGGGCGGCTACATGAAGCAGTTCATGCTCATGTCGGTGTTCCTCAACGTCTTCCTCCTCCCGTGGTGGATGTCCAGCGCTGTCTCAGTCCAGGGGGCGCTGTATTCCGTCGGGACGCTGGTCCTCAAACTTCTTGGCCTAGCAGTCGTGATCGTGATAACAGAAGAGACTTTCGCGAAGCTCCGCCTCTTTAAGATTCTCGACTTCCTCGCCATCTCGTTCAGCCTCGGGCTCCTCGCGGTCATCGCGTTCTTCCTGGTCGGAGGGGGGCCGCTGTCATGATCCTCCCTCAGCTTCTCCTCGGCGAGCTCTCCGGGCTCCTGGGGATACTGGTGCTCCTGACGGCCCTCTACCTGCAGAGCCAGACCTTCGTGGACCCCACGATACGGGGCGTGGCCGTCCAGTCGCTGCTCCTAGCCCTCCTCTTCGTGGTTCTCTTCCTGGGGTCGGGGGACGTGAACCTCCTCTACCTGGCAGCGATAACCGCAGGGATACGCGGGCTCCTCATCCCCAGGGTGATGTTGTACCAGGTGCGCCGCTTCAGGCACAGCCTGAGGGAGAGCGGACCCGGCCAGAGGGTGCCTTCGCTGGTGATAGCAGGGGTCATCGTGGTGATCGGAGGATACGCCCTGTTCAAGACGGCGCTGCTGCCTACCCTTTCCAACCCGTCCGCCTCGGTCCCCTTCGTCCTGGTGCTCCTCAGCCTCCTCCTCATAGCCACCCGACGGAACGCCCTCACCCAGATGACCGGGTTTCTGGAGGAGGAGAACGCCGTGCTCTATGCGGGAGCCCTCA
>JAJZIG010000010.1 GCA_021851265.1 archaeon | reverse complement strand
TGGTACGGTTGGCCCCGTCTGCTTCCAACTCGGACGACTCGTGTAACCCGCCGCTAGCAGACCCGACCGACCTTAGAAAGCCGCTCGTGCCCCACTCTGGTGAGAGGCTCTGCCAGGGGTTCGGGATGGATGGGAGTCCTCCGTAGTGTGTATAGAGGAGATTGGCTACGAAGATGAGCTGCGCACCACCGAAGATGATGGCACCGACACTCGAAATGTAGTTGAGCGTGCCCCATCCGGTTGAGGCAGAGTAGGTGACTATCCTCCTGGGCATGTCGATTAGGAGGAACATCGGGGCATAGGTGATGTTGAATCCTATGAATGAAATCGCGAAGTGAAGCACCCCTAACTTCTCACTGTACATCTTTCCAGTGATCTTCGGGAGCCAATAGTATACCCCAGCGACCAGACCGAATATGGTAGCACCCACCATCACGTAATGGAAGTGCGCCACCACGAAATAGGATCCCCTGAAGACGACGTCGAGTACGAATGACGAGAGGAAGACTCCCGATATCCCTCCTATGATGAAGAGGACTATCGCTCCATAGGCCCACAACATCGGAGTGTTGAGCTTGACCCCTCCCAGGGTGGTGAATATGAACGAAAGGACGATGATGTCAAACGGGAAAGAGATGATGATCGTTGTGACGCTGAAGGTCGCCAACTCTGCCAGGTTGATTCCTGTGATGAACATGTGGTGCTGCCAGACCAGCATGCTGAGTGGGATGACCAAGAGCCCAGTAGCGAGCAGTATCAGCCTTCTCCCTTCGAGATCCCTCCCAGCGAATACGGGCAGGATCTCTGCGATGGCTCCGAAGGCAGGGAGCAAGACTACGTACACCTCGGGGTGCCCGAAGAACCAGAACAGATTGGTCCAGAGGATGGCCCCCCCAGCCACTGACACGAAGATGACGGTCCCGAGTAGCCTGTCCGACATCAACATCACCAGCGCGGCCAGGAGAGGGGGGAACGCGAGGAGCATCAGTATCAACGTGAAGGTAGCGAACCATGTGAACATCGGGATCTTGGAGATTGTCATCCCGGGGGCGCGCTCGTGAGCGATGGTGACGAGGAAGTTTATGCTCCCGATAGTCACCGAGGCGGCGAGCATCGCAAGGCCCAAGAAGACCAGTGAAATGCCAACTCCCGGAGAGTACACTGAAGTGTTCAACGGCTGGTAAACCGTCCAGCCTCCGTTGGGCCCACCCCCCGGCAGGAAGAGTCCGGCTATTGCGAGCACACCGCTGAAGAGGTACATCCAGTAGCTCAGCGCGTTGAGTCTTGGGAAGGCAAGGTCTGGCGCGCCAATCTGGAGCGGGACGAAGTAGTTCATCAGCGAGATGCCGAGGGGGGAGAGGAACCAGAGTATCATTACCAGCCCGTGCATGGTTACGAATTCGTTGTACAGGGAGGCAGAGAGCACCGTGTTGCTGGGGACCGAAAGCTGCACGCGCATGAGTTCAGCCAGCATCGCGCCTACGGCGCCGAAGAACATCGAAGTGATGAAATAGAGAATCCCGATTTCTTTGTGGTTAGTGGTAGTAGTCCATCGGTGCAGACTCTTGCGGAAGTCGAAAGCCACGCGCTAACCTCCTTTTGTCTGGATTGAGCCATACCACGCGTTGAAGGTCGACGCGTTCACAGCGTAGAGCTCGGCAGTCATGAAGGCGTGTCCGACGCCGCACAGTTCCTTGCACACGATTGAGTAGGTCGACGGAGTTGGGACTTCCAGCCAGAGCTGATTATACCTTCCAGGAATGGCGTCCTTGGCGACATCAAGTTGTTGTATGGCGAATGAATGAAAGACGTCTTTTGACGTTATGTTCAGAATTATCGTTTCACCGACGGGTATGGTGAGGTTGCCCACCTGAGCGAAGTTGTTCGGATAGATGAACGTCCAAAAGAATTGCTGGCCCACCACCTGGATGGTCATCGAACTAGCGGGATCCGAAGGGACGGTGACCAGAGAAGTGGCGCTGAAAGTGTCTAGCTCTACGGTGGTGAGGATGCTTATGGTGATCAGCGCGAGGACGACGGCGCGGATCTTCTTCCTCCTTTCGGAAGACCTCTTCGGGCCTGCCTCGGTCTTCACCTTCGGCTTGGTGAATACGCTGTAGGTCAGAACAGAGATTACGACCACACCCACCAGCGTGCCGAGGACCAGATAGACGTCGAACACTGAGGTCCAGATGGCCACCGTAGGGGGCGTGACCGCCATGAAAGTCACCCAAAGGCGTTAGGGAACGGCTCATAAGCTTTGCCTAAAAATGCAGTGAAAAAATCGACGACCTGACGCGGCAATGACAACAAACTCAAGATAGGTTTTTTTAATGAGGATTAGGGAGTTTCCAGAAATGGGCGAGCCGGAGGAAAAGAAGCAACCTACACCCACCGACGGGAACCAGGGTCCTGGAGTGGGAAGACGTGATTTCCTGAGGATAGTGGTCTCAGCGGGGGCGGTTGGTACTATAATCGGGGTAGCAGGATTGTTTACTGAATTCTTGACTTTTGTCCCGCAGTCGAATGTGACGCTCGCTTGGCCCAAATCCAAGGTCGCCAACATAAGCGACCTCCAGGACCTGAAACCTGTGAACTTCTTCTATCCTCTGACCAACGAACCGAACATCCTCGTGAAGCTTGGGGTGAAGGCAGAGAACGGCATAGGCCCGAGTGGAGACATCGTCGCATTCAGTCTGATTTGTCAGCATCTGGGATGCATCTACGCCTTCGTCCCTGAAGGGTCGTCCCCCACGTGCAACTCCGCATACAAGATGCCAGTCGATGGAGGATACTGTTGCTGCCATGGGAGCCATTACGACTTCACAAAGGAGGGAGCGGTGATAGGCGGTCCTGCTCCAAGACCCGTACCCATGGTGCAGCTGGAGCTCGACAAAGCCACCGGAGACATCTACGCGTCTTCTATGGGACCCCCAAGCATCTTCGGCCATAACACAGGCGCGACGGCACCTGCCCAGGTATTGGCTGCGGATATGACAGGAGGAAGCGTCATCACCAACACCGTTTCGATCACATCGACGCAGTCCACGAGCGGCACCAGCACTGCCAGTGGGAGCACTGGGGCGTAGGCATGGCGCCAAGCATACGCAAACTCGTGGGGAAAGCCATAGGCAAGGCTAAGCAGACGAAACAGGTTCTGACCCCCGATAGCCTGACGAAGTTCGTCGACTCTAGGTTTGGGTTCACCAACACCATGCTGAAGCCAGCCCCGTCTTACAGTCTGAACCCATTCTACTGGCTTGGGGCCTTGGCGATAATGGCCTTTGGCATCCAGGTTCTGACCGGTTTCCTCATGCTTCTCTATTACATCCCAACCCCTGCACAGGCATATGCCAGCACTATACTGATCATGCAGACGGTTCCATTCGGGGAGCTCATCGAGACGGTGCATCTGTACGGCGCGTACGCGATGATCCTCCTGACCTTCCTCCATCTGATGCGTGGCTATTTCGCCTCGGCTCAAAAGAAGCCGAGGGAACTCATGTGGGTTACCGGGATGGTAATGGGGATCGTCACGCTGATGATGGGGCTCACTGGCTATCTCCTTCCGTGGACGGTCGTATCGAAGTCGGCAACGGATGTCTCGATCAGCATGATCGGACTGCTGCCTCCCCAACTCGCTGGCATCGTGACCTACCTGGCGGCAGGCAACACTGGAAACACGGCTGAGCTCACCAGGTTCTTCGACCTGCACATCCTGATACTCCCCACTGTGCTGATCCTTCTCTTCGCCGCCAAGATGTACATGTTCGAGACCCATGGAGCGTCCGAGCCGCCTACGGGGCTGAAAGGGGAAGTCAAGTACCACCAATGGTTCCCTGGCGTTCTCTCGTACCTCATGATGATAGGCGCGGTATTCTTGGGCCTCCTACTCGCCGCGTCAGTACTCTTCCCTCTTGCGCTCCCGCCAGAGTATTCCGTCGCCGCAGCGGCCAGCTACACCGCCCAGCCGGATTGGTATTTCATCTCCCTGTATCAGCTGCTCAAGCTGGGGATGTTCGCTGGAGTCCATGAGCCTGACGCGATGGCGTTAGTCACGGTCGGCCTCGTGCTCGCGGTCATCCTCCCCTTCGTAGACAGGAACCAAAGGAGGAACCCGCTGCAAAGACCAGTCTACTCCACGCTCGGGCTGGTGTTCATAGTGGAGCTCGTCTGGCTCACGATCTGGGGATATCTCACTCCGGGCCAGGACATACCAATCCCCCAGTCGATAGCCGGCCTGGCGATTCCCGCTCTGGTAACCATAGGCGCCGTCTGGGTTGTCTGGCGGATGAGGAAGCCGGCACGGACGCCCAGTCCAGCCTCTCAGCCCACGACAGCCAAGGGATCCAGCGGCTCCCTCATGAGGGTGATGAGGACCCCATTCAAGGTGCCTGCCCTGACAGGGAGCTTTGTGATTCTTCTCCTCGTGGGGAGCATAGCCTTCGCCTCTTTTGTGAACTCCTTCAGCGCTATTCAGAGCGAGGCGGGGATGTTCTTTTTCAGTCTGGTGACGCTGGTGGGCAGCTTCGCGTTCATGGCCTTCATAGTCAAGCGGCTGGTTAGAATCAACGAGAGTGCGAGGCAGGCATGACGACCGTCCAGCGCGACATGCGGACCCTCGCAGCGGTCCCGCTCTCCGTGTACCTGGTGGCGGTAGGGATTTCGCTGTGGTTCTTCAACCCCATATCGCAGCAGAACCAGTTCGCGGCGCTGTTCGCGTCTGAGCTGTTCACCATCGCTATGCTGTTCTATGTGTACCTGCACGAGGACTTCGACCGGCTGGCGGCACTCTGGTTCGGCGCGTGGTGGTTCTCAATCTGTGTCATGTTGAGTTTGGCGTTTCTGTAGAGACACCTGACTCGCGGAGGCACCAACTCCCTCGAACTGCTGGGGCAATCAGGTTTCTTCGGTTTGCTTCCTGACTCGTAGCTGTAGGATTCAAGTTATGTGCGCAAGGCTCGAGTGATGGTCGAAGGTTAAGCCAACCTTTCTGATATCCGCGTTAGCGCACTGTTGATTATGTGTAGGAGGTTTTTTATGCTCACGTCTGTCCAAATTAAGGGACTGCGGTTGGGATTCAGCCTAAGGATTCCGGTAGCTCTGCACAGAGAGAGAGCTCAGCCCCCAAGAGAGTTGATCCAAGTCTCGACGGCATCATGCGGAGGGTCAACGGCGGCCGAGACTACGTGTCCATCCTGCTCCAGGGGAGACAGGCACGTCCCTCTCTTCTTGATGGACAACCTTATTCGCCGACTGGCAAGCTCGCCTTCAAAGTTCGCTGAGAAGCATGCCGCGGCAGGGCAGGTTGTCGCGGATTTGGGGTCGGGGTCGGGCTTCTACGCTTTGCCTCTAGCTCGAAGGGTGGGGAGCGCGGGGAAGGTCTACGCGGTGGACTTCGACGCAAAGGCAGTCGGGACGCTGTCGACCAAGGCCGAAGAGCTCAAGCTGAGCGCCATTGTGGACGCCCGAGTAGGCTCGGCTGCGCAGCTCAGCTTCATAAGCGACGCCTCCACCGATTTCGTGCTTGCCAACGGCCTCCTGTGCTGCATGGTAGACCACAGGGGCGCCATCCGCGAGGTCGGGCGTATACTGAAACCGAGTGGGACGGCTTACCTCAGCGTCACACGCGCGTTCAGGAAGAGCGATCCTCGTAGCGTCTCGCGGGCGGAGTGGCAGAAAATCCTCGAAGAGTTCGAGGTCATAGAGGGCGGAGAGGGCTTGACGGGCAGGTGGGCACTGGTGTCCAAGCGCGACCGACGCTCGTCCGGGGGTAAAGGGGAGAGACCGTCGTCAGTCATGGAGATGGAGTAGTTCGTGAGCCGCGAGGACGAGTTCGCGCGTATCCTTCTCTCAGATGAGAGAAAGAAGTGGCAAGACCCGCTGAAGATATCGAAAGCCGCGGGTGTAATGAGAGGTATGACAATAGCCGATCTCGCGTGCGGCCCGGGATTCTTCACCCTGCCGCTGGCCTCACTGGTCGGGGAAGGCGGGATTGTCTATGCGGTAGATGCGTCCAAGACGATGCTGGACCATCTGCGCAAGATGATTGCGACATCAGGTGCAGATCGTAAGGTGATCAAGGTCATACAGTCAGATGTCGCTGATACAGGTATTCCATCTTGTTCCGTGGATGTCGCGCTCTTCGCCAACGTCCTACACGACATAGAGGACAAAGGTGCCTTCCTCAATGAGGTGAGGCGCATCTGTAAGCCTGCCGCAGTGATCGTTGACGTGGACTGGAAGAGGGTGAGAATGAAGGTAGGGCCGCCTTATGGGATTAGGCTCACAGAGGCCACGGCACAAAGGATTTTGGCTGCGAATGGATTCCGTACCGTGAAGTCGTTAGACATAGGACCTTATCACTATGGGCTCACCTGCCGGCGTTGATTTCCCGTAGCATCGGCTGACGAAATCCTCGGCCAATACCCTCCCAGCGGCTCTGTCAGCCGATTAACCCATGGACCCGAGTCTTCTGCAGAGAATGCGGCTCGGCCATTTCCGCACTGTTTGGAGTGAAGATTACATCGCTCTATCGATGGTTTGGCTCTTCATCGGATGCCTCAGACGGCTCTTCCCAAAAACCCCTTCATCTAGAGCAACTTGAAAGACAGACTCTCAGGATATAGGCTTTTGCGCCGCGAGGTTCTGTAGGGCTCATATTCGTGAAAGGGTGTCCCGCGCCCCTGGAGCTCGCTCCTCGGACGCCGACTGTCGCTGCTTTCCAGATTTTGGCACCAGGACGGCGTCGGATATCTCCAAGTGACCGGAGTCCCCCCTCCAGTGCTTGACTGCTGATCTCACACTGATCCTCCTTGAGAAGAGAGGGTCGTCTAGGACGAAGGTCTCCCCCTCGCCTCCCTCGAGGCCCGCGTGAAACCTGTACTTCCTTCCCAAGGCGACCAGCTCCCCAATGGCCTCTTCATCCAACTCTCTCCCGAGCCAACCCTGGTCCAGCCCGAGGGCAGACACGCTCACCATGATTACCGAGAATCCTTCGCCTGCGAGTCTCCTCAGGTGCGCCTCCGGGTCGACCCCCCACAGGGGCGAAAGGCAGTCAAGGCCGAGGCTCTGGCATATCCTCTCTACTCTGGACTTCTGATAGACGCTGGCGAGGGCTCCGGTGTATACCCCCTCGAGCCCGAACTTCGACTTCGCCTCTCCCAGCGCCTTCTCCAGGTCAGCCAGCTCCTCCTCCTTCACGCCCTCGGTCCTTACTGTGAGCTGCGGGACCCCCATCGCCTCCGCCTGCAAGGCCGTCCATCTGAGATTGGGGAAGTGGAACATGTACGACATATCAGACTGGGGGAGTAGCGTCACCAGGCAGACCAGCTCGTCTTTCTTCGAGGCTAGCCAGGCAGCGTAGGCTGAGTCCTTACCGCCGCTGAACAGCGCCCCGACCCTCGTACCAGCTCACTCACAGTTTGACCGCTTCAATCATGAGATGAAGCGGTACCTCTCGAAGCCCTGGACCGCCCAAGTCCTCCGTGTCTCCCTGTTTGATCTCGACGAACTCCTTGGTAGGCTGCGGTTCGTCCAGAGCTGTGATTGCCATCCCCTTGGAGGATGACACCCTAGCGTACCAGCCCAGTGGCCTGTGGTAGCTCATCGTGTAGGCGTTGGTCCCGTCGCTGATGTCCCAGCGCATCTTGTCGGAGAAAGGCTTCCTGTACCCTGTGACCTTCCTGTATACGGTACGCGGCTTCCCGCCCGCCTTCTCGGCCACCCATCCTGAGTGCGACATGACCTCGAAGCATTGGGGGTAGATGCCAGCGACGAATATCCCTCTTCCCTTCAAGACGCGGGCCACCTCGCCGACCGCGTTCTCTGCGTCCGGCATGTCCGTCAGACTCATGTTCGCGAAGACAATGTCGAACCTGCCGTCTGGGATGCCTTTCAGCCTGGCGGCGTCGGAGCACAGGTACTTCACCCCGGCGGACCCGTGCGCCCCGGCGCTTTCGACCATCTTGGGAGAAGCGTCCACTGCAATCACGTCGGCGTCCTGGCGCGCGAGGCGGCGCGAGAGGTAACCGTTGCCGCATCCGAAATCGAGGACCGTCTTCCCGCGGCAGTCTCTGACTACTTTCAATAGGGCCGGATCGATGAGAGCTCTGTGCCAGAGGTCGCCCCCGTCCCCCTGCTTTCGATCGTACCAGTGGGAGAGGTCATTCCAGCCATCGTAGCCGTCCAACTTGCCGCGCACGGCCGTGTCGACGGTCCATTCCTCTAAAAAAGCGTCTGAATCCTATTAAAGAACCGCAGGGGCGGACTTCCACCTTATGTTAGACTCGCTGCGTGAAGGGCTCCAGTCAGCCGTCCGCAAGCTTGTGGGCGCCAACCTCGTCGACGAAAGGGCTGTGAAGGAGTTCGTAAGGGACCTTCAGAGAGCGCTGATCCAGTCCGACGTCAACGTAAGGATAGCGCTGGAGGTGACCGAGAGGGTCCAGAAGAGGGCGCTCGAAGAGAAACCGCCTGCCGGGGTGACCAAGAAAGACCAGATCGTATCCATACTCTACGAAGAGCTCGCCAGGCTCCTCGGCGGGGAAGGTGGGCTGCCCCTCAGCAAGGAGAGGACCAACGTGTTGGTGATGCTCGGAGTACAAGGCTCGGGAAAGACCACCACGACCGCAAAGCTGGCGCGCTTGTACTCGAGGCGAGGGTTCAAGGTCGGGGTCGTGGCTGCAGACACGTTCAGGCCAGGGGCTGTCGCCCAGCTGAAGGCGCTCGCGGCTGCTTCGGGGGTCGAGGTCTACAGCGACGAGAAGGAGAAGGACTCGGTGAAGATAGCGAAGGCAGGGAAGGCACACTTCGAGGGTTCAAAGAACATGATAATCATCGACACTGCTGGGAGGCATAAAGAGGAGAAGGGGCTCCTTCAAGAGATGAAGGATGTGGTGAGTGGAGTAAAACCAGACGCCACCATCCTGGTAATCGATGGGACCATCGGGCAACAGTGCTACAGCCAGGCCCTGGCGTTCCACCAGGCGGCACCTGTGGGCGGGATTGTGGTCACGAAACTGGACGGCGCGGCGAAAGGAGGCGGAGCGCTGGCAGCGTCGGCGGCCACTGGTGCGAAGGTGTTTTTCATCGGGGCGGGGGAGAGGATTGACGACCTGGAGGAGTTCGTCCCGACCAGGTTCGTAGGCAGGCTCCTCGGGATGGGCGACCTGAAGGCGCTCATGGATATGGTCAGGGAGTCCGAAGTAGTGGTAGACGAGAAGATGACCCAGCGGGTGATGTCTGGGAAGATGACGATGAACGACCTGCTGGTGCAATTTGAACAGATGAAGAAGTTCGGCTCGCTCAAGAAGATCCTAGAGCATATCCCAGGCTTCTCGGGCCAGGTTGACGCCAAGGAGCTCGACAAGGCAGAAGATAGGGTAAAGGTCTACAGGTCCATCATCCAGTCTATGACCGGGGACGAGAAGAACAACCCCGAGACCATTAACGCGTCAAGGCTCAGGCGCATCGCGAAAGGGTCGGGGCGGAGTGAGAAGGACGTCAGGGAGCTCCTGAGCAGATACAAGCAGATGAAGACTCTCGTGAAGACAAGCAAAGGACGCGAAATGCGCCAGATGATGCGGCGCATGGGTGAAGGATAGGGTGCCCGGAACGGTCGTGGCATACAGGCTGTGCCAGCGATGCTCTGAGAGGCAAGGCACGGGTGCCCAGCCTTTCCAAGTGGTGCCTGGAAGAGAGTGTTTCGTGTGCGAAGGGATGTTGGACGGGATTCCAAGGATGGCCAAAGCAGCGACTCGAAGGCTTCGTCCATATGAATTCAAGACCTTCGCCGTAGGCGTGACGCTCCCTGAGAGGGTGCAGGAGCGTGAGGACGAGTTGAGGTCGGAACTCAAGCTGAAAGGCGGCGAGACGATCAAGGTCCAAGTAGCAAAGCTGGTCGCGGTGAAGATCTCTGAGGCCACAAGGAGGAAGGTTGACAAAGCCAGGCCCGACGTCTCCGTCCTAGCCGACTTCGGGAGAGGAGACGCAGTGGTCTCATCAAAGCCTGTGTTCTATTATGCGAGATACACGAAGCCAGCAGGGGTCGCCCAGAGGAGGTCCCTTTGTGACGTGTGTCGGGGGGCACGGTGCGAGGAGTGCAAGGGGACGGGATTCAAGGTCGTCTCCAGTGTGGAGGGAGCGCTAAGGAAGAAGATTGGGAGACTGGCTGGGAGCGAGAAGATGGTCTTTACATGGCTTGGTAGCGAGGACGAGGACAGCAAGGTCTTCTCCCCTGGGAGGCCCTTCGTAGCCGAGATCAAGGGCCCGAAGAAGAGGAAGCTCGTCAGGAAGTTCGCGGTGCGTGTGGGGGGCGGCACGGTGGGCGTATCCTCCGGGAGGATGCTCCCGTCTAAGCCTATGAGGATCCCTTCGTTCCGTTTCGAGACGAGGATTACGGCGACGGCCGCTTCCAAGGTTCCACCCGAAGGAGTCTCGGAGCTTCACGCCAGGTTCCATAGGGCCGCGGTGACATTCGAGAGACCCAGTAGCAGACCGGCAATCAAGACGGTGTATTGGGTGAGGGCCAGGGCCAGGGGAAGGACGCTCGTTATAGACGCCGAACTGGATGGGGGGCTCCCCGTGAAGCGGTTCGTGAACGGGGAACTCGTCTCACCCTCGGTGTCGGAAGTCTTAAAAACTGAAGTCGGTTGCCGCAGTTTCGACATCTGTAGAGTCAGGGAGATAGGAGCATTCAGGTTTGCCGAAATCACACGGGATAAGGAGAAGAACTAGGTCGCTTCTGAGGGCTTCGGCCAAGAAGGGCCTGAGCAGCCTACTCGTAGAGTACTCCCCTGATGACAAGGTTGTAATCAAAATCGACCCCGCCCAGGTGAAGGGGATGCCCCACAGGCGGTTCAACGGCCTGGTCGGGACGGTGACCGAGGTTGGGAGACGGGCGGTTACCGTGGACGTCAAGGTAGGAGACAAGGTAAAGAAGCTCATCGCAAGGAAGGAGCATGTCGTGAGGATGGGGGGAAGCTGATGTCGGAGAAACAGGAGAAGCGGCTGCTTTCGATTCCCGAGGCGAACCAGATTCTCGCGAAGATAGACATGGAGAAAGCTGATCAGATACAGAAGCGGACACTGGACTACACCACCAAGTTCTCGAAGGCCGAAGCTGACTCAGCGAAGAAGCTGAGGAAGCAGTTGGAAGACGAAGCCGGGCTGAGCGAAGAAGAGGCCGTGGAATTGGTGAACATATCGCCGAAGTCCGTAGAGGAGCTGAGAACCTTCACCTCTGGATGGCGCAAACTGCTCTCAACCGAGACCCTCGAGAAAATACTGAAGATACTGCACTAGTCCTTCGGTAGAGGCTTGTTGAATAGCTACTGTGTCTACGATAATTCTACCTGGTTGTCTGGCGAGCCACTCCTGTGCGACTTGACATAAATCTGGCCTGGTTCGGAGTTATTCAACAACGCTCTTCGGTAGGACAGCATTAAATAACAAGGCGGCTGCATGCGGCTACCAGGGGAGCACTGGGGGAAGGACTGTGATGTTCGTCGTTCTTTATAGCGCCGCGGGGTCCCCTACGCGATAGGGCGACCGGAAAGGAGAGTAGCACCGGGAATTGATGCCTGCGGATAAGAAGTACGAAGAGTTCGCCTATGTGCTGGACTTCATGCCAAGGGGCAAGTCCACCGTGATCAAGGGAAGAGAAGGCCCCATGGTGGAAGCCATAGGAGAAGAGAGGCTGACCCTGCTGGAGCTCCTGGCAATGGAAGACCAGAACTTCGAGGCCGGAGAGAAGGTGAAGATAGGGAAGGAGGGGAGGGAGAAGATAGTCAGCGTCCTCGGAAAGCTCATCTATGAAGAGCTCTCGCCGGAGGCCAAGGCTTCGCTCCCGGCGGTGATAGAAGGCCTGGTGAAAGAGAAGGAGAAGAAATACGTCGCCTACTTCAACGACCTCCAACCGCTCACGCCGAGGCTCCACGGGCTCGAACTCATCCCAGGTATCGGCAAGACATTCATGAAGGAGATAGTCGAGATGAGAGAGAGGCAGCCGTTCACCAGCTTCGACGATGTCCAAATCAGGGTGGGGCTACATGATCCCGCCAAGATGATAACGAAGCGGATTATCGAAGAGCTGGCCGGAGACTCGAGAATCAGTGTCTTCGTAAAGAAGTAGATGAAACGTCACAGGCTCGGCCAGCATTACCTCGTCGATGAGGGGGTGGCGCTGAGGATGGTCGAATATGCAGGCATCAACAGAAATGAGCGGGTGCTTGAAATCGGCACTGGGAGGGGAGCGGTCACAAGGCTCCTCGTAAGGAAAGGGGCACCTCTGCTGGCTTACGAAATAGATAGTGAGAACTTCAAGGAGACCGTGAAAATGCTTGATGGTACAGAGGCAGATGTCCGCCTGGGAGACGCGTTCGCCGAACGGCCGACATTCGACGTGCTGGTAGCCAGCCTCCCCTACGCAGAGTCGTCCACCTTCGTAAGGTGGCTCTGCACCATGAAGTTCGACAGGGCCGTAGTGATGCTGCAGAGAGACTTCGTCAAGAAGCTGACCGCCCCGCCGGGGAGCCGAGACTACAGGGGGGTCTCTGCCCTTGCGCAGATAGCATTCGGGATCAGAGTCCTCGAACGCGTTGGAAGCGAGGCGTTTTCGCCAAGGCCGAGGGTCGGCTCGGTGGTTATCGCCATCGTTCCGAGGCATAGGCTCTCGGAAAGAGAAGCATCTAGGATAATCAGCCTCTTCACCCTTAGAAGAAGGCAAGTAGATTCTGCCCTCGCGGAGCTGGGCATGGGAGGGCCTGGCCATGGCCAGAGGAGGGTGTTTTCGCTCGGGCCTGAGGAGGTCTTCGAGCTCTGCAGGGGGTGACGGATTTATGCCTCGCTGGCGGGACAGCGGTGTGCTACCTAGGGGCGTCTCGGTCACCATAGTGGAGCCCCAGGGCCCGGTCAACATAGGGCACGTGGCCAGACTCGCGCAGAACTTCGGCGTCCGGAAACTCTACCTGGTCAACCCCAAGGCTGACCTCTCAGTGGCCTCGATCTATGCCTCGCACGCCTCCGATGTCCTCGATAGGGCCGTGGTGACCACGCTCGAAAGGGTGAGGGAGGAGAACGAGTTGTTGGTGGCGACCACTGCGGTCAGGGCCTCGAAGAAATCCAACGTAATACGTAGGATGATGAGCCCAGAGAGGCTGCACGATATTCTTTCGTCCGCCTCCACCTCCTCGCTGGTCTTTGGAAGGGACACGACAGGCCTGACCAATGCAGAGATTGGGATGTGTGACGTGACTACGACCATCGACACCGGTCAGCAGTACAGGTCACTGAACATCGGCCACGCAGCAGCGATAACTCTCTACCTTGCTTCCCGGGGAACTGGGAAAAGCCGCGCGCCTCAGGGTCGCAGGGCCAGGGAGGTATTCGCGAAGAGCCTTTCAGAGCTTGCGGTGGCGTCAAAGATGACAGAGCACAAGGCGGAGGGCATGATGGAGGTAGGGAAGAGGATAGCCGCGACATCCAAGATGACCGACGCGCAGCTCAATGTCCTTTCTGGGGTCCTTAGAAAGGCCATGGCCACGATCGAGACAGCTCAGACTCGGGGCTCGAAGACGTAGACTGCCCTCTTCACCCACCTAGTGCTCTCGAACGACAGCCTCACAGGATACTCGAACCCTACGGGTCCGGGCTGGTACAGCCGGAGATTCAGCCTTCTGCCGTCCAGCGTGACGGCGACCTCGTCCCCGTCCATTGTCTCTATCAGGGGGACCACCACCACAATCCTTCCATTGGGCTGGATCGACTCAGCCATCGAGGCGAGGGCGTCGTTGTACACGCTTGCTGAGTCGTGTATCAGCGCTTCAGCAGTGGAGGTCTTCGGCCTGGCGGTCAGACTCGGGATCAGCAGTGGCTCGGTGACGATGGCGTCCACCTTCGTCCCTCTGAGCATTCTGGGTAGCTCCCTGGCGTCCCCCTTCCTGATATCGAACCCTCTGTCCGTGACCCCTCCGATTGCCCACCGCAGGTTCTCACGTGCCTCCTGGACGCGGCTCGCTCTCGAGTCGAGCCCCAGACACCTGAGAGACCTTTTGAGCGCTTCCACGAGAATGGTCCCCGAACCGCAGAAAGGGTCGAGCACAGTCTGTCCTGGCTTCAGGCCGCTCAGGTTCAACAGGGTACGGGCTAGGCGAGGCGACAGCGCGATTTCAGGTCGCGGGACTGGCCTTTGCGTCCCGCTCTGGCGCATGGGCGCCGAGTCAGGGACCCAGACTGTTGGGCCTAGGGCGACCCCGCCGTGGTAGGGGAATGCGATGACATCCAAAGCACCTCTGGTCAGCACCTTCTCTGAGAGAAGCTCGTTGTCCTTCGGCCTGAGGAGCCTGACCTTCCTAAGGCCCTTATTCCGTAGCCCGTCGAGCATGGACCGGACAAGGTCCTCGTAGTCATCATCTACTACGCCGTAGGCGCTGAGCGAGACGTTCGATTTCTCTTCCAGGTGGAAGCTCATCAAGTCGGTGAGTGAGCTTTGGTCTCCTGACGGCGAGTCGAGAACCGTAACGACAGAAGCGAGTTTGTGCGCTCCCGCAAGGCCTCGGAGTCGCCCCCGTTCGAGGCGCGTCGTGTGGAATACAGCAATCCGTTCGGTGGGGGCTTCGGCACGCTCCACCGAGCCTTCCATCAGGGAGCAGGCCTCCAGGATTGATAGCTTCCCAAAGGCAAGGACCATGGCAACATCCCGAGCCTCCATTAGGGAGTCAGGGAGGAGGAAAGGCATCTATCCCACCGCCAGAGGTGATGTAATAAGCGTGGGCCGACGGTTGCGCCCGGAAAGTGCGCCTATTGCGCTCTGCGCTGTCGGCTAGGACCGCAGCGAAAGCGCGAGCTTCTCAGCCAAGATTGCGTTCTTTCCTGTTTCGTCGTGCCTTAGGTACACGTAGCATTCCTCCGCGTCGGCGCCCTCGACTGCTTTCCGGATTCTGAGCGCCCACTCGGCTACGGCTTTGTCTTCGTAGGTTTCCTTCCTCAGCCTAAAGTAGGCGGTACCGCCGGTCACCTCCAGCGCTGGGTGCATGCCCTCGGTCTCAGCTATGCAAAAACCCGCGCCGTGATCTTCCAGGAGGTCATAGGTTCGGTCGTTCATCCAGCTTTCGTGGCGGAGCTCGAAGACCTTGGATGCGATGCTGGCAGTGTTTGAGAGGAAGTCATCCAAGAGTTCCCGGTCGAACTTCAGAAAAGGCGGGAGTTGAAACAGCGTGGGGCCTCTTCTTTCGCCTAGGTCGTCCAGCACCGTTGAGAGGTCAAGGGCAGCATCGGAGGCGCCCTTGCCAAGCTTGTCGACGTGCGTGATTTATTTCGGCGCTTTGAATGCAAATCTGAAATCATCGCCTGTCTTTTCGGCCCATCCTTTCACCAGGGCGGAACCTGGAGCGGCATAAAAGGAGCTGTTGATCTCAACGCTTTCTAGCCGCCTAGCATAGAATTGGAGAAAGCCGTCGCTTTTCAGGTCGTCAGGATAGAACATTCCTTTCCAAGTTGGATAGCTGAAGCCTGAGACCCCCACGAATGTCTTCATGGCCCTTCGGTTCCGGGCCCGCGGAAAAGCGTTGTCTTGGATCTGGTTGCCTCGCGATGTCAGTCATCGATGTACTCTGGACTGGTGGAGTTCCTCAGAGTCGGGTTAAAGTCGCGCTGGACGAGGTCCTGGAGCTACCTATGAGGTTCGGGTCAACGGAGGAAGCGCAGAGAAGGCCGAATTCCGATAGGGCATTGAGACGGCGGCCTTTCCACTTCGTGACATTCCTAGGACGGGCGACGCCTGGGCGTACGACGAACCCACACAGCACGAAACTTAATTAGCAATGCCTGAAGCCCGAATTCTGAGGTAGGAGACCCGTTCACGGAAAGAACTACAGGGTGATACGTGGGATGGCGTACACCAGCAAGAAATTTGCTCCGGGGGCACCCAACCCCAAGGTGGCGCGCTTTACCACGGGAAAGAGCAGAAATGACTACGATTACAAATTCAAGCTCGTCTCAGATGGCAGGGTTCAGATTAGGCATAACGCGCTGGAGGCGGCAAGGGTCGCGGCCAGTAAGAAGGTGGCCCTGCTCGGAGAAGAGAACTTCCTGCTCAGGGTAGTGACATACCCTCACTTGATTCTCCGCGAGAACAAGATGATTGCGACGGCAGGAGCGGACCGCCTTCAAGAAGGGATGCGCAAGGCCTTCGGTAAGCCCATAGGGCTGGCTGCCCGGGTCGCGATAGGGAGCGTCGTCCTTGAGTTGAGCGTGAAGGCGGAGAGCTTCGAGAAAGGGAAGGAAGCGATGTGGGCTGCAGGGACTAAGTTACCCATGAAGACACATGTAGAAATCGTCCAACTGAGCAAGCCCGCAGTGGCGGAAACCCCGTCAGTAGCGTAAACAATCTCTGGGCTTGTTTCACAGGGCTTCGCGTCTCCCTCTGGAGACCCTTGGGGCGAAGCTTTGGGTGAGACGCATGTGTTGTGCTGAGGTCGAGTCAGACAGGGTGACCCATCCTCGCGTCTCCGCAGTCAAGAGACCGGCCACCCAGAGAGTCAGATAGTTAGCACCATGTGGTGCAGGGCGGATGGTGAAAAGCAGCTTAGGCGACTACCATACGCCGACTCTTGCACTCCGTGCTGAGGTGTGCCCCTTCACCGGAGGGAAAGCCCTATCGAAGGCAGGGTGGTTGACTGCGGGGATTACACCTCTCAGCCGACCGAGGGAGTGCGGGTCTATGGTGGTGCGCCTCCTGACCTCTTGTTCGGTCATCTGCTCCCGCCATATCTGGGCGTAGGACAAGAAAAAGCGCTGATCCAAAGTGAGGCCGTCCTTCTTCGCAGAGGTGCTGGCTGCTGAAAGCCTTCCTTGCAGCGCCTCAAAAGCCAGACTCACACCACCGAGGTCCGCGATGTTCTCACCCAGGGTGAGCTTGCCGTTGGCGTGCAGCCGAGGGAGGACTTCTACAGCACTATAGGTCTTGACGACGGCCTTCGCCCTCTTGTCGAATTCTTTCTTGTCCTCCATGGTCCACCAGTCCCTCATGTTGCCTTGGTCGTCGTATTTCCTCCCTTGGTCGTCATAGCCGTGGGTGATTTCGTGCCCAATGACGACCCCTATGGCGCCGTAGTTCACTGCGTCGTCCGCCTTGTAGTCGAAGAAAGGCGGTTGGAGTATGCCTGCCGGGAAGACTATCTCGTTCATGGTCTCCTCGAAATATGCGTTCACGGTCGAAGGACTCATCTGCCACTCGTCCTTGTCTACCTCGCCTCCTGCCCTCGCCGCCAGGCGGCTGAACTCGAAGGCTGCTGCCCGTCGTACGTTCCCGGCGAAGTCTCCGGGGTCGATCTTCAATGCGGAGTAGTCGCGGAAAGTCGCCGGGTGGCCGATCTTGACTCTGAAGTTGTGGAACTTTGCAAGTGCGTGTCGCTTTGTCGCATCAGACATCCATGGGAGACTCTCCAGCCTCTTCGTGAACACCCTCCTTAGGTCCTCGACTAGCGCGTCGGCCCTCCTCCTCGCTTCCTCGGGGAAGTGCTCCTCCACAAAGAGCTTACCGAGAGCCTCACCCACTAGAGCGTCGATGATCCTGATGGAGCGTTTCCACCTCAGCTCCGGTTGCCTTTGGCCGGTCAACTTCCTGCGGAAGAAGTCAAAGTTCTCCTTCTCGATGGCGGAGTGCAGGAAGGGGGCCATCGAGTGAACGACGTTCCAGCAGAGGTAGGCCCTCCAGTCATCCATGTCTCCCCGGGCCAGGAGTAGGTCGAGGGCCTTGAAGTACTCCGGCTGCCCCACTACCACGTGTGGAAGGGCAGGTACTCCGGCGTCTTCTATGAACTTGGGCAGAGATAAGGAGCGGTAGGCGGACCCAAGCTCTGAAATGCTCATCCTGTTGTAGTTCTTCTCCCGTTCGCGCAGCTCTGTCCTGGACCTGCTCGACTTGGCAAGAGCTGTTTCTATCCTGAGGACGGCTGCGGCCCAGCGCCCAGCAGTCCTTCCGTCGAGCCCTCTTAGTGTGAACATCTTCGTCATGTGGACGAGGTACTGCCGCCGGAGCTTAGCGAAATCCTGCGAGATGTAATAGTCACGGTCAGGAAGGGAGAGGCCACCCTGCTCGAACAAGAACGCGTAGATGCCGCTCTCCTTGTCATCTGCCTTCGAGAAGGAGTGGAATGCCGGTTCGATTCCCTGGACGTGTAGCTGCGGGAGGACTTCCGCTACATCTTTGGGCGAGCTGACACCCTCAGCAAGGCGCCAGAGGTCCTCGATCGGGCGGAACTGTGCAGCCTCTATCTTCCGCGTGTCCATGGCCGACCTGTAGAAACGACCTACCAGACTGACGACCGGGTTGGCGCTTCCGTCTCCACTCGCCCGGGCGCATCTGTCGACGATAGATCGCAGGAGGAGCAGGTTGCTTTCGTCCAGCTCGTTGAATGCGCCGTACCTGGACTTGTCTTTGGGGAGCGGGTTAGCCTTCAGCCACCCCCCGACGGCGTACCGGTAGAAGTCTGCGCGTGGGTCGACAGACCGGTCCATGTAAGCGGTCGAGAACCTTGGAATCCTGTGGGCGGCCAATGACGAACCCCTTAGGGCGATGTCGGTCACGGTTAACCGTTAGGGAAATCCAGTCCATCTGGCTTACCCCCAGAACACAGCCTAAGAATCGGGCGTCCAACGCGGTCGCCCGGTTCCCGGAAACAGAAATCGTGGACCTCACACTTGCCTATGAGAACCGGGTCGCCCCTGCCATCGAAGACGTGAGCATAGAAACAGAGAAAGGAGAATTCGTACTTGTGGCGGGCCAGAGTAACTGCAGGAGGTCTACCCTGGCGCTCTAATTCAACGCAACAGAACCAAAAGTAGGCCTGACACCCTTAACTAGCACCTGCTCGTCGCTGACCCATGCCTCGGATAGAAATCTACGAAGGCGCTCAGAAGGTCGCCGATGTAGGCCTTCCAGAAAAGAAGTTCAGCACCGGCTCTGTGGGCTATTGGGCCAGTCAGAAGCTGGAAATCAATGGGAAGAGGTACCAGGCGCAGTTCCAACTGGTCGAGATTGGGTCCCGACAGCAGAAAGAGTGAGAGCGCTCTGTTCAGAGGAAGGCTGACGGCAGCGTCATGTCCTTCATCGTATAGAGCCCTGGCATAAACGCCACGACCTTTGGAGCCATGTTGACGAGCATGGCCACGGTGCCGTGGTCTCCGTGCACACAGGGGCTTATTTTGCAGTTGACCGGCGGCACGCCGTCGATCTCGACCTGGTCGTACTCCTCCTCCGAACCCACGTAGGCGGAGAAGTTCAGCTCTATTCGCGTGTCACCGCCTACGAGGCCTCTCGCTCTCTGCTTGACCCCTGCTACGCTACCTGGCTGTATCTTGACATAGCCAGCGTCGGTAGCTGTTTCCGTGATGACCGGCTCAACCTCGCCCACATCTACCCTGTCCAGCCTCCAGCCTAGCGCGTCAGCGAGCATGGAGACGGACTGCTCCAGACCCACGTGCCCCGAAATCCGTCCGTCTTTGATGGCTCCCTCAAATTCTGCGACGCTCAAGCCTGCCCCGACCTTCTTCTGGAAGGGTACGCGCCTGGTGGCTGCGTTCATGCGTCGGGAGACCCTGACTCTGCTTATGCTCTTGCATAGAGCGGTGAGGGCTATGGGAAGGGCGTCCATGAGAAAGCCCGGGTTTATGCCAGTCCCTAGGACTGTCGCCCCGTTCTTCTTCGCCAGTGAGTCAAGTGCGCCAGACAGTTCCTTGTCCACTATGTATGGATACGAGAGCTCTTCGCATGAAGAAACCACGTCTACACCTTGGGACAGTATGGATTCCAGCTGAGGATAAGCCGACTTTAGGTAACTGGTGGTGGTATGGATAGCTATGTCGGCGTCCTTCAATGCGGTTCTGAGGTCGTTGGTGATTGCCACGCCAACTGATCGGCCGAGCCCGACAACCCCCCCGATGTCCTTCCCGACCTTCCCTGGGTCTATGTCGAATGCTCCAACCAGCTCCAGCCGCTGTTTCTCTTCAAGTATGAATTTCGCAGCTGCACTCCCGATGACACCTACTCCGAAGGATGCGACTTTGATCTTGCCCATGAGCAAGAAGGTCCCGCGCCTGTGATTTTAAGGGCTGTTCCTAATCGCTCCCTGGGGGGATTGTTCAAAAGCCCCTCCGTCCACTCGGCTTGAGGAACAGGATGGCCCTGTTTAGGAAGGAGGACAGAAGATTCGTCCAGGTCGTCTTCAGGTTTCTCTTGGTCGGGCTGAGGTATAGGAGCGACAGGAAAGAGATACTCAGGGCGCAAGGAAAGATTGCTAATCCGGAGAAGTATCGGGAACACGGCCGGAAAGCCGTCGAAGCATTCATAGAACTCGGCCCAGCCTTCGTCAAACTGGGGCAGCTCCTTTCTGTGCGACCTGATGTCCTGCCAGAGCCGTATGTTGAAGAGTTCGCCCGGCTGCAGGATGACGTACCGCCTGCCCCGTTTGAACAGGTCAAGCCTGTGATTGAGGCCAGCATCGGACCTATCGACGGAGTGTTCGACTCGTTCGACCCTTCAGCGGTTTCCGGGGCGAGCCTTGGCCAAGTGTACCAGGCGAGGTACAAGGGAGTGGACGTTGTGGTTAAGGTGAACCGGCCCGGCATAGGTGATGAGGTGTCTGTCGACACCAAGGTGCTCAGGCGCCTCGTCCCCCTGGTGGGACGGTTCATCGACCGCGGACTCAGGACCAGCGCCGAATCGATTGTGGATCAGTTCTCGCTGACGATCCTTGAGGAGATGAATTACAAGAAGGAAGCTGAGCATCTCCTAGCAATCAAGCGCAACCTCCGCAGTGAGAGAGAGGTGATAGTCCCAGATTTGTTCAGCGACCTATCATCCGGGAGCGTGCTAGTCATGAAAAGGATGACTGGGATCAAGATAGGAGATGTGAAGGCCCTCGACGACGCTGGCATCGATAGAAAGCGGCTCGCGAGGAAGGTGGCAAGGGTGTTCCTGGCTATGCTGCTCGGGGACGAGATATTCCATGCCGACCCTCACCCTGGGAACATCTCAGTGACTGGCGAAGGGAAAATTATTCTCTATGATTATGGCATGGTTGGGACACTGGATGAGGACACGCGCACCAATCTCATACGGTTCTACCTGGCCCTGCTGACAGGGGATCCTGACAAGGTGGTCGATATGATGCTGCGCCTAGGGATTCTTGACCCGATGGCTAACAGGGTGGTGGTCCGCCGGGGTATCGAGCTCGCGATAGCCGACATGCATGGGAGGAATGTGGAGGAAACAGAAGTCAGGGCACTTATGGAGGTCGCCAATAGGACAATCTACCAGTTCCCCTTCAGGCTGCCGAAGAACTTGGTGCTCTACATGCGCATGTCGTCGATATTGGAGGGAGTCTGTGTCACCCTGGACCCTGACTTCCGCTTCGTCCGCATGCTCGGTGGGCTCCTCGAAGACGAGGGTCTCGTAAGTGAGGCTTACAAAATGGACATCATAGACGAGATCACCAAACTGAGGTCTGGGCTAGAGGCGACCATAGAGGTCGCCCCACTCCTGAAGAGCGCCCTGGAAGACTATCACTCGAGGGAGAGTGCCCGGCCCAGAGGAAGAGGTCCGTTCCTGTCGGGCGCCATTGCAGGGGTTAGCGTAAGCGGCCTGGTCGCCTCTGCGTTCTACTTCGGGACAGTCCTCGGAAAGGCAGGCTTTGCAGTGTCACTGTTCTTGCTCGCGGTTGCTGCTTTGGTTGCTCGGAGATAGGGCGCGTCTTTACTGTATTACTACCCTGCCGACTCCCTTGATGGGAATCCGTACGGTTAGCACCCCCTCCTCATACTTCCCTGTGACCTCTTCGTCCCCCGTCTCCACCTTGACAGGGAGCGGGATCCGCTTGCTGAGCCGAAGCGGTCGCTGTGCCGCGTAAGAGATGCCATCCTTCTCGTCGGCCTCCCTCTTGGCGGTGACGGTGAATGCAGACTCATTGAGCCTTGTCTTGATTTCCTCCTTCCTGAACCCTGGCAGGTCTACTACTATGACCAGGTCCGACCCGTCTTCGAACACGTCTGCTGGGGGTAACACCAGTTCGAAGAACTGCCTAGATTTTGTGCTCAAATCCCTGCCAATTTCGTGAGACATGTGTCTTAGCAATCCTGTCTTAGGTTTGAAACGCCCTTCGAGATAAAAAGCTGCCGGGGCGGCCCGCCGTGTAGGGCGTGATATGAGGCTCCAGTTCGGACATAGACGGTGGCTGTGGCGAGGGAGAGCCGAACGAGGACCCCAGGGTTTGGAACCGATGCCCAACGATGTGGGTGTGGAGGACGGCTGACTGCTGTCATCAGTGGCCGCGGATACCGACCCGTGCTTAGAGCGCTTCGACATACCTCGCGAACGAATTCAGCTCTTGGGCTGCCGAAGACTCGGCGTCGGCTTTTCCTCGTGTCCTCAATATCCATCCCCAGTGTCCCTTGAACCTGATATCAAGCGTGGCGGTCACCCGGGTTCCCTCTTGGAGGTCCTCGAACTTTACTACGCTACTAGCCCTCGTGAACCTCGTCTCCCACTCCGACTCGACCCTCTCGGGCGGGAAGAGCCTCATCTCCCTGATTACCTTCCGACCGTTCCCTTCGGTCTCGAGGCGGACTAAGTTCCCATCTGCTGAGACGACGGCCGCCTTCGCCTGCGAGGACCACTTTGGAGCAGCACCGAAGTCAGTGTAGGCCGAGTAGACCTTCTCGTGCGCCGCCCTTACCACCACTGACGCTTCGAATCGCATCTCATTTACCTGATGAAAGGGGCCTTCATTAAGAGGTTCCCTGGTAAGTACCATGCACGAGAAGCAGATTTATTTTGTGGAAGAACGGAGGACCTTCATGATCCGCGAAATCGCAGATATAGCCGTGGTGGTCTCTGACTCTAAGAAGGCTCTGCAGTGGTATACCGAAGTGCTTGGCCTGGAATCAAGGTCCACGGAAGGGCATTGGATCACGGTCGCACCTAGGGGATCGAAGACGGTGCTTCACCTCTGCGAGAGTGACGAGTTGGAGAAAGGCAACACCGGCATCGCCCTGGCGACGGATGACCTGAACAAGACGTATGAGGAGCTCAAAGGGAAAGGCGTGAAGTTCTCGCACCCACCTAAGGACGACGGCTGGGGAATATACGCCCAGTTCGAGGACCCGGACGGAAACGTCATCTGGCTCAACCCCGAGTGAAAGGGACACTTTCAGCCCTCCCTCATCAGCTTGGCAGACGGCTGGCGCTTGCTTCAAATCCCTCCAGTCGTGCACTGGGTCCATGAGTGCTAGAACATGTGAGCTCGACTAAGATGTCGAGCCGTGGAAGAGGTCCCCTATCGCCCCTCGCAGAGACGAGTGGGAGTCATGGGACAAGATGATTGAGGAAGTCAGAGAGCGATTTGTGGGCGTCACAGAGAGACTCGATAAGATTTTCACCGCCGGGCCGTTCTTCATGGCGTTGCCCCCTACTGCGGTAAGATATGATTGAGCAACCCATGACTGAGTTGCAGGCTGCGGGGGAGGCGTCAGTCATGCCCGAGGCCAGCGCAGCACTTGGTGCGGGAGAGATAGCAACGGAGACGTTATTGCTGACCCTCCCGTGGGAACCTGACCGACCATAAATGGCGATCCTGATATTCAGCGGCAAGGCTTTCGATGGGAAGAGGTTCTATGAGGATGCTACTGTCAAGGTCGACAGCAAAAGTGGGACCATACTAGGATTTGGGGAAAGTGGTTCGGTAGAAGAGCCCAGAGGCTCAAAGAAAACCAAGGTAGAAGGAGGGACCATACTCCCGGGCCTCATCGACGCTCATGTTCACTTCTACTCCTCGAAGGGAGCGGGAGTGAACGAGTGGGCATCAGTCCCAGATACGCTTGCGGTGCTCCGGGGCGCAGGAGACATGCGGAAGCTGCTTCGCGCAGGGTTCACAGCCGTCCGCGAGCTGGGGACAAAGGGAGGGGTCCACCTTGCTCAAGCCGTGGCCGAGGGAGCCATCGACGGACCAGAAGTAGTGTCGTGCGCCAGGGCCCTCGCCCAGACCGGAGGGGACGACGACCCGCCGGCGTTCTCACTCGAGGTGGCTCAGCAGCTGACGTCGTACACGTACTTCTGCGACGGCCCCTGGGAGTGTCGGAAGGCGGTGAGGAAGGTGGCCAGGGACGGAGGAAGAGTAGTCAAATTCTACGCGTCGGGTGCGTTCTCTCGCGGGACCGAAGTCAAACCGAACTTCACCCTCGAGGAGACGAGGGCCATAGTGGATGAGTCGAAGCGCCTGGGACTCAAGGTCGCTGCCCATGCCTATGGAGAGGAAGCCATAGGGAGGGCCGTCAGTTGCGGAGTAGACTCCATCGAGCATGGGCTTGGCCTTACTCCCCGGCTAGCCTCTGAGATGAAGAGGAAAGGTACCCGTTATGTCCCGACGCTGGTGACATACGCCAACCCGGCTTACAAGAATAGGTGCAATGAGATGGTGAAGAGGCACCTCTCGGACGACATGTTGGTCGCCAAAGAGAGTGGGACTGAGGTGGCGATGGGATCAGATATAGTCGGGGACGGGGCCAGGCCGCACGGGCGCAATTATGAAGAAATAGCAGAGGAGGCGAGATTCCTGGGGAACAGAGAAGCGCTCGTCGCAGCAACGTCTAGGGCGGCTGACTGCCTCGGACTTGAGAAGGCGGGGATGCTGAGGGAAGGGTACAGAGCAGACATAGTCGTAGTCAGAGGAGATCCAGAAAAAGACATACAGGCACTAGCACCGGAGAGAGTAATCCATGTTATGAAATCCGGTAGGCTCGTGTGAACGGGAGGGCGGGATGAGCGGGGTCAACAGGGAATCCGACGCCAGGGACCTTGTTGACGGGAGTCACACCCGGACCGTGGTGCTTTACCGCAGGGAAGGATGTCATCTCTGCGAGGAGGTGGAGGCTGAGGCCCGCTCGTTGGGTATAACGCAGAACATGATCACCGTAGACGTTGACAGAGATCCCGAACTCCAGGCCAGGTACTTCCTCAGGGTGCCGGTCGTGGAAGTTGGCGGGGCAGAGGTGTTCGAGGCGAAGATGATGGACAGGGGAGGGAAATGGAAGGAGAAACTCCTCTCCCTTGTCGGGTAGCCTTCAACAGGTCCTGAAATCTTCGATGCGGCGCGGTGGCCAGGACACAAGTAGTAGGGCTGCGCCTCAGCCGGCGTATCCGCCATTCTGGAGCCAGTCTTAGCGCAGCGTCTTCACGCCGACGTTCCTGAGAAAGCGCTGGAAAGCCTCTTCGGAGATCCACTCGACCTTCAGGTACCGAGCCACGTCTTTCTCGTCCATTCCCAGCCTGCGAGCTTCCTTCACAGCTACCTTGTAAGCCTCGATTTCTGTGGGCCTGTCGATGTAGGCGTACCGTCTATCCCAGAGCTCCATGCCCGCTCTGTGCTGGCGGATGTGCACCAGCTCGTGTATCACGTCCAGGTAGACATCAACTTCCCTGCCTTCTTTAAGATACTTCGAGCAAACCATGATGGACCCCTCGTGGTCGCTTATCCTCATGTAGCCTCGCCGTCTGGACACCTCCACCGAGAGAGCACCCAGCACCTCATCCGTGTCCTTCCCGAAGATACCCCTGACCGCTCTGAGTTTGTCGAAACCTTCGAATACACTGGTGAACGGATGGATGCCTATCTTCGTCTTCCGTTCGATGTTGACGCCAAGATCCAAGTCGTAGAACTTCTTTCCAGTAGTCATTTGAGTCTTTTTTCCAGGACGGCCTTGGTATACAATGGTTCGAAGCCCCGGTCCAGATAGAAATTCAAGACGCCGTCCGACTTCAGAGTCTGTAGCACGAGGGCTCTTCCCTCGGAATCAGCTATTTCCTTGGCCTTGGACAGCAGGCTGGTCGCGACCCCTTCCCTCCTGTGCTCAGGAGTCGTACCCACGCAGTAGACCCCCGCAATCCCCTTCGTCCTGAAGATGGCTAGGACGCCAGTGACTTCATCATCTGCCCTCGACTCCAGAAGTGTGACTGCTCGGGATTGCGACAGGGAAGCGACGATGGGAGTCACTACAGCTGTGAGACCTTCGTCACCGTAAAAGGACCTCAGGTACGCCGAAGCCCACTCCCTGGGCGAGGGCGAGGGTAGCATTTTCCGCCCACCACGACGGCTCTTAGCTCGACCCGCTGAAGAAAGGACCGCCATGACATCCACGCGTCGATAACCCAAGGCGATGAAGAAAGGAGTTGCCTCGCAGTCCTCAAAGCCCAGAAAGGTAGAGTTCTTCCCGCGGCGGAAGAGTTCGCGCTCTGCCCAGGCTGCGGTCCTCTTCGCTCCCCTGCAAGTGAGGGCACCGGCGTGATTGAAGAATGGTTCAGGAAATTCTTCTGATGTCATGAGGTAGCCGTCGCCGCGCCAGCTGAGCTTAGCCCATCTAGACCACCATCCGAGCTCGTTCAGCTCGGCGCTTCTCCCGTCAGGCGCCTTCAAACAGGTCCACGCCTAGTATCTTCATCCCTTCTATCGCAGGTACGGCGACAGCTGCGGCTCTATCCCGGTCCGCCTCCTTCGAAGCCGATTTCAGAGCGCCTTCAGCCCAGGCTAGTGCCTTCGGTGTGTCGAAGTCGTCGTTCAGGGCTCGCTCAAACGGGGTCAGAGACGGCTCTACCGAAGCCGCTCTGCCTGCGAATCGCTTTGCTATTGTCCTCATGCCGTGGAGCCTGCGCCTCGCAGAGGCCAGCCCTGAAAGGTCGGCCTCTTTGCGATAGTGGATGGAAAGAGATGCCAGTCTGATCTCGCTGGCACTGAAAGTCCTAAGAGTATCCCTCACTGTGACCACGTTACCTAAGGATTTTGACATCTTCAGTCCGTCGGACTTCACGAGGTTGGTGTGCACCCAGTGCCTGACTAGAGGCCGAGCGCCTGTGACTGACTCGGCCTCGGCTATTTCGGCTTCGTGGTGTGGATAGACAAGCTCATAGGCTCCGCCGTGGATGTCATACTGAGGACCCAAGATAGGGATGGTGACAGCTGTGTCCTGTATATGCCAGCCTGGAGACCCGACCCCCCAAGGGCTCGGCCAGAGCCCGTCGACGAGTATCTCGGGTCGCCATAAAGCGAAGTCGTTGAGATTCCTCTTCCTGGGTGAAAGCTCGAGGGGCCTGAGCGACAGGTCGTTCTTCGATTGGTGGGAGAGGCGCCCCCAGCGTTTGAATCTCGCGGTGTCGAAATAGACCCAGCCATCGGCCTTGTACGCGAACCCCTTCTCCAGTAGGGCATTGACCTGTCTTATCGCCTCGTCGACGTGGGCAGACACTGGTTCGAAGCGGGAGACTGTGTGTATATTCAGGCTCTCCAAGTCTCTCATCATCGATGAGACCATTCTGTGTGAATACTCGAGTGGGTCTTCTCCTGTTCTGGCAGCGGCCTGGCTGATTCTCTCATCGATGTCGGTTATGTTCATCAGGTAGTAGACATCGTACCCGAGGTGTCGAAGGTATCGCGCTAGGGCGTCGAAGAAAATGTAGGTCCTGGCATGCCCCAGGTGGAGCTCAGATTGGACGGTGGGGCCGCAGACAAACATGGAGACCAACGGGGGGTTGCGAGGGTGAAAGGGCTCCTTCTTCCCGCTCATGGTGTCATAGAGGGCAAGTTTGTTCAAAGCGAGACCAGGCGTCTGAGTTTGCCTGGGTATTAGTTTTTGAACGGGAACTTGGACACATCGAGGGATGTTCTACGAGGACAAGGTCGTTTCCTTCCCGGCCCTCATGATGAGGCTGGGAGTCTTGGATCAGGATGCAGGAATCAGATTGATTGGCGAGTCAGATGGGAAGAAGCTCTATGCTTTCGTCACACGGTTCGGATCCAAATACACCGTGATGACCTACTCGTTCAGCAAGAGAGGGGTTCCTGGAAGGAGAATTCAGACGCGTGAGTTCGGGACACTCGGAGAGGTAGAGGGGGCCCTGAAAGCCCTCGTGAAAGGTCGCCTCCAAGCTTGGATATACTGATGCGGGTCCGCGAGTGATTAATATCCGAGCTGTAGATGCCAGACCCATGGGAAAACCCAAGGCCATCCATGTAGTCTATGCGAAGTGGTGTCCCCACTGTGTCCCAACGACGGTCGAGCCACTGAAGAAGAGGGCCGAAGCTCTAGGAATCCCGTGCTTCCTGCATGACATCGACACGGACGAAGTGAGGCTAGCAGACGACCTCGTCAAGAAGTATGGAGACTGGTCTCCTGACTACGTCATACCTCAGGTCTTCCTGGAGTACGGTGACGGGAAGGTCGAGCATGTCTTGACGGGCGACTCAAGAGGGGTCGCATCTACGAAAAGCTTGGTCGAAGACCTGCTGTCGGATGGCCCCCTCGCCAAGAGCCGCCCATAAATAGACGCGCTTCGGCGGACCTGCCAT
>JAJZIG010000108.1 GCA_021851265.1 archaeon | reverse complement strand
AGGGGTGAGGATCGTGACGGTGGCCGAGATGCTCGACCTGCTTCCGAAGGGGAGGCGCCCAAGACGTTGAGCGCCATTGGAGTTCCCCGCTACGAATCATCGTCGAAGCTCGTAAGGGCAGGTCGGCGGGTCGGTGAGGTCGATGGCGACCCGTCTGGCAACCGTTTTTGGAGTGCGGCCTGGCTTTGACGGCCGAGCCCATAGTCGCGGAGACCGGCACCTGCTGTACCTTCAGGGATTCAGGGGATGGGAACCATGAGACTGAAGGGCTTTCTGGAGGAGCTCGGCCGGCGGCAGAGGGGCCGCTTGCCGTCGGGGGAGGACGTCGAAGGGTGGAGGCCGAGGTTCACAGCGGGCGAGGCTATAGCGAGGACCGCCAGACGGGCCATGGAAGAGCAGGCCAAGCACCCACGATGAGCCGCCGACGTTCCGTCCTGAGCCGTCCCCTCAGGGTTGACCGTTTCTTCGGAGAGCGGCGCACGTCTATCAGGCCGATGCGCCCAGTTCGCCACCGCCAAGGCTGCGGAGGCCGCCCGCTTTCTCACGGGAGACGAGAGGTCGCATGCGGAGGCCGTGAAGCTCGGCCTGAACAGCGCCTTGCAGGGGGCCCGACGAAAGTGCGCCCTCCGCCGCTTCCTCTTCCTCGGGCGCCCCAAGTCCTTCGAACTCGACGACGCGCCGGGCTTCGAGGTCGGCAAGAAGTCGGGCATCCAGGGCCCGTACGAGGGGCCGACTGAGCCGGACTTTCATCGACGCCGGCGAGTCTGACCCGGAGGCGAGCTGCGACGGGCCGGTGGTATGGCTGGGGGAGCTAGCGGGCCGGGCGCGGACGCAGAGGGTTGACCGGCTCGACCCACGGTATCCCCTCGAAGTCTTTCACGTTCTCCGTGTAGATTCTCTTCACGCCGGCGTCCCTCATGGTCTCGGCTATCAGGAGGTCCCAGAAGTGGGCCGGCGTCGAGCCGGAGTCGGCGACCGCTCGGCTGACCGTCCGGTGGTCGTAATTCAGCTTCGTCCAGGAAGGCGAATCGACGAAGCTCCTCACTATGGTGCTCGCCTTCTTTGGTGGGACAGGCTTTCCCACCTTGGCTGTCAACACCACGAAGAGCTCGGCGAGGACCTGGCTCGAAACGGAACAGCCGGACCCACCCTGGAAGCCTTCCCGAACAAGCCCCCGGCAGACCTCCCACTTGGCTCTGTCGCTCCTGTCGAAGGCGTATGCGATGATGTTCGTGTCGAAGAAGTATCTATCTTTCATGGAGCTCTTCTCGGCGCCGGTACCTGAGGCCCTTCAATTCCAGCCCCTGGTCCAGGATGCCGAGGGTCTGGACCACGGCGTCGCCCTCCTCCTTCTCGCGCGCCCACTTCTCCATCGCCTCTGTGAGCGCACGCCCGAGATAGCCTTTCTTCCTGCCATGGGTGGAGGCGGCCACCCTCCTGAACTTCTCTTCCACGTCCGCCCGGACGTTGACGGTTATGGTCTTCGACGCCATGCCGGTTCTATTTAGTTGTCCACTTATTTAAATCATCACGCTATCAAAATACATGTGGGCAAGAGGACCAAGCGACATGTGCCCCCCACTTCGCGCGGCAACCAAAGAGGACGCAATGATCATGCCACAAGAGCGGCCACGACCGCTGGCATTCCTCCGAGCCGCTCATCTCGGCGGCCTTCACCAAAGAGTCGGGAAGCCCGAGAGCTTCAACTCTTTGTCGGGGGTGATTATCGCGGGTGCCCCCTTCGCCGACGCGATGGAGTAGATCATCCTGTCGTGAAGCTCCGGCACGGCGCTGTCGAGGAACTTTTCCCAGGCGGCCGAGTCCATGGAAGCGGCCCTCAGATAGGACGAAGCGTCGATTTCCCTCATCAGTTCCGTGACTTCGGACTTCGGGTCGCGAGACTCCAGGCGGCCTTTGAGGGCGACATAGGCGAACTCGCCGATGACTATTTCGGGGATCAGGACAATGGCGGCGCGACCTACTGCCGGCCGTGAGCGAACATCGTTTCGGGGCCGCGGCACCCGGTTGGGGGAGAAGGGGCTGCGTCGACTGCAAGACAGCGTACCGCGTCTTCGGAAGCCGACAGTCCCTGAGGTCTGTGGGATCCAGCGCACTCAGACCAGGTAACTCCCTCCCAATAGAGGCGTTCTTTTCCCACTTTTCTTATATAGTGGGACTATGACTCCTGTACCGTGAGCGAGACGGTCTCAATGGACGACAGGGGGAGGCTGGTGCTCCCGAAGAGAATCAGGGAGGCGGCTGGCATAACCCCCGGTGCAGAGCTGGTGGCGAGGGCGAGGGGCGCGGGGAGCGTAGAGCTGTCGGACCCCGAGGTCTTCAAGGCCAGGGCCAGGGAGATCGGGGCCAGGAAACTGTCCGGATGGAACGAGGAGAGCCACGAAGCCACGGCGTACCTCACCGAGTCTGCCCGCGAGAAGAATGAAGCTCGTTGACACGGTCGCCCTCATCGGGTTCCTGAACCCGAAGGACGGGGAGCACAGGCGCTCGGTCCACCATCTGGAGAGGGTCGGCCGGGATGAAGACGTGTTCGTGCCTGTCACGTCCCTCGTCGAAGCGGATCTGGTGATGAAGGTCAGGGGGTACACCGAATCCGAGAGGGGGACGTCCTGGGGAGCGCTGGAAGGAGCGATCCCGGCCGCGAAGGTCGTCTCCAACACGCCGTCGTCGCTCCGGTCGGCGGTGGAGCTCCAGGGGAAGGGTATGGACTACTTCGACTCCCTGATAGCCGCCCTGGCCGAGGAGTCGGGCTCCCAGGTGATAACCACGGACGAGTCGATCAGGGGCGTCGTGCAGGCGGAGTGGTAGCGGGGCGAGGTTTCCGGCGCGGTCCTTGAACTCTCAGACGCGAACCTGGCCGAGTTCTACTATCAGACGGCCCAGAAGTTCGGGCTCTAGACCGCTGATGCGAGTCTCGGCCTCATTAAGAACTCTAGGATCGAGTCGGTCCATACGGACGCTGGGGTTGTGGTTTCGGCATGGAGGTGGAAGCTCAGGCGCCCGGCTCTGTCCCCCGCAGGCCGTTTGCCCTGGCCGCGCGGGCGCTCCTCAGGGTCGGTAGGTGCGCGGGTCCACCCGTGTTATCCCCGCCACCCTGTCGTATACTTCGTCTGCCGAGAGTATCTTCCGCTCGCCGTCCTGGTTCAGGGCCGTGGCGGCGTAGGTGGCGCCGGCCGTGTCATCCCTGGGGTGGTGGAGACGTGCCGATGAAGGCGGAGGGCCCCAAGGAGGGGTTCGTCGTATGGATGACAGGGCTCCCGGCCTCGGGCAAATCTACCCTATCCAGGCTCCTTGAGAACGAGCTCAGGGAGCGGCACGGGAGGAGGGTCGAGGTGCACGACGGGGACGAGGCGAGTGTCAGGAAGCTCATCGAAGGGCTGGGCCGGCTGGCCAAGCTATGGGGTCTCCCTCGTTCGGACTCCTGCTTCCGCTCATCGGCTACGTCGCCGGGTCCCTCTCCAGAACCTGGCGCTCGAATCTGTTTCCCGTATAGCAAGACAGGATAGACAACATACGTGAAATTGTCCATTACGGATGGACAAGACCTCCAAAGGCCCCCCTCAGTGGATGCAGGTAGGCGTGGGTCGAGTCCGCGCTCTACGATGTTTGTATTGTACGCTACCCACGGCTAAAGCCTGTGGGCTTCCCCATCTGCAAGGTCAGCGTCAGCACTGCCGTCTGGCTTTGGGTCATCGGGAACGGACGTAGAGCCCACCGGACCAGACCTCGCCATCGACGCCTCAGACGCGGCCCCGGAGTCGCGCGCCGAGGAGCTCGTTTCGGGCCTTCGCAGGCTCGGGAAGATATGGAAAAAGCAACCACGGACGCCTGGTTCGAGGTCCGAGGCCGCTGTGGGCCCTTGATATCACGAATGCCGCATCCGACCCGCCGCGAGTCTGCGAGTCGTCCTACGAAAGCAAAGAGTGGTGATGCCTGGGTGCACGATCATAGGCGACGAATTCAGTAACGGCGCCGAGGCCGAGCCGGCCGATCAGCAACGAAAGTTTATCCAGCGGGGGGCTGCTTTTCGCAAAATCAGTCTGCTGGCCGTGAGCCTCGAGGACGCCTCCAGGAAGGACATCGTGGAGATGCTGTTCGCGAGGCGTGACTCCAGGGACGCGGCGAGGTCCTTCCTCCGGTGGCTGAGGGAGGGCGGAGCCAGGCGCACCGGGATGGGGAACCGAATACTTAAGTATGTGTAAGAATATCTTACCCATATGGGGCGGCAGATTGAAGAGATGGAATTCACAAAGGCGAGTTCGAAGGGGCAGGTGGTGATCCCCACAAGAATCAGAAAGATGCTAAACATCAAGGAGGGGAGCGTGTTCGCCGTGGCGGCCGACAGAGATGTGATCATCCTGAAGAAGGTCGAATCCGGCTTGTCGGCCCAAGATTTGAAGAGCATGAAGCTGGTTGAGGAGGCCTGGAAGGACATCGAGGAAGGAAGGTATGGTGTCCTGTCGAAGGAGGCTTTCTTCAATGAGCTGAAAGAATGGTAGTAGTCAAAGAAATCGTCTACACCCAGAAGTTTGAACGCGACGTCAGGAAACTGCGCGACGGACTGGTCAAGGAAAGGCTGAGCAAACAGATCAGGAAGATTGCGGAGGACCCGGAGATTGGTAAGCCTCTCAGGTATGGACTAAAAGACGAGTGGACGGCCCGTATCGCTCCCTATCGGTTGATCTACGCGGTTCAAGGGGACAGGCTCGTGCTGCTCAGGTTCGAGCACAGAAAGTCGGTCTATGACTGATTTGGTGAAGCTTCGCCGCGCATGGGGGCAATTGCGCCTCCGCCGCACCTCTCTTTCGACTCTCTGCTCAGGTGGAACCGGCCGCCTGGCGCCGCATTCAGCCGAGTCGCCGTTACGACGGCAGGCCGGCTTCCTCTCGCTCTGTTTCGTGCGCCAGTGCCTCCAGAGGATTAGCAACGGCTTCCTTGCCAAGGCCCTCGCCTGATTCTGTCGCGTCCGGGAAGCTGGTCCGGTTGGCAAAACGGGAGACGAGGTTCGACGACGTCACCCTCCTCCCCAAAGGGGACGCGCGTTCTTTTCAAAGAGAAGGGCTGGGACGACATCACCGCCTTCCAGACCAGGGAACGCCCCCACATTGGCCATGAGTGCGCCCAAAAGATCGCCCTGCGGGTCGCCACGCCGCGGAGGGGGCGCGGGCGCTCCTCAGGGTCGGTAGGTGCGCGGGTCCACCCGTGTTATCCCCGCCACCCTGTCGTATACTTCGTCTGTTGAGAGTATCTTCCGCTCGTCGTCCTGGTTCAGGGCCGTGGCGGCGTAGATGGCGTCGAAGAGGCCAGGCACCCTGAACGTCCAGGCCAAGGGCATCAGGAAAGTCGAATCGGGGGCTGCTTCCGACCAGCCTATGGCGGCGCAACCGGCAGCTGCAATCTCCGGACCTTTAGGTCGGAGAAGTTGAAGACGGGTGGCTCCTCCCACGCAACCAAGCCGGTTGG
>JAJZIG010000107.1 GCA_021851265.1 archaeon | reverse complement strand
TTGACTGGACTACCCAGGAGATCCGTCCCCTCCTTCGGGCCTACTTCGAGATGCTTGCCAAGGAACGGGCCGGTGTTCCCTACCGTAAGGCCGACTACCTCCGCGAAGTGAGTGCCGAGATCCAAGGTAGGAGAACCAAGGGCGCAATCGAGTTCAAGATGGAGAACGTAAGTGCGGTGCTTGCCCGCTCTGGAGCTGATTGGATCACGGGGTACAAGCCTGCCAAGCACCTCCAAGAGCATCTCTTGCCTCAGGAGATCGCGACCTTTCTCGAAAGTCAACCTCCTCTTCAACTGCCTACACCGACTGCCACGGAGCCCCCCAATGCCTCCCATGTTCTGCCGAGCCCGTTGCCCGAGGCAGTGTTTGAGCCAGCTCCACCTATCCCACCTTCCACTCAGAGAACACGACGACCTCCCCCCTTGAACCCCCGTCAGGTGGCAAGGATCGACTACATCACCGCCGCCGGACGGGCACAGACCATCGGCAGGATGGGGGAGCTTGTCGCCCTTGCAGCGGAGAAGCATCGGCTGCAGCAAGCCGGTCGGTCCGATCTCGCCACCCGTGTCGAGCATGTCTCGATCACTCGGGGCGACGGGCTGGGGTACGACATCCAATCGTTCTCACCCTCCGGGGATGAACGGTTCATAGAAGTGAAGACGACACCGTTCGAACCCACTAGGCCATTCTTCCTGTCTCCGAAGGAGCTTGAGTTCGCGCAAGAAAGCGGCTTGTCGTACCGGCTTGCGCGTGTGCACCATCTTTGGCGACAACCTGCAATCTTCGAACTGGACGCCAGCACCCTTCTTCGCCTGGATAGGGAGCCCGACGAGTACGTCGTGTCGTGGAGGACTCAGACGTGAGTCTCCCATCCGATCAGCCTCTCCCTCACCAAAGCCCAACCAGAATACAACCACCGCCGAACTACTTCCGGGAAGGCTTCCAGAAGTCACCTGCGGCACCCCTGGGGCCCGCTGAGATCACAGAGCTGGAGCAGAGACTCAACATCGCCGGAGAGAGGCACTTCATCTTGGGTATGCCCGCACGGGCGGGCCCCAACCAGGGAGACTCTTGGTTCTACGTCATGGACGACGCTCGTCGCCAGCTCGTGACCTTCGTGAAGGACAAGAGAGACGAGGAGAAGTACCGCCGACAGGTTGGAAGCAAGCCCCTCTATCGTATCAAGACCCGGCAGGGGCCGCTGAACCTCTATCGTTGGGCATTCTCCCTCGCCACCACCCATCGTTTCGGCCAGGATCCCGTGGACATTGCGCTCACCTGTTTGGCTCGGCAAGTGGGAACACGCTTGGTCTACATGCCCACGTTATGGGACTGTCTCCAGTTCTTCGACCACAAGGACCGGGTGTTCTACTATGTGCCGGTGGAACCGACTCTCAACATCAATGACCCGACTACGACGAAGGACAAGGCCAGCATCCGGCAGGCCTACCTCCCCTCTGGGGAGAGACTTCAGCGGGTCGACCTGGATCCCGTGAACCATGTGGTCACGGTCTTCTCCAAGGAGGAGGTCGCAGTGGCCCAGATGTCCCACCTCACTCCCGACCCGAATGCCCCCATTCGAGAAATCAGAGAGGTCCGGATGCTACAGACCTACTCTCCCCTCCTGGCAGTGACCCAGTTGCTCATGTACACGCTCTACGGGGTTCTGCTGAACGCCTCGAAGAAGGAGATGGCCCTCCTTCAAGGGACTCAAGCAGGCGCCCCATGACATCCGTCCCCGACAAGAGTCGACGGACTAGAGCGGTGGCGCCCGCCCAGGAGACCGACTGTTCCAGCAACACCTCACGGATTCGCAGATGGGCCGTGTGGACCTTCAGTTTCCACGCAGATTCCTGGGATGATGCCGAAGAGGCCCTCTTCGGCGCTCAGAGTGAACGGGGATTCGAGGAGGCTAGATTCAGCGATCTGGTTCTTCCACGGGGAACACGCCAGACCACTGGCACCCCTCACATCGTGGTCGACTCGCCAAGATGGATGCCGGTGATCATGGGTGGACATCGACACGGCTTCAGAGGAGAGTACGCCTTTGTCAAGCGTGACGATGGCAGAATGCGCAAGGTCGAACGGGTGCAGACATATTTCGTCGCCCTCGAGCATCTTGCCCTCATCATCGGTTTCAGTGAAGGAGAGACGTTGACTCCCCAGGGATATGCAGAGGGGGCTCTTTCAAACGTCATCATGTCAGCGGCAAAGGGGGCGCTGGAAGGTGCCCAGCATGGAACTGAAGGGGCACTCGCCGGCGCCGCAGGCTATGCAGTTGCGAAGGCTACAGAGTTGGCCACCGAAGAATTCCTTGAGTCGACGGGCTACGTCACGAATCCACCCCGCCACTTGGCAACACTCTGTCAGTCCTTGGCCTGGGGGCCCTGCAAGTGCAAGCTTCAAAGCGATGACGACGGACGGTAGCCCCCCTCGGAAACACCATAACCGCCAGCCGTTTAGTCCCAGCATGACTTCCTACCGGGAGTTTCTCAACGGCCGACCCTCTGCAGAGAAGGAGTTGAAGGCCTACCTGGATCTGCTCGGTCCCGAGTGGCACAAGAAAGAGTTCAAGCTCGCAGCGAAGGATCCAGACTATGGTGTCCGTGAAGCCGTGACGGCCCTTGCGAACAGCGACGGTGGGGAAGTGTTCCTCGGGGTAAATGACTCCAGAGTAGTCGTAGGGACTTCTGCGACTGAAGGAAGTCTCACTCAGACCCTTCGACAGAACACGGCCCGCAGGGAAGAGTGGTGCGAAACTTGTCTCACGAACGTCGTGCGCGACGTCCTCGCGATCCCGCTTGATGGCGAGCGAGGTAGAGTGCTAGTGCTAGAGGTTTTCCCTCCAGGTGTTCCGGTATTCGTCCAGACCGACGACGACAGGGACGGTCTTCTCTACTGCTATCGAGACGGGGGAAGCACGCACCGGGCCGGCACGTTCACAGCTATAAGAAGGTACAGAGAAACCCGGGCCGCCCAGATACTTCGCACACTCTACAGTGAGTTGAGCAGAGCATCGCAAAGAATCCGGCGAAACGCATCTCTGCCCCCACTTCTTGACCCGCCTCTCCCGTACTATGCGCGAGTGCTCTCTGACGGGTCTCTTTATCGCTACTTACCGCAGGACGACTTGGACTTCATCATGGGTGGGCCCAACGGGGGGGCGGGTTATGCCGATGCTTACCTCCGTTTCGTGGCAGTCGTTCAACGGTTTCGAGCCAAGAGCGGGATTCCCTGGGAGAACGTGACAGTCGAGATCTTGGCCCAGAACCAAGCCAATTCCCTAGGCGACTATCCGACAGAAATCTCTACAGCAGTGAAACAATTACAAAGCCACCTCAAGCTCCGTGGGATCCTCGTGGAATAGGACCAAGCTCGAATCTTGGGCTCTACTGCGTCCCCTTCGGCCTGGGGTGCCTTTCCAGCACCACCTTGCCGTGGACGTTACTGACGGTTTCCACATGGGCCTCCCCGACGTGGAGGACCAAGACCTCACCGACCGCGAGCTTGTGAGGGAACGCGGTTGCGGGGGGTGTGGGTATCGGATAGGGCTGTGGCTCGATCACGGGGGTCTGCTGCGGCGTGAGTGGCTTGGTCGCAGTTGGTGTGGTCGCCCTGGGTGGAGAGGCCGAGCTCGCAGGAACGAGCGAGTAGACCTTCTCCCGGCCCACCCGGCGGGCCTGGAGGACCCTCTGGCGGAGGAGAGTACGGAGAGAGGCACGGATGGTGGGTTCTGGGATCCTTGTTCCGCTTAACCGGCGGACACTCTCAACAAGCGTTGCGGTGGAGAGCTTCTTGCCCTTCCCTTCGCCCTCGTTGAACGTCTTCATGATCAGGGCACGCGTGCCATGGCGCACGCCAGTTGCTGGGGGGGTCTTCTTGACACTCTTCCGCGAAGTTGGCATAATCTGCCTGAGGCAGCGGGCATGGTAAGGTTGTCGGTGAACTGCGCATCTTGTGTTGTTCTCGACTGGGCATTCACCGACAACCTGTTCGGGGGGCTCGGGCGGTAGCCTCAGGCATCACTTTATCTCCAGAGTCATACCGGTCCGTCATGAAGGCCGGGGCACAGGACATCGGTCACATCGTCAGCTCGAGAGATCAGTACATCATTCCGAGGTTTCAGAGGTACTACGAGTGGGAACCGGAGAACAGGGAGAGGTTGTGGAACGACCTTTGCGAAATCGCCTTCGATTCAGAGAAGGGTATCAAACACTTCTTTGGGGCGATAGTTGCCATTCCCACCCGCCATCAGATGGGCCAGGTCACGCCGTATCTCGTCATCGACGGACAGCAGCGCCTCACCACGGTTTCACTCCTCCTAATCGCTTTGCGTGATATTGCCAAGGCTCGTAACTTCAAGGACCCTGCGGGCAAAGAAGTTGCCAAGAAAATTGAGGGCCTCTACCTCGTTCACGAGTACGAAACGAGCAATGACCACTATCGCCTGCTTCTTCGTCAAAGAGATCGGGGATGCTATGTCCAGCTACTTGAGGGTCAGTCCCCAACGGAGAAATCAAAGCTCCACGAGGCATACATCGACCTTCATTCGAAGGCGGACACAGTCATTGGGACTGGAGCGGACGCTCCAGACAGACTGCAGAGTCTTGTGGATGCGACGACCGCCCAATTGAATGTGGTGAGCGTCACGCTCGAAGACGAGAATCCCTTCGAGATTTTCAACAGCCTGAATTCGACCGGCTTGAAGCTCGCTGAATCCGACCTTATTCGCAACCACGTCTTCATGACCATTCCGCTCGAGGAATCAACCCAAGAACGGTTCGAGAAGAACTTCTGGGATCCACTTGAGGCGACCTTGAGGTATCCTGGCGCGGACCCAACGACCTTCTTTCGGCACTACCTGATGAGGAATGGGGCGTACGTCAAGGAAGGTAGCACGTACACGGCATTTCAAGCGGAGTGGGGCGCCTCAAAGGAGGCTCCCGAAGACCGCGTGAGAAGGATTCAACGGTTAGCCTCATTCTATCGGCAAGTTATCGGTGTTGACCAAATCCCGACGGGTAGTCCCCTGGCATCTGCGAGCATGCCCCTTGCCGTGTTGAGAAGATTAGGTGTGAGCACAGCCTATCCCCTCATCATGAATCTGGCCGAAAGAGTCGAGTCTGGGGAACTGACCTCGGGGGACCTCGGACAAGCAATTCTCGCGATCAACAGCTTCGTGATTCGACGCTATGTGTGTGACGAGAGCTCACGGGGATACGCGCGTTGGTTTGTTGCAGCCATACCGAAGCCGAACGCACCCGCGGTAGGTTCACTGCTGCAGTTTTTGGGAGACAAAGGGTACCCCTCGGATGCTCAGTTCTCAGAGGCGCTGAAGACGTTCCCTCTCTACGCTGGGGACTCAAGCCCGTACGCGCGAGTCATATTGGAGTCGCTGGTTAGGGCGACTGAGCCGAAGGGAGAACGAGCCGACTTGTCGGGGTGTGACATCGAGCATGTGCTTCCCCAAACTGTGACCCCAGGCACCACGGAGGGCGACGCATGGAT
>JAJZIG010000106.1 GCA_021851265.1 archaeon | reverse complement strand
CGTTCTCGCTTTTCACGCCGTTGCTCCAGCCGGTGAAGTAGTACGTCGCGTTTTCCATTACGATGGAGGACGGGACGGACGCCGTCGTCGCAGTATCGTTGAAGGCGGCGAACGTGGAGGATCCCGAGGATCCTGTGGCCGTGACAGAAACCCGGCCGTCATAGGTGAAGTTGACCGGCACCCCCGCCAGCGGCCCCGTGTAGGACGACGCGGTTACCGTGTACGTTACCGGCCCGACGACGGGAGAATAGAACGAAGCGACCGTCTCGGCGGCGCCCCTCGCGCCATCCATGACTCCGATGATGTTGGCCACACCGGTCCCCGCCGCGGTGAGCGTGTCGATTCCGTACCCCAGCGCTGTAGCCTCGACGCTCGTCGGGACCGTGATGTTGAGGTCAGAGGAGGACACGGAGACAGGCACGGGCCCGTATAGGACGGGCTCCTCTCCGTAGTAGAAGCCGACTGCGAAGCTGTACTGCTCCCCAGCCCTGACCTTCGGCGGGAGCGATATCCCCAGCGACGGTTTGAACGGCGCCACCACAGTCACGGTCAGAGGGACGGAGGTCAGGCCAGGTGCCAGCGCGGTGATCTCGGCGGTCCCTGTGGCGTTCGCGTATACCTCGAAGGTCGCGCTGTCTGAGCCGCCGGTGGATACCTGAGAGGCCAAGAGGCTTACGACGCTCGAGTTGCTCGAGAAGAGGCCGAGGGTGGCGGTCCCGGCCGCGGGCGCGAAGGTGCCGTTGAGGAGGGAGACCGAGAGGTATCCGTAGCTTCCTGCTGTCATGCTCGCCCCTTGGGGCCCGACCAGGGCCTCCTCGGGGGTGGGACCCTGCGGCGACAGGGGGACCGAAGTCTGGGCGGTAGTGAATTCTGGTGCTGCCGCCGTCACGGTTACGAAAGGCGAGGCTAGTACGGAGACGCCCGAAGGTATCGGGACGGCGGCGTACGCGACCGACTCCCCTGGCTGGACCTCGACGGTCTGCTGCGGGATCCCCGGCAGGGAGGTTGTGATGGAGACCTGGACGGCGACCGGTGCTTCGTAGGGCTGCCCCGCGGCAAGTAGTCCGGCCATGAGGTGCAGCAGGTCCCCCGGCGCGACAGGGCTGTTCAGGGGGACGAGCTGGAGCGCGAAGTCGCTGAAGACCGACGTGGAGACATTGGTGGAGCCTGAAGAGAACCCGCCGGCGGTCGCAGTCAGGGTGGCGGAGCCCTCGATTCCTGCTTTCAACCGGGCTTCTGCGTGGGACTTGCCGAAGGGGACTGTCACCTGCCCTGAGACGGTCGCCGCCGACGGGTCGGAGGAGAAGAGGCTGACCGTAAGGTTCGCCCTTGCAGGAGAGGGGTTCCCGTTGGCGTCTGCCAGCTGGACGACGACCATGCCGGAACCCCCCGGAGGCAGTTCAGCCGGGACCGGGGCAAGCACGATCGAGGTCGGGGGGAGCAGGCTGCCGGGACTTTGTGCGTACGAGGTTCGCACGCCAAGGTAGGTTGTGGACAGTGAAATCAGGATGATCACGGCGAGGGCAGGAAGGCTGCGCTTCACGTTCACGGAGGACACCTGCGGTTTTAAGGCGGCCAGGCCTTCGGCGGCGTGCTCAGGGCATCCGCGGGCAAGGTCTACTTCGGCGTCCTCGCCCTCGCTTCGACCGTCGTCCTCATGCTCTCGGTCCGGGACATCAGCCCTCTCTCGGGGGCCTATTCCGGCCTTGCGCTCGGGCTCCTGCTCGGAGATGCGGTCCTGTTGGTCGGGTTCTCGGGCCTCCTGTTCCTGTCGCATGCGGACTTCGACAGCAAGGTCAGGCTGGCGGCCGTCCTCGAAGCCCTTGGGCGCGGAAGCATCATCCGTGTAAGTAAGGTCAGGGAGGACAGGGCCGTCTCGATTGTGAGGAGCATCCCCCCGCTGAACAGGCTCACGGAGAGGATGGAACGGGGCATCAGGGGGGACGTGGTGAAGGGAGGGATGCAGCTCGACCCCTACGCCTTCGCCGCGAAGTACTCGTTCTACTCTGTTGCGCTCGCTGCGGTCTTCGTCCCCCTCTCGCTCGCTCTCTCGGTCCTCGTCAGCCCCACCCTCCTCGCCCTGATGATGATCCCCGCGATAATGCTCTGCACACCTTCCCTGAGCGCAAAGAACAGGGTGTCGCAGAGGAAGACCAACGTCAAGGACGAGCTGCCATTCTTCGCCCTCCTCGCTTCAATCACTCAGTCCTCAGGACGGTCTTTGGTTGACGCCTTCAGGGGGACGGTCGGGAAGCACATCCTCCCCGCCATGGAGGTAGAAACGAGGCTACTCCAGAAGAGCATAGGCTTCGGGAAGGACTTGGCCGGCGCCCTCGACGACCTTGCTTCGACCCACCCTGACGACTCCTTCAAGCACTTCCTCTACGGCTACACCGGAGTCCTCAAGTCGGGCGGGGACGTGGTCCTGTACCTCTCCGACCGGACCAGAGAGTACCTGGCCTCGATGAGGTTCAGGTGGCAGAGCTACGCGGAGAAGGTCGGGACCATCGGGGAGATGCTGATCATAGTCTTCGTCCTCCTCCCCCTCCTTCTGGTCGTGGGGGCGATCACGATGCCTCCCGAGATGGTGGCCGAGATTGCCTACGCCAGCGTGGCAGCCCTCCCGATCATCGCGCTTCTGATGTACTTCATGGTGAGGTCAGCCCAGCCGAGGACATACGACATCCTCGGAGGAGACGCGAGGCTCGGACTGGTCGGGCTCGCCGGCGGCCTTGTGGCTGCGTCATCCACAGGCCAGGTTTGGCTGATCGTCGCGGTGGCAGGGGCTGCGGGGGCTGCGCTGTACGGCCTTCCAGTCAGGGCCCAGATGAGGGAGGTCAGGATGACCGAGGCTGCCCTCCCCGACTTCCTGCGAAGCGTTGCAGAATACAGGAAAATCGGCTACAACATGCGGAAGGCGGTGCTGGAGACCGCCGCGAAGACCAAGTTCAACCCCGTCTTCGACCCGCTGTTGGAGAGGGTGGCGGCCCAGATGAGCCTCGGCGTGAGGCTCGGGGAGGTGAAGGTGGCTATGAGGAGCTGGCTGGGGAGGATGACGGTCTTCATCCTCGACCAGATCACGGAGAGCGGAGGGGGGACGCCGGCGAACATAGAGGACCTCTACAACTTCATCTCGGGCTACAACCGCTTGAAGAAGGAGGCCACCTCGTCTGTGGGGCTCTACAGGATGCTCGGCTACGCGGTCCCGGTGGCCATCCCCCTCATGGTGAAGGTCATCAGCGGGATCATCGGGAGCTTCGGCTCCTCCAGTGCCGGCTTCTTCGGGGGCGGGACCGCCTCGCTTGCCATCGTTAACAGCACAGTGGACATCGTCACCGTGGTTGCTGCAGGCGCCATAGCCTTCACGATGACTAGGGCCACCGACTTCACGGCGAAGAACACTTTCAACATGACGATACTCTTCGCCCTGGCGGTGTTGGCGGTGGCCTTCACGCAATACCTTCCGAACTTCTCTCTCGGGTTCTGACCTCGTTATATGTGGGTCTGATCCTCAGTTTCAATGAAGACTAGCCTTCAGACACGCCGAAGAAAAGCCATCTCTCCGATCATCGCAACCATCCTCGTAGTCGCCATGACCATAGTCGCGGCCGGGGTCCTCTACACGTACTTCACAACCACGGCCAGCAGGGCCCAGAGCACGGACCAGGTCGAACTCTCGGGCAGCCTGGTGGCCCCAGGCTCGGGCAGCGGAGGGAACGGGGTCCTCGCCATCACGGCGACCAACTCCGGGTCCATCGCGCTGACTGGCATCACCGCCAGCGGGGTCTGTTCCCCCAGCACGAACTTCAAGAATCCCCTTGCGACGCCGATCGCTCCCGGTGGCGGCCTAAGCGACACCTGCAACCCCACTGCTGCCGTCACGGCGGGAGAGTCGTACACCGAGACGGTCGTGGCGTTCTTCGCCAACGGAGCGTCCCAGACCCAGGTCCTTTCCCTGACAGCTCAATAGCAAGATTGGGTCTGCGTGGACGGCAGGCCCTCCCTCTCCTTTTAGCGAGAAAGACTCTCGTCATCGGATGAAAGTTCGAAGGGCTCAAGCCGAAGTCATAGGCGCCCTATTCTTCATAGTCCTCGCCATGATCGTGTTCGGCCTCTTCATCGCCCTCATGGCGGCGCAGTATTCTATGGCGAGGCAGGCCGCCGAGGCTCAGCTCGTGGTCGGGGGCAAGGCGGACGAAAGTCTGTCGGTGACCCTAAGCTCCGGGACCGTGACTGTCCGAAATAACGGCCCGACGACCGCTGCGATTTTCTACTACATCGGAGTGAACGGCGGAGGGCAGCAGAAGGTGGTCGCCCTAGGCCAAGAGGTAACGGTCGCCCCCCGAGGGACGTCGACATTTTCGGTCAGCCCTTCCTTCCAGCGCATCGGGGTGGCAACGTCCTACGGGAACGTGTGGTGGAGTTCCTGATTCCTGTAGGCAAAGTCAACCCAGAACCATGACAAGGGTTCCAGCCAGGAAGTCTAAAACGGCCCAGCTGTCCATGGAAGGATCGTGAGCGTGGACATTTCTGGGCTGCACAACGTCCTTAGAGACCCCACAAGGGCACGGATGTTGGAGCTACTTGACCAGAAGATTTCGCTTGGCTACGTGGAGATTCAGAATTCTCCCAGATAAGAGCCTGTCCCAAACTGTCAAGCGGCACAAGCCGAAGAGGTGGGTCGTTGAGCGAAGCGCTTCCTGGGTCAATCGGCACAGGGAGCGCCTCAGACGGTGGGAGAAGATAACAGAGAACTACCTCGGGCCAGTCCAGCTAGCCTACTGCATACCGGTCTATCGGTGAACAATATTGGGATAGGTTCTAATCGAATGAGTTCAAGGTGGGTATTGTCTTCCACGCCGTCAGGCAGATCTGATTTCGGCGATTTTCTTCCAGCCCGGGAGCCTTCTCTCAATTATGAAGTCGAGACTGTAACGGGAGGGTCCGAAGAACGCATTTACGATCAGGAACAGCAGGGACGCAAGGGCATACACGATTCCAGTCCCTATGTCTGTCGCGCCAGGACCGTAGGGGCCGCCGAAGCCTTCTGGGACAGACCAGATAACAAGGCTTAGGAAGAACGACGCCGTGTAGGCGACCTTCCGCAGCAGGCCGAACATCAAGCACAGTCCCAAGGCCACCTCCAGAGCACCTGTAGAATAGACAAAGAACCCTGGGTTCGAAGAGGTGGCTGAAGCCCAGAACGAGAACCACCCTGAAAGCCAAGCGGGCTGCCCAGCCGATGCATCTCTAATCATGCCCGAGAAAGCCTCGACCACCCCTGGCTGGAACTTCAGCATCCCGTCTATCAGCCAGAACATCCCGAATACTACCCTCAGAGCCACTTTGAGAGTGTCGATATTCTTGACGAACCAGTTGTCAAGCGCGACCTGCAAGAGAAATCAGGTCTCCTCTATTCTGGGGTTCGGCTCTTCTCCGACCGCAAAGGGCGGGTCTCCTCCAGATTTGTATCTCCATAGCCCACTCCCAGGAACGACAAAGCAGTAAAGTAGGCTACAAATGCAGAAAGGAATCTAACGGCCATCATGTAA
>JAJZIG010000105.1 GCA_021851265.1 archaeon | reverse complement strand
CCGCAGCGTCCAAGAGCTTTGTTTGGTCTGCTTGTATCTCGTATCGGTAGACCCTCCGAGACTGGGCGTTGAGTTTGACTATGAAGATGGCTGCCTCGTGCTCTGGGCTGAGTGACTCCGCAATCGGGTGATAATACCACACGGGGGCCACCCTGCTGTCTTCCGCAAGCTTCCTGAGAGCTCCTATGAGAGACAAGCCTGTGGTGGTGAAGAGCCTGCTCGCCTTGGCGAAGCCCGTGTACGTGACGCCTTTCTCCTTGGCTGCAGCGTAGGCCGACTTGGCGTACTTCGATTCGTTGGAAAAAGCAGTCCTGAGGGTCCCGTCCATCACGAGTACATCTCCTTCTTTCATTTCCCTTATGATAACATGCTTCGACAGCTCCCATTCGGCGAACCTGCGAGCTATAGTCGCAACCCGCGTAATGTCAGCTCGGGAGGTACCCACCATTAGTCGTCTGTCAGTGGAATCAAATGACAAGTCCTTCGAGTCAGGGACGAGCCCATCGAATTCCGTGGAAAGTGGGTACAGAGAAGTATCGAAGAAAATCTGTTCGCCCCTAAAATCAGCCGACGTAAGAGAGAAGAATTCGATTCGCTGAGGCAACGACAGAGGGATAACTCGCGTCCTACCTCTAAAGAAATTGAAGTACACCCGGTTGAGCTGTACAGAGAAATTCGGCGCCTCCAACAGAGGCTGGTTGCCTCCATCAACGAAGGCAATCCGCCTGTCCGAGTCCGATTCCTTGAGAGGCTTGAAGTGGTCAACAGCCAAAGGGAAGGTTCGGTAGTTGTGACTGCTTAGGAATGGGTCTCCAAGTTTCCTTTCATCAACCCGCTTGTCCAGGTCCGCGGCTAGCCTCTTCGCCACCTCGCCTAGCGTTTCGACCACCATCCCATGCCGGCCGCCATCGACGATACCATCCTTACCTGGCAGTTTTACCCGTTTCTCGCTCCGGGTTGTGTGTCATGAAGTCTACCTCTCTCCATCGAGTATCCTTCTCATGGATTGTTTCAACCTCGTAATGGTCAGGCGGCGGGAGCGGCTCGCCCAAGTTTCGACCTGAACGCTATGTTGAGATCGGCTAGCTCATCTGGAAACAGAGAGACGACTCTCACCCCATTCCTTCGGTACTGCAATGCCTTCCACATCATCGTCTTGTCGTACTTCCTCTCGGTGCCCGTAAGCCCCCAGTACTCGACACACACGCCAAGGTCAGGGAGGTAGAAGTCGGGCCTGCTAATCACCGACCCCTTCCTGTCGAAGACCGGGCGCTCGTAGTCGTATCTGATCCCCCTCCGGAAGAGCCAGTCCGCTATGACTTTCTCAGAATAACTCCTGACGACCTCCCCCCGAAGTGTCATCGAAGGACGGCCGTACTCCCTGCGATGAAGGGGACGAAACACGACGACAGGGATCAGGGCGAGCAGGACCAGCGCGAGGAGGGGGGACGCCGCCAGCGCCAGCAGGAGGAGGAGGCCCCAGAGGAGTCTCAACACCTCAGACAGCCGCAGGCGCACTTAAGCACCAACGGAACCGGAAATCGTTCAAAAAAAGAAGAGGGGCGGAGAGGGAAAATATCCGCAATGGCAACCCCGGTCAGGGCTGCGCCGGAGCCGCGTAGATGAGGTCCAGCACCCTCTTCGCCCGGTCGAGGACTCTCATGCACATGCGCCCCACCTGCTGTGGACTGCCTGTCCCGGCCTGGCTGGCGATGTAGGTCCATGAGAAGCCGTCGGCGGACTTTCCGTAGACCCTGGCAAGTGTGGCTGCGACGAGCTGGGCGATGGTCTCCGCTTCAGGCTCCTGGCCGTGTCCGCTCTTTGGCTCGAAGCTCCGGTGGAGGGCGTGGGCGAGCTCGTGGAAGAAGACGGTCCAGTCCTCGGTCGCCAGGGTGATGACCTGCCGCTCGTAGTCGGTCATCCCATAGACGCCGGCGGAGAGGCGCATGTAGTTGACCCGCATCCCGAACCTGTCTGCCACATGCAAGAGAGGCGGGGGGTCTCTGGGCTTGTACGTTGGCAGTTCTTCGCCCTCCGTGTCCTCGTACCTGAAGACGGGAATGGCCCTGAAGCCGACTAGGACTTGGGCGGTCTCTTCTTCGCCGTCCGAGCCGATGGTTTCGAGAGGCTTCTCGATGAGGACCGGCCCCAGGATTCGGAAGGCCTTGGCTCCGGCTTTGACATGCCGCCCGACTTCGGTCCACTGCTTGTAGGCCCTTGCGTCCGCCGTCCCCGCTAGGATCATGAGGATTTGGTTCCCCATCGACCACTTGGAGCTGGGCTTCTCGGGAGCATTGATCAGGGCCATCGCGCACATGTCGGGCAGTTGCGTGGATGAGAAGAGCTGGACAATCTTGTCCAGCTCTAAGTTCGCCTTCTCTCTCCACGATTCCTTCTGGCCGACAGCTTGCGCTGGGTTCTCTGTGGTTTGCACGAGGAAGCGCCTGCCTCTACGCGCTCGGCCCGTTGACGGGGTACCGCTTCAGGAACTTGTCCCGCAGGCGGTACTTGTAGCCGCCGACGACCAGGTCCTCCCCGGCCCTCAGGGCCTCCAGGAAGTCCTTCGCTGGCTCCAGTTCCGCCACCGGGGACCCGTCCTGGTTGACGACGAAGGTCCACTCCCCGTCGCCGCTGTCGTACTTCTTCCAGGGGCGGTTCTCGAGGACGGCCGGGTCCACGTCGGGGGCGCCGTGCATGATGTCTGCGGGTTCCTGCTTTGCTTGCTGTGGCTGTGCCGGCTTTCCGTTGCCGTTCCCCTTCAGCTTGCCCAGGATGTAGACGATGGCGCTGGACTGCCTCCCCACGGCGTCGGTATCCCTCCTCTCGACGGCCTTGATCAGGACGAAGCCGCTGCCGAGGCACTCGTTCGCCTCGCCGCTGGTCCCGACCTCCCTGATCTCGGTTATGCGGGCGTAGGGCGTCTCCATCTTCCTACGCCTCCGCTTCCCGCTCATGCCCTACAGGGAGGGGCCCGCATTTAACGGGCCCGAACTCCCTGTCTGCGAAGGCGGCGAACTCGCGGACGGTGTACTCCGCCACCCCCACGATTTCCGCCACTTCCCTCTGCATCACGGCCCTCGGGGTGACCTCCTGCGACGCGAGGTAGACGGAGACGGCGGCTATGGTCCGGGGGTTCCGCCCCTCCCCCTTTTCGCGTAGGGAGGCGAGGACGGTCTGGGAGGCCTGCAGTAGCCTCCTGAAGTAGGGCCCTGGCTCGGCCCCCCTCTTCTTCAGCCGCTTGAGGACGGCCTCGTTGGACTCCAGTCCTCCCAGGACTGTCCTGAGGAGGGCCGCCGGGTCCGCCGGCCTCAGGGGGACCGGGGACTCCGTCCCCAGACGGAGCAGGGCTGACTTCGTGACCTTGCGCCCCATGTCGTTGTGCGCCCGGATGACGCTCATGGAGCCGATGTGGTCGAGCCCTGCCGTCCTGCAGGCGGAGAGGATGGAGTAGGCGGAAATCGCGGGGGTCGATGTCCTCTTCTTCCCCAACTGCCCGTTCCTGCTCTCGGCCAGCATCTTCTCGGACACCGCCACCGCGTTCTCGGTGGCGAAGGCGGGGAGGGACAGCTTCTCCGCCACCCTCCTGACCATGTTGGCGCACTCCCAGGCGGCCGAGTCGACGCCCATGTTGTCCGAGAGGACCTTGGCGAAGCCGACCGTCGAGGAGCCGTTGAAGTTGGCGTGGGAGTTTTCGTCGTCCCTCGTCCCCATATAGGAGCCGAGCCTGCGGCTTGTGGTCCGCCCTGCGCATGCGACCTCAATGGATGTTTTCTCCGTCTTCGCCACCAGCCCGCATCTGGTGCAGGCCCACTCCTCCCCCGCTTCGACGAGGTGGCCCCTGCACTCGGGGCACCTGCGGAGGATGGCGTACTCCTCGTAGGCGGCGGCCTTCGCGCGTGCGTTCGTCGGGATTGCTTGAACCCGGTCCATTCGCATCTGCCTCCTGCCTTCGTCCTGGCGCGCAGCCCGTGGTTCGGCTGGGCTCGCTGCGCCTGCTCCTCGGTCTCGGCCTCAGAGAGAAAGGGCGGATAGCTGACGCTCCACTTGGTCCCCGTCTGGGAAACCCAGGGCGGACAATAATTTGCCCTGAGAATCTTTCGAGCCGGCCCTCTGATCGCAGTTAGCTTGTGCTACGATCCAGACCGCCAAGGAACGGGGGTGAAGCTACCGCTTCCGTCGTTCTCCCGAAGGTAGATGGGAGAGAAGTTCTTTCGCATCCTTCCGGGTGGACTGATGGCAACTGTCTGCCCAGAGGATGGCCGTTGGGCCCGGATCTTCCCGTCCGGGTGGAGAACGGTCAACCAAAGACCGGCCCTCGCCTTCACGCAGAAGAATTCAGGCGAAGCGTCACCGTGTACTCCGTTCTCTCAGGCAGTTGGTCACTAGGACCGAATCGTGTTGCGCCGTGGCGCAGTTACATCGCATGCGTTCCGCAGGCAGAGAGAGACAGATGGAATACGCGGGTGAAGGGCGAGTCGGTATTTAACGCGGGCGGGCAAGGTTGCCACTCTCGGCCTGCGCTTTGGCAACCCTGCGAGTCCGGTTGGCAACCCTGGGGGCTGTTTTGGCAACCTTTCACGGTCTATTTGGCAACCTTCGCCGTCAGGGTTGCCAAGGGGTTGCCATGTTAAGAGCGGCGGAGCCCATTTCGTTGGATGAATCCAGCCGAGGCCGAATTCCTCTATCTTCCTGTCTTCTACTGGGGGGCCTTCGTTCTCTGGCTCTACAGGCATGACCTGTCGAGGCTGTTCCATCCCTTCAGGGAGAAGATTGGGCCTCGGAAATTGTGGTCGGAACTGCTAGGCCTCGACTTGCTGAGCCCCCAACAGGCAGCCCTCAGACCAAACGACGGGGGGCAGTTGCTCCCATACGCCGGGTACCTGCTCGTCGCTGCGGCGCTCAGCCTATCCTGGGCTGTCCCGGGGTTTCCCAGCGGCTGGTACTATCTCGTGGTCGCCCAGGCGATTTCAGCGCTGGCCCTCACCATGGCGACGGTCAGGCACTTGGGCCGACCACCTAGGAGGTCCTACGTTGACGTGCTGAGATACCCGCGTCTGGGGTCGAGAATAAGGCACATTCCGCCGCCGCTAGAGGCGGCCGCAGCGCCCGAGTCCGAGTCGAAGCCCAAGTCGAGACTCAGGTTCTTCAACGTCTCGCTCAAGAACGGGACGGTCGTCTCCACCCCCTCGTACCCCGAGAAGCAGGCGTTCGTCGCCGCCCTCGTCCACTCGTTAGAGGCTGCGAACCCCGACTTCGCCTGGATACAGTTCCTCTTCGTGAAATCGGACCACGGCCCGGCCCTGGTAAGGCTGAAGAACTCCCTGCGGGGAGCCAAGGCCGAGATCGAAAAGCCGTCTGTCGATCTCGTGAGCGGGGAGGAGCGGACCAAGAGAGAACTGAAGCGGGATTTCTACAACAAAGCTGATTCCAGAATGGATAAGGTGGATGAAATGGTCACGAAGCCCCTGGTCACCTTGGCCATCCAGGGGATGTGGGTGAGCAGCAAGGAAGGGAGTTCGGTGAACGCGCTTCCCTTCGACCACTGTTCAGACGAGCACGACAGCCTCGCCGTT
>JAJZIG010000104.1 GCA_021851265.1 archaeon | reverse complement strand
CCGTTTGATGTCGGAGATGGAGGCCCCCGCTTGGGCGGACAGGCGGATATCGCGGACCTGCTGGTCCGACAGGGGCCGGTCCGCTTCGAGCACTCCATAGGGAACGGGGGGCGGGTCGAGGATTTTGTCGTAAGGGGAGCGGCCGTGGATGGCATTGCGAACCGCTACGCGGTCCACCTTGAACTGGCGGGCGAGGGACTCCGCCGAGACCCCGTTCCTGCGGGCTTCTCGGGCCATGCGGACATGGTCTTCCGAGAGGGCGGGGCGCAGGGACATCTCCAAGGGCATCTCCACCCGGCTCAAGAATCTTGGGTGTCACTTGAAAACGGCTCAATAGGAGCCCCGCAGGACGATCTTTCGCCCCTCCAAGGTGTCCCAGCACCCCCTTTCTCGGGGCTTTTGCCCTCCCTCTGGGTTCCCCCCGGCCCCCCTCCCGACACCCTTCCCGGGCGGTGTCGGTCCCCGCGTCGTCGCTCGGCGCGCCGGGCCCCGTTCATCCAGCCGCCTTGCGCCCAGAGGGCGCAGGCATGATGGGCTGTTGAGACTTATATACTGGGTTGGACGCAAAGGATGATATAGACTGGTGAGATAGGTCTTACAGCGGATGGTCCCCCGCCAGGGGCCTTCAGCGGAACGTTAACTTAACCACCCGGCGAAGATGGAGGAGTGCTCGAACCGAATCTCATGGTCTTTAGCCCGGGCCTCTGTAGTTTTATCCAGTTAGCCAGTTTCTCCCCGGTTGGACCCTGATACACGAGTTCGTCTGTCCGTTCGTCGATTCGCGAGAGGTCGCTGTTGTCCCACCGTTTCCAGCATCCGTGCTTCTCGATTGCTCGGTTCACAACAAAGTCCCCCATGGGGGAGAATGCTTCGAGGGTGTCGACGGCGGAGCTCGGAAACGTCCCCGCCTCTCTCGGTGGAGGCTCCCTGAGGAAGTAGGTGATGGGGTGACGCACTGGCAGGGTGACTCCACCGCCTCCGGCTCGAAGAGGGGTTGTAAAGTGGAAGTCTCTCGTTCCGATGACCGCTGGCCTTAGAACGATTCCTGAGCCCTTGAATATCCCTTCCAAGTTCTCAGTGTTCAATTGTGCTGAACGGTACTTTCGAGTGGGATCAGGCATGGACTCTAATTTCAAATCAATGTATCTAGCAACTATGTCGGCTGAGCAAACCAAGGAACTGACTTCATCCCCGTGGTACAGGATCTCGAAACCGTCGAGCTTTCCATCTAGGAAAGCGCCGCTGACGACCGGATTAGCCCCATCAAGCAGGTAGTGATAAGTACTGTTACCGGGCTCAAGTCTGCGCACTTTCCAAAGCGAATGCAACACGTAGTCTTGCTGCAGGTTACTCATGAACTTCTCCCTTGACACCTCCTTCTCTTCAGTGAGCCCACGGATCTTGACCGACTGAAGGCGGGTGACAGTCCAAATCACCCAGGCAACCTTGACCTCGGTGAGGAGAGCCTTGACTATGGGCTCGAGAAGGTCTATCGCTCGAGCTGATGGGCACTTTCGGAGGAGATGGGTCGAGCACCACCAAGGTCGTCTTGCAAGCTCGGGGAACTTACTAGCGAGTTGGCCGGTTGCTTCTCTGAGTCTGTTTTCGAGTCTGACCGCATCACGTGGAACTAGTCCTACGCCCAGAGGAACGGTGAAGGGCGCCAGCGTTCCTCTCTTGAGGAGAGTGGAATCCAGCCCCAGCAGTAATTCTGACATCGCTTGGCTTGCATTGAAGACGTCACAGCATAAGTAGGTGCCTCCCTGAGTTTCTTATGGGGGGCACGTGTTCCCGGGTTGACTTCTTATGGTCAGGGCCTATCTCTGACCAGAGGGTCGAAGCGTGGCATCATCGTGGTCGGCTGAGTCCGCCCGACAAACCATCGAGAAGCTCCAGGCGAAGTACCAGCGTATCCAGAAGGACGGTCTCGCCCCTCATTACAAAGAGGAGGAGACTAAGAAGGACCTCATCCTTCCGCTCTTCGGAGCCCTCGGCTGGGACACAAGCAACGAGCGGGCTTACGAGGTCTCGGCTGAGGAGCGTGTCTCCCGGGGGCGCGTGGACTACGGGTTCAAGCTCAATGGGGTCACGAAGTTCTACGTCGAGGCGAAGGCCCTCAACGAGAACCTGGACGACCCTGCCCTGCTCAAGCAGGCCATAGGGTACAGCCACGCGAAGGGAGTTACTTGGGCGGTCCTGACCAACTTCGATAGGACATGCATCCTCAACGCCGAGTGGAAAGAGGCGAATCCCCAGAGGAGCGTTTTCATCGACCTTCCCGCGACCGAGTACTTGTCGAGGTTCGAGCAGATTGCACTTTTGGCACGTTCGGCGTTCGCTCCGATTCAGAGCTCGCTTGACCAAGAGGCCGAGAAGTGGGGACGGAAGGCTCGCAAGCAACCGATCGACAAGCAACTCCTGACCGACATGAACCTCTTCCGGCTCTCCCTGAGCAAGGATATCCTTCGCCTGAACAAACCAAAGCTGGGAGACTCCGAGGAGGCGTTGGACGAGACAGTCCAGCGGCTCCTTGACCGTCTGATCTTCATCCGAGTCACCGAAGACAGGGGAATGGAGGACCGGGTCCTCCAGCCCCTTGAGCGAGACACGAGTTCTCGCTCCCTCCTCAAGGGGCTCCGACAGGTCTTTGCCGATTACGACAGGAACTACGACAGCCGCTTGTTCACCCCCCACCTCGTGGACGAGGTCCACGTCGACGATGAAGTGCTTCGTCGAGTCATTCGCGGACTTTACGAGACCACCGATGGTCTTGTCTCATACAACTTCGCTGACATCCCCACGGATATCTTGGGGTTGATGTACGAACAGTACCTCGGGCTGCTTCTCCGTCGCACACCCAAGAGGGCCGCGCTGCAAGATGGCGCCGCTCACCGAAAGGAGCAGGGGATCTACTACACCCCGACGTGGGTGGTGGATTACATCGTCAGATTCACGTTAGACTCTGCCCTCCAGCGGAAAGGAGCAGACCCCACGACCCTCCGCGTCTTGGACCCTGCCTGTGGCTCGGGGACCTTCTTGCTCCGGGCTTACGACCGGATGTGGGACTTGCGTGTCCACGCCGGAGGGGGGGTGGCCCAGGCACGCTTCGATCAGGAAACGGAGGGCCAGCTCTTCTCAACAAGGGTAGCCATCCTCAAGGAAAACCTCCACGGGGTCGATCTCGACCCGAAGGCGGTGGAGATATCCCAACTCAACCTCATGATTCGGGCAGCAGAGAGCCGTCACCGTCTGCCCACACTGGAGAGAAACATCCTGGTCGGGAACTCGCTTATCTCGGATTCGGGGGTAGACGCTCACGCCCTGACCTGGGACCGGGCCTTTCCGCAGGTGATGAAGGATGGAGGGTTCGATGCGATTGTCGGGAACCCGCCCTACGTCCGGTTTCAAACACTCTCAGATGTGGATGAGGCGTACTTCCGGGATCACTTTGTCGCTGCCAAGGAGGCCCGGGGAAACTACGACATCTACGTCTTGTTCGTGGAGAAGGCCCTCGAGTTGCTGAGACCCGGCGGCGTCGCAGGCTTCATCCTTCCCAACAAGTTCCTGAACGCCAAGTATGGGAGGGGCCTACGGACGGTGCTTGCCAAGCAGCAAGCCCTCTACCGTCTCCTCGATTTCCGTGACTATCAGGTCTTCGACGACGCGACGACCTACACCTGCCTCCTCTTCGTGCGGAAAGGAAAACAAAGAACGCTCACATATGGTGCACTCACAGCAGATTCGGACCCAGCAAGAGCAAGAGTACTCACGGATGACAATTTTGCGAGCTCGACCACCAACTCTCCTGCGGACCCCGACAAACCTTGGGTCTTTGTTCCAACCAAGGATGAACCCTTGTTCGCGAAACTCGATTCAGTTTCGTGTCGCCTTAAGGACATGGCGAAGAGTGTATATGTGGGACTTCAAACGAGTGCAGATTCAATTTACATCGTGCGCACTGAGAGAGAGCAAGGAGAGATCACATTCATCGTCGACCCCGACAGCGGTGAGTCGGTTCCGATTGAGAGAGAACTGCTGAGACCAATTCTCCGAGGTAGAGAGATTCAGCGCTGGGTCGTGGACTGGAGACGGCTTTCACTCATCTTTCCGTATAGGGTTGAATCGACCGGGGTGATTCCCATTGGCGCAGACGAACTCCATGCCAGATATCCTCGAGCGTTAGCCTACTTCGAGCGTCACAGAGCCAAGTTGGAGTCAAGAACGGACGCTGAGAAACTGGGGAAGAACTGGCATCTGTTTGTATACGAGAAGAACCTCATTGAGTTCGAGTTACCCAAGATCTTGACTCAGGTGCTTGCAGACCGAGGCCGCTTCACTCTAGACACCTCAGGGCGATACTATTTCGTTGGTGGCGGTAACGCCGGAGGATACGGCATCCAGCTGAAGCGTGAGATAGAATCTGACGAGAACTACTACTACATCCTTGGAGTCCTGAACTCAAGGCCAGTCGAGTTCTATCACCATCTCATAAGCACACCCTTCAGGGGAGGTTTCTTCTCTTACGGACGGAGGTTCTTGGAGCCCTTGCCCATCCCCGATGGCTCGCCGGCCCAGAAGGGGATTATTGCCAGGATAGCGAGGGGTCTAACCGAGAAACACGCGGCGCTATCGGGGAAGCCGGCTGGCACCGAAAGCCACAGAGCCGTCCTAAAGGAGATTGACGAACTTGAGGAGGAGTTGGACCAGGAGACGACCAAGTTATTCGGGTTGACTGAGGAGGACGTGAGACGTCTTCCTCCGCTCGTCACGTCAAGCAAGAAGGTTCCCTCATCTGATACGGATCCATGACCCTCACATGGTATCCCAAGGGAAAGTGGGCCTCGAAGTGCGCCGCCTGCCACAAGCCAATCCCCCCCGCCTCCCGCCGGGCCCACGACCCGGCCACGAACCAGTTCTACCACCCCGCCTGTGCGCCGGAGCCCGACCCCGACGACGGCCGGGCGAAGCCCTCTCGGTCGGGACCGCGTTCACTCGAAGCACAGAGCCGGACCGGGGACCTGCCCGGCTTCGTGACCGGCGACCAGGTGAAGCCGGGCCCGCCCCGCGTGGCGATCTACGCCCGCGTGTCCACCACGAAACAGGAAACGGAGAACCAGGTGGCCCAACTGCGCGAGTATGCCGCCCGCATGGGCTGGACGGTGGCCGAGGTCCTCAAGGAGACCGAGCACGGGTGGGAGCCGGAGCGGGAGAAGCTCCAGGAGCTCCTCGACCTCGCCCGCTTCCGGGAGATCGACATTGCTTTGGTCTGGGCCCTGGACAGGTTCTCGAGACAGGGGGTGGCGGCCACGCTGAAGCTCGTGGAGGACCTCCACAGGAGCGGGGTCAAGCTGTGGAGCTACCAGGAGCCCTTCCTGCGGGAGAGCGACCCAGCGATGGCCGAACTCGTGCTGTCGTTCCTTGCGTGGGCGGCGAAACAGGAGCCTGTGCGCATCTCGGAGCGCACGAAGGCGGGGCTGGAGAGGGTGCGGGCGAACGGGACGAAACTGGGCCGGCCCAAGCTGCACAGCTTCGACTTGGGGGAGGCGAAGCGCTCCCAGGAGGAAGGAAAGTCGTGGAACGCCATCGTCAAGGAG
>JAJZIG010000103.1 GCA_021851265.1 archaeon | reverse complement strand
GAAGGGAGGGGGGAAGGCCAACAGGCTGGCGGCCGCGAGGAACACCTGTACGGTGAAGAGGATAGCGGTCGGCGGCCAGGAGTATCTCCTGTACGAGGCCCCGAAGCCAAACGTCGCCCTCGTCAGGGCGTCCACGGCCGACAGGAGAGCGAACCTGACCATGGAAGACGAGGCCATCAGGGGGACAGTGCTCAGCATGGCGCAGGCGACCAAGGCGCACCCGAGCCCCGGCGTCGTGATAGCGCAGGTCAGGAACCTGAACAGAGGGGACGCCCACCCCAGGGCGGTGGAGGTCCCCGGCCCCTTGGTGGACATGGTGGTGGTCTCGCCCAACGCGTACCATTGGCAGGTGGGCTCCACGGTCTACGACCACGCCTACTGCTCGAGTGGGAAGCCGACGCAGAGGATGGAGCAGGGACCCATTGATCCTGTGGAGCTGGTCATCGCGCGGCGTGTCTTGGTGGGGCTGGCCGAGGCCGCGAAGAGGAAAGGCGCCCCCTACATCGTCAACCTCGGCATAGGCATACCAGCCCTGGTGTCGAGGCTGGCAGTCTCAGAAGGGCTGGAGGACCGCATAGTCACCGTGGTGGAGTCGGGGCAGTGGGGCGGCATGGCCCTCCCTGGGGTGGACTTCGGGGCCGCAGTCGGCCCATTCGCGCTCTCCACCATGCCGGACATGTTCTCCAACTTCGAGGGCGGGATAATCGACGCAGCTTCGCTGGGCTTCCTCCAGGTCGGGAAGAACGGAGACGTCAATCCGTCGACCCTCCCAGGGAGGATCTATGGGCCGGGGGGGTTCCCGGTGATAGCCGGGGGGTCGCCCCGCATCTACTTCGCGGGAGCGTTCACCGCCCGCGAGCCGAAGATATCAGTGGACGGCGGGAAGCTCAAGATCGCCAGGGACGGCGAAGTGAAGAAGTTCGTGCGGCGTGTCTACAAGAACTTCTTCAGCGGCAGGCAGGCGCTCAAGTTCGGCAAGGAGGTCAGCTACGTCACCGAGAGGGCAGTCTTCAGGCTCACGCCGGCCGGCCTGGAGCTCATCGAGCTGGCGCCCGGAGCAGACCTTGACAGGGACGTGCTGGAGAAGATGGAGTACAGGCCTGCGGTGGCCAAGGAAGTAATAGAGATGGACCCTTCGCTTTTCAGCCCCGGGCCCATGCACCTTGCCAAGCTGCTCGGCGATGGATAGCCTCCGGGGCGGCGCGCCTGGACGCGGCCGCGAAGTGAGCTAGCGCAGCGACTCGGCCTGGATCAGCTCTTCCACCTTCTGGAAGTAGAGCCTGGTAGCCAGCGGCATGGCGTCGAGGTTCCGGTCGATGGCGCCTATGACGTGCCTGACAGCCCGCCTCGACGTCTTGAACTCGAACTTCATGGGGAGGATAGGATCCTGGACGACGCCTATCGAGTCAGTCAGGTATCCTGGAGCATCTGCCCTGGCGTCGCTCATCACCTTCTGGTACCACCCCGACAGAATCGCAGGGTCGAGCCCCTCCTTGAGGTCCTCTATCTCCTGGAGGAGCCTGTTCAGGACGAGCATCTCTTCGTTGGCCAAGGGCGACGGAGGTGTGACGGCGCCCCGCCAGTTTAAGGAAAAGTGTGTATGTTTGTTGGTCTCGCGGTTAGTTTGTTGGCATCGTGGTCAGCTGCAGCGCATCTGAAAGACCTCGGTCTTCTCGTACTCCGCCTCCCAGACATGGGTGCTGTTCCTCCCCCGGCGGACCGCCAGGAGGGTGTACCCTACGGGCGCCTCGTTGTGGGCCCGCTGGAGGATTGCGACGGCAGGTTCGTCATCCTCGTCGAAGCTCTGCACTATATGCCGCCTGTACTTCTCTATCTCCTTCATGTAGTCTGACAGGCAGAGCGTCCGTCCCTGCAGTCTTGCAGAAGTGACCCTCTTGACGCCCGCGCCGCAGGCTTCGCACTTCACGTTCACCATCCCGTCTGCTATGCAGACCTTCCCCACCCCCACCACCAGGGGGAACGAGCCTGAGGTGGCCTCTTCGGCGCCGCAGAGCGAGCACTTCGCCGGTCCCTTTGCCTGATGCAAGCCTGGGCGAAGCAGCCTCCATTTGATTTAAGCTTGCCCCGCGAGGCGAGAGGCTCGTTCGGTCTGACTCAGGCGGCCCCACCCCCGCCATGGAAATCTGGCGCAGGGGCTCCGGAGCGTCAGAGAGACGAAGGGGGTCGTGGGAGCGCTCCCTCCGTGCCCTGCGGCTGTCAACAATACTTTTAGTGCGATGGCCCCCTCAGAGTCCCCGTGCCCATGAGGCGCCCTACCGTTGTAACCGCACTTCTCGTTGTCCTGATTGCGGTCACAGGGGGCCTTGCGTTCGCCCTGGCGGGTGGGACAGGCCTCCAGGGCCGCCTCCCCATCGCGACCCAGGCGGGGGCGCAGACGACCCAGGTCCCCAAGGGCCCCTATTTCGCAGTGAGCGTTCAGGTGTTGGCCCCTGCCGCGACCGGGTTGAACGTCACATTCGGCGTCGCACCCGGGGGGAACTCCACCGTCGGCGCCGCCTTTACGTCCGGGTCCAAGTCCCCCTCGTCTCTGGCGCAGCTGGGCCAGCCGGTCAGCGGAGTCAGGTTCGAGGTGGTCGGCCTCCCCAAGGTGTTCAGGGGGGAGGTCCTCTCCAACATACTCATCACGAACACGACAGGGACTGGCGAGATACCTGTCCTCGAAGGGAACTACAGCGTTGTCGGCTCCGGACCCTACGTCAACTTCAGGGGGACTCTGTCGTTCAAGTCGAACACCGTCACATATCTCATCCTGAGGGTCACCCCGGCCTACGGCGCGGTCGCGTCGTTGAGCGTGGTGAACCAGGACACGCTGGTAGGTGCAGAGCCCACCGCGCTGGTCTACGCTGGGGTGAGAGGAGCCGTCAGCTTCGCCGATACTTCGACCGAGCTGAGAGGCTTCATCGCGCCTGGGTTCGCACCGCAGGACTTCATGAACGTGAACATGACTGTCGTCGGAACCTACGGCTCCCCCGCGGGGACGATCGTGGTTCTCAGGCCACAGGGGGAAGACCAGGTGCTCCCGTCCTACGGCCTCTCGCTGCTCCAGTACGCGATGTCGTCAGAGGTGAAGTACTTCGCAGTCTGAGATCCTGCTGGCCCTGGGAGACATGGCCGTCCTCGCAGCGGCGGCCGTCGGCGTCCTGGCCCTGAGGGGGGCGGGAGCTAGGAAAGTCGACACCCTGGCCGAGGCCTTCTCCGTGCTGGAGCGCTCGATGGCGGCGGGGGCGCCTTGGCTCCCCCAGGGTTCCACCTGGGGTGAGGCATTCGAGCGCCTTAAGGGGGCGGGAGTGGAGGCCGACTGGTCGAAGATGGGCGAGACTCTGAAGGCATACGAAGCGTTCAGGTATGGCGGGAGGCCAGACCCCGTGGAGGGGAAGGAGGAAGTGACCGGGCTGGCTATGAAGATCCAGAGAGGAGTGCTTGGACATGGACCTAAGAGAAAGAGTGTCTGAGCAGGTCAGGACGGTGGTCATAGGGAGGGACAGGGAGGTTAACCTCCTCCTCGTCTCATTCCTGGCGGGAGGGCACGTCCTCCTGGAGGGGGTGCCGGGGGTCTCGAAGACTGTCCTGGCGAAGTCGTTCACGAGGTGCATAGGTGTGGACTTCAAGAGGATCCAGTTCACGCCTGACATGCTCCCCATGGACATGGTGGGGGGATTCGTGTTCAACATGAAGGACAGGGCCTTCGACTTCCGCAAGGGGCCAGTCTTCACCAACATACTCCTCGCCGACGAGATTAACCGGGCGCCCCCCAAGGTGCAGAGCGCCCTCCTCGAGGCCATGCAGGAGTTCCAGGTGACGGTCGAGGGGCAGACCCAGGCCCTCCCCCGGCCGTTCATGGTCATCGCTACCCAGAACCCCCAGGAGTTCCACGGGGTCTACCCGCTCCCGGAGAACCAGCTGGACAGATTCCTCATGAGGATCGAGATGCCCTACCCTGACCTGGCCACCGAGTCTGCCCTGATCAGGAGGAACCTCGGGGAGATGGACACGGACCAGATCAAGGCTGTCGTGAGCGGCGCGGAGCTAGCGGAAATCATGGATGGGGTGCAGAAGGTGAAGGTGTCGGACGAGATCATCGGGTACCTGGCGACCATCGCGAAGGAGAGCAGGGGGGACGCGAGGCTGAGCCTCGGGGCGAGCCCAAGGGCGATGGTGCACCTGACACACTGCGCCAGGGCCCTGGCCTACCTCGAAGGCAGGGACTACGTGACCCCTGAAGACATCAAGCAGGTGGCCGTCGAGGTGCTCGGGCACCGGCTGAAGCTGGACCAGTCTGCGGTGCTGGTCGGCCAGGCCAACGACCCCGGGCACATCGTCAGCGAGATACTCACAAGAGTGAAGCCGCCACGATAAGGCTGACAAGCCATGGCAAGGACTTCCTGAAGGCCACAGCCCTAGTGACAGTCGTCGGGTCCATCTCAAACTTCGGATGGGGGATGGCCATCGGCCTTTCCCTGGCATTCGTGGCGCTGTTTTCGCTCCTCGCCGTCGTGGCGCTCCCTCCCGAGGCGCTGACCCTCTACGCCGAGAAGTCCCGCGAGAGGACGTTCAAAGGAAGGAGGGTCACGGTCGCCCTGAAGGGGTGGTCGGGCCCGAGGAGGGTGGCGGTCAACTTCGAGCTGGTATCCGGGCCGCGCGGGATCGATGCCTCGCTGGAAGGGGAGGGGAGCTCCAGGGTGCTGGCTGTGCAGTCCAGGTTCGCCGGGCTGTTCAGCGGCTTCGTGGTCAGGGTGGGGGCGGGGGACCCCCTCGGGCTCTTCGTCCGCAGCCAGCTCCATGAGCTCGACCTCGCGCTGGAGTTCCTCCCGACGTTCCTCCTGGCCAGCAGGGAGCCGATCACTGTCGCCGCGGCCATGCTGGGAGACCTCCCGGCAGGGAGGAGCGGCTTCGGCCAGGAGTTCTACTCGGCAGAGGTCTACAACACGTCGTCCAGCTCTAAGGACATAATGTGGAAGAGGGAAGCGAAGCTCCCCAGCGACAGGCTCTACGTCAGGGTCGGGGAGGCGAACATCCCGGAGACGATGACCGTCTGCTTCCTGGAAGAGCGGGACAGCGAGGAGAGGGGGACGGCCATATGGATGGACCTGGCGTCGGAGGCCATAGCGAGGGTGGCGCTCCCTGCCATCCTGTCCGGGACGGCGGTGAGGCTGCTGCACGTAGTCGATGGCGACGCGAGGACAACCCAGGCCAGGGACCCGGCGGGGCTGGCGGAGATGGTAGTGTGGCTCTGGAAGAAGGACGGCGCGAGAGAGATGACCAGGGAGACGCCGAAAGACTCCGACTTCGTCGTCGTGGGGCAGGTCGAGACACAGGACCCCGAGACCATGGCCCTGGTGCTCGAGAAGCCGTCGCTGGTGCTGACATGGGGGAAGAGGAACCCGGTCATCGGTTCTGGGGTCGCTTTCTTCACGGGCAAGGAAGACATCAGCGGCCTGGTGGCCATGGTGCTCAGCAAATGAACGCGCGGACGGTCCCCCTTGCCGTCGCCGCGACGGTCGCGCTCCTCTACATAGACGTCGAGTACATAGTGGCCCTGTTCGGCTCCGGTGTCCTTTCCCAGTTGACGCTCTTCGAACTGATGGTAGTCGCACTCCAAGTGGGTAAGACGGAGGCCCTGTTCGCGGTGCCTAAGCTAAGGAACGCAAGCGGAG
>JAJZIG010000102.1 GCA_021851265.1 archaeon | reverse complement strand
GAGAGGAAGGAGGTATGCGTCCGCATCGGCATCGACTCGAGGAGCGACAGGTCGGAGTTCGTCGGGGCCCAGGGGGAGAAGAGGATAATGCTCTCCGGGGACAGGGAGGGGAACCGCAGGATAATCGAGGAGCTCGACAGCCTCGGGGTCGGCTACATGGTACTCACCACCAGCCCCGACGGGAAGGTCCCGGTCGAGAGCCAGCTGGACTCGCTCCGGATGATCTACAGCAAGGCGTGACAGCGTTCAGGGCCGAAGCTGAGGGTTTATCATCTATATGGACCTCAATTCGGCGCTGAATCTCGAGCAGTGGCCGAAGGCCAGTCGGACACCATAAGGACCTGTCACGCGCGGACAGCCTCAAGGCGGAGCCGAGCCGCTCTATGAACCAGGAAAACCCCATCCCTCCCTTCCGGGCAGGGTTAGCCATCTCACAGGAGGCGAATGACCCACTGGAGCCCCGTGGGAAGTAGGTGCGAGAGATACGATTTGTCCTCCTCAGAGAGGAGCCCGAACCACTTGGCGCAGGCCAGGAAGAGGAAGACCCCCAGCAGGGTGTAGGGGACTATGGTCATGACCTTGTCGGAAAACATTGAAGCCAGATAGACCGCGGCCGCGGGTACGGCCGAGGACAAGAGGGCCTTGCCGAGAAACGTGAGGTCGGCTCTGGGCAGGTGGTCGCGGAGGAAGTACATGGAGAGGGCGCAGCCGACCACCATTATCGTGACCCTGCTGTAGGCGGCGCCCGCGAGGCCGAGGTCAGGCACGAGGGAAAGCGAGAGTGCGATGTCGGCGAGCGCGGTGGCCGCCCCGATGGCGAGGACCGCGCGCGTCCTCCCGACCCCCTGAAGGATGTTGATGGCGATGGACTGGACGGCGACGAATGTGTAGAACACCGTGATGAGCCTGAGATAGGGGATTCCGCCGGCGTAGAGTCCCCCCCCGGAGAAGAGGTCGAACAGCTGGGCGGCCATGGCGGCGGCGAGGAGGGAGGAGGGGAGGACGCTGAGGGCCCCGAAGCGGAGGGCGAGAGCCGTCCCCCTGGAAATCTCGGAGGGGCTGGCCGCACTGAACGAGGTCTCTGCGAATAGTGCGGTTGTGAGCGGCCCCAAGAACAGGGCGGAGACGAGGCTGGAGATTACCACGGCCGCGTTGTACACTCCGAGGTATGTGGGGCTGAGGTATCCCCCGACCACGATGATGTCGGCGTTGGAAGCCACGGTGCTGACGACGGCCGCCACCGCGAGGGGGGTGGCGTAGCCGAGCACAGGCCTGTAGTAGCCCCTCGCCTCCGCTGATATCAGGGGCCCCCGATAGTAGGAGAGGACGGCGAGCCCGACGACCCCGTAGTAGAGCGCCCACGACAGGATGGCCGCCTCAAGGCTGCGGTAGACGAGCAGGCCCGCGACTGCCGCACCCACCCCGGCGAACCGCGCGACTACGGTCAGGCGCGCCATCAGCGGGTATCTCCGGACCGCCTGGAGGATGCCGAGGAGGACTGAGGACACGGACGAAGAGAAGAGCCAGAGGGCACCCAGGTAGAAGACCCAGGACCAAGACGGTGATTTCATGAAGTAATCCGAGAGATAGGGCGCGGCCCCGGCCAGGGCGAGGGACGCTGTCCCGGAGAACAGGGCCACGAGGATGACTGAGGCCTTCGCCGGACCCCAGCCTGAGCCCTTCTCGTGGTCGGCCACGGGGGCGAGGAACTTCACCACGGCTGCGTTCAGGCCGAAGGCGGCCAGGGTCGAGGCGACCCCCACGGAGACCTGGAGAGAGGCGTATGCGCCGTAGGAGAGGGACGGGAGGAGGCGGAGCAGTGAGGCCAGAAGGACGAAACCCAGCAAGGCGCCGAGGACCCCCTGGATGGAGAGCCAGCCGATGCCTCTGACTATGTTCTTCCCGCGGTCAGCCCGTGCTCCGCCCTGGAGGGGGGGAGAATCCTCCTGCAATCGGAGCCGCCTTCCGTAGATTGGTTATAAGAAAATGTCGGGTCGCGGCGGATGGAGATCTCGCCACCCTTCTCTTTCCAACTGCTTAGGATCGCCGCTTCTCTACGAGCAAGGACCTGGGCCTCTCGGTCGGGCGCCTGGCGTCGGGGCTGGAATGGAGGTTGGGGAAGTTGAAAGGCGTGCCGTGGATCATCCTCCTCAAGATTTTTCGGTTCGTAAATCTGATGGCGGGACGTGCACCGAGCCTCAGCTCTTCGTTGCTCTCCGATCTGAGGGAACTTTCCACGAACAGGGCGGTGACCAAGAGGGTGACGAAGAACGCTCCGAGGACACTCGGTGTCGCTACGGTTGTGTTATAGACACTGAGGGCCCCCGAGCTGAGATAAGCCCCCACCACGATGATGTCGGCATTGCTTGCGACCGCAGAGACGATTCCAGCTAGCCCGAGGGAGAGGGCGTATCGCGATACCTGCATAATGTGGGACCTGGCGCTCACCCGATGGAGAGGACCGAACACGACCGGGAGTGCGGCGAGGCAGATGAGGAGAGCGAATGCGACTTGGGAAAAGACGACTATCGCCAGGCTCCGATAAAAGACCACTCCGATGACGGCTAACGTCACCGTCACGACCCTGGTCCCGAGAAGCATCTCGGCGAGGAGGGCATACATTCGCATCCCCTGGATCATCGCTGGAAAGGGTCGGAAACGTCATTCGTGAAGTGCCACAGGGCGCCGAATTCGAAGACCCAGGCGTAGGACGTCCCATTCGTGCAGCAGCTCGTGGGATATGGGGCCATGGCCGCGATGGTAACCGAGGCGAGCATGGAAAGGACGAAGGTGGTCAACGGCGCCCCTTTGGCCGGGCCTACCCCGAGCCTCTCTGCGGCGACTCCCGGGCCGGGTAGCGGACGACTGCATGGCCTAGGCCTAGCCTCGTCACGACACTAGCCATTCCGACGGCATCTGCATGGAAGCATAGACACCGTGGGTGGGCCAGGGAAGGAACAAGGAAGACGAACGCAAGAACGGCGCTTAGCGCGCTCTGAACTGTGAGCGAGCTGAGGCTTCGGACGATGTGGCGGCTCCGGTCGGTCGGGGGCTCTTGGGTGTTCAAATCCTACTACAACCGGAGTCCTCGAGCCTGAACCCTGCTCTAAGGGCTGAAGTTTGTGCCTAAAGCTCGCCTAGCCTGCGAAGGGCGGCGACGAACTCATGGGAACCTTCCTCAGGCGACCCATGGACGGTGTCGACGATGTTGTCAGGGCGCGTCGGCACTTCGCACGGGTCCTGGCTCGAGCCCAAGACCACCCCTGTTGGGAATGTGTCAAAGCCCAGCGTATCCCTTCCCCAGATGAAGGAGAGTTCAGCCACCTGCGACACCAGCAAAGCGGATGCCAGGGTGGAGACGTTCGCTGAAACGACAACCATCATTGAGACATAGACGTTCCAAGAGTCTGTGTTGTATCTGCTATAACAGCCGATGGATGCCCTCTGAGGGTCAGCGCTGCTCACCTCTACCTCCATGTGGGTGATGTTCCCAGACGTCGCGCCACCCACCAAAGACGGGAACGACTCGGTGCCTTTTTCGTAAGTCCCAGTGTGAGACTGAGGAGGGCATTCGGTGCCCAGCCTGCTAGTCCAGTTTGAAATCGTGCATAAGCCGCCCAAATCCAGGGCGCCTAGTCTGCATTTGTTTGGATTTCACAGTTCTCCTGGTACCAGGTCAGGTACTCCCCCACGCCCTTGCGTAGTTCAAACGTGGGCGAATATTCAAGGACGCCCCTGGCCTTCGAAATGTCTGCGTAGCTGGCTTTGATTTCGGCCTTCCTCGCCGGGCCGTGCTCGATAGGTACTCGTTTGCCCCCTGCTGAGATGAAGAGTTCGGCCAGTCCGTTAATCGAGGTGGGGACACCGCTGCCGATGTTGAAGGTCTCGCCGACAGCCTTGGGATTGGTCATTGCTGCAGCTATTGAAGAAACGACGTCGCTCACATGGACAAAGTCTCTCTCTTGCTCCCCGTCCCCATATATCATGAGTCCCTTGCCCTGTTGGAGCGCCTCTGCGAACTTGGTCATCACGCCGCTGTATGGCCCTCCGCTTCTTCGGGGGCCATACACGTTCATGAACCTCAGAATGACGGTTTCTAAATCGTACGAGTTGGCGTAGGCGTGACAATATGCCTCTCCCGCAACCTTCGATGCGGCGTATGGCGAAAGAGGCTTGCAAGACATGTCTTCCTTCAGTGGAGGATTCGACTCCCCGTAAACGGCTGCAGAGGAGGCAAAGATGAATTTCTTCACCCCGTTTATCACACATTGATCAAGCAGCTTGATGGTGCCCTCGGCGTTTGTGCGCCGCGAAGATTCGGGGTCGGCTACGGATTTAGTGACGCTCACCAGAGCGGCGAGATGTACCACAACGTCAGAGCCAGGGAGAAGTTCTGCCAGCGCCCGGGAGTCAGCAAAGTCTGCCCTGACCAACTCGACCTTTTGGCTCTTTAAGTGACCAGCGACGTTCCTGAGGTTGCCGTTCGACAAGTCGTCAATCATGAGCACCTGGTGTCCGTCAAGGATTAACCGATCCACAAGGTGGCTTCCGATGAAGCCCGCTCCGCCGGTCACAACTACTCGGATAACAGCTCACCAGCCTCCCTGTGCGTCGCACTTGATTGGCAACGCAGCAAGACTCTGAAGCTGGCGAATAAACCCTCCGTCCCGTTGCAGCTCGGTTCCCACGCTTAGTGACACCTTGCTACCACGCCTCGATGGGAAAGTTGCTCCGCCTTCACCGGGAATCGACAGGCAGAGACAGTTGAGTGATGCCGTTACAGACCGCATCAGGAAGCTAGCCGGTCTTGCACCTGCCGCATCTCGAGGTTTGCTGCATTCCCAGGTAAAACAGCTTGAGAGCATGGAGCTTATACCATTCTACGCCCTGGCTTCGACTTCCCATCCTTCCATGTTGTCCTAGGAGCGATCGCGTCTCTCTTCGCGTCTATCCTGTCCTTGAACCGCAGAAGATCCCTCAACATGATGTCGAGCTCATCTTCGAGGGTATGGGTAGGCCTGAAGCCGAGCTTCCTCAGGTTGTCGTGGTCAACCTCATAGAAGTGCTCCTGCGACTCGAATCTGGGGTCCGCAAGTGCTTGGATGCCTACATCTAGGCCAAGTGGGCGGCCTGCCCTCTTGACCTGCTCTGCGAGCTCATAAACGCCGTAGACTTCGTCAATCTGATTGAATACCCTGTACTCGCCCTGCTTGGGAGGGTTCTCGACGGCCAAAGTGAGACACTGCATGGAGTCGACCAGCGCTATGAATGCTCTCTTCTGGCGCCCCGAACCGTATGGGGTGAGGGGGTAGCCGATCACCGCCTGGGCGCAGTACCTGTTTATCGCCGTCCCAAATGCTTCGTCGAAGTCGAATCTCGTCAAGAGAGAGTCGTCGTCTATGTCGTCGGTCCTGGTGCCATAGACTACTCCCTGCATTATGTCGGTGGAGCTGAGACCCCACACTTTACAAGCGAACATCACATTGGCGCTGTCGTGGACCTTGGTAAGGTGATAGAAGCTCCCGGGTTGCCGGGGGAAAGGCATCCAGTCCTTCCTGCCCCTGTATTCGACCTCGAAGAAACCTTCTGGGATGGCGATGTTCGGGGTACCATATTCGCCCATGGTCCCGAGCTTGACGAGGTGTGACTTTGGTGCGTACTCCTTCATGGCGAAAAGGAG
>JAJZIG010000009.1 GCA_021851265.1 archaeon | reverse complement strand
CGAAGTACAGGATTACGATACCAGACTGCATCGAGAAGATAGAGGAACAGACCAACGGCATGATATCCAAGGACGGATGGTTCCCCGTCCCGTCCTGCTCGCCGGTGACAGGCTTCATAGAGGCTTTCACCAAGAAGGAGCAGTATGAGCTCTCTATCCACTTCGCCTGCGGGGCAGGGACATACGTGTTCAACGACCCAGACAAGAAGAGGCTCGTTCCGCTGCCCGAGTTCGTCGACATACCTGGGCTAGTTGAGTACTTGGACGAGAAGACGGAGGAAATCTACTCGGGGACAAACCGCTATGTGGTGGCTGCGAAGGTCCTTACAAGGATCTCGTCCTTCGTGAACAAAGAGAAGCAGCCCAAGAGCCTGAGCTTCGCCAAGCTCCTCACCGACGCCCTTGTGAAGCACGACTACTCCTCAGTAGGCCAGTTCCACCTGAAGAGCATGTTCATCGGGATGATGCACTTCCAGGATAAATATAACCAGGATGAGGAGCGGCTTCAGCGCTGCGACATCCACTACCTCACCCCCGACCTGAGGATCATACCATTTTGTAGTTTCAATGTTCTCCCGGAATGGTATCGTGACAGGATACAGCAGAAGTACGGCATGCCGATTGAACAGTGGGAAGCAAAGACTGGTAGGAAGCTGGAGGATGGTCTCTATAGGGGAACGCTCAGGCGCGGCGGCCATGTCCAAGGTTGCGGCTGCGCGGCGGGCGAGCACGGCGAGCCGCTGCCTATCCAGCCGATCACCGGGACATAGAACACTACGCGGGGGTGCTGCTGTGGGCTGCCGGAAAGTCAGTCTTTCGCAGGTTCGTTGCACCAACACTGACGGGTGACCCTTGGCTGGGTCTGTGCCGAAGAGTTAGGAGCTCAGACATCTGACTCCTCGCGAGGCTTTCTTTATTTACCCGATGGGGAAGTCGCTCTTAGTTGTCCATCAAGGCGACCCTGCGTGCGAGGCAGAGGAGGAGGCGCATACTGTTGATCTCTGTCATCGCCGTCGTAGTAGCTCTGTTGGTTGTAGTCTATTTCATCGCTGCTGCCGGCAGCGACCCCTACACGAAGTACATCGGCCAGCCCGTCTCCCAGACCGTACTCGGCCAGGTGACCGGCGTGAGCGACTCGACCCTTAACGCCATCGGGACCCCGACGGGCGTGTCTCCCCCCGCCAAGATCTCCGGCTCTCTCCTCACGTCCGGGGGGAAGCCCGAGGTCCTTTATGTCGGCGGGGAGTTCTGCCCGTTCTGCGCCATCGAGAGGTGGGCGATTATCGTGGCTCTTTCGCACTTCGGGACGTTCAGCGGCCTTCAGTACATGCTCTCCTCGAGCACCGACCTCAACGCCAACACACCGACGTTCACATTCGCGAACGTCACCTACACCAGCAGCTACATCACGTTCGTGGCAGTGGAGGAGTACGGCCGGGCAGGCCAGAGCGACGTGAGGCAGACTCTCACAGCGGCCCAGACCAGCCTCGTGTCCCAGTACGACACGTGTTCGGCTTCGGCGACACAGTCAACCGGAGGCATTCCGTTCGTCGACATAGCCAACCAATACGCAGTCAATTGTGGTGCCCAGTTCGAGCTCCCCGACCAATCACAATACCTGACATCCCCATCGCAGCCCAACATCATCGGCATGAACTGGACCCAGATAGCTTCTCAACTCAATACGCCCGGTAGCCCGATCGCGCAGCTGGTAGACGGCGCAGCCAACTACCTGATCAGCGCCATCTGCAACGTAGATGGCGGCCAGCCAGGGTCAGTATGCAACCAGCAATACGCGACCGCGACCCTTGCGAACGTCTCGCCAGCCCAGGGGACATCCACGGCCCTGGTGGCAGTCCCGGCCAGGATCTCTGACCCACGATGGACCGTCTGACCAAGGGCTTCGTAGCCTTAGCAGCCGTCGGGGTGGCGGTGGCGACCTTCCACGCATATGACGAGATTACGGCATTCTCCACTCCGCTATCGAGGGTGTGCAACGTCAACGCATTTTTCTCCTGTGGGAGTGTCTTCGCCAGCGGGGACGTGACTTTCCCCCCTGGCCCGTACGGCATACCTCTCTATGTCTATGGGTTGGTCTGGTTCCCGCTCATGGTCGCGCTCGGGGTGTGGTATGGTCGTAGGAAAGGCTCGCTAGACGGAGAAGTGATGGTCCCCGCACTGATGGTGGGGAACCTGTTCACGCTCTATCTGTGGTACCTCGAGCTTGGCGTCATACACGCCGTCTGCCCTGTCTGCATGACGATGTACTTCCTGAACTATGCGATGACCGGCCTCGCGCTCAGGCGCCTGCTGGGTTCCTTCTAGGGGCCGCTACCCGCTTGACTCGCGCAAGTAGAGGATGACGGGTTCCCCAAGCTTTGCAAGCACCTCGCCCTTCTTCGAAAGGGTGTATCTGACCTTCGGTGGCCGCGTGCCGATTACCTCCCTCCGGATGAACCCCAGCTCTTCGAGGTCCTTCAGCTTCTTTGAGAGCACCCGGGGGCTTATCCCGCGGAGCAGCCTCCTCAGGTCTGCGAAACCAGCCGTCTTCAGGGAGTATGTGCTGGTCAATATCTCGATGGACCACTTGCTGAACACCATCTTCGTCACGCGCAGGTTGTCCTTCACGGATCTCGTCTCCCCCCTGTAGGAGAAAGCCCCTGTGGCGCTCACCTCTCTCACGAACGCCGTAGCCACCTCCCCAAAGTCCTGGAACTTCCTCTCCAGCGCCTCAGCGCTCAGAGCCCTCTGATGGGGGTGACTCCCATCGCCCCCGAACTCTTGGGTCAAGAGAGGTCCGGCGCGCTGCCCTTCTAATAAACGAAGGGAGCGTGGGCTTCAGCGTTCGCCTAGGATGGGGTGGCCTGAGCCTCTCGGGACCTGCCGGTCGCCGGTGGTCGATTCCCGGTGTGAGCTCGCTATCGGAGGTCGTCGAGCTTGGAAGACGCGCGCATCAGCGAAAGCAGCCTGTCGAAGTACGACTCCAGGGCGTCTCTGAACTTATCCGCCTCCCACTCCGTACTCGCGGTCGCGAGGAACGATTCGAGCCATTCGAATTCGCCCTCTGCCTTGGGTCCGAGCGAGGACACGAACGCCTCGTTCCTGTAGTGCATCTCGCTGGTCTTGTCGAACAGCCCCCGTCTCATGAGCGACGCGACGGCGAACGCGTTTCTGCATAGGAGCTCCGTGTCGGTCACCGGGTCCCCTGACGGCCTGTCTGACACCCATTCAGCGAAGAATCTCTTCGCCATCGCCCTCTCCTTCTCCCCCATGACTGCGAAGACCACGTCGTCTACCATCACGTTCTGAAGGTGGTTGAACGCGTTTATCAGGCACTCAGTCTCCTTCGCCCTCAAACCGTCCTTCTCTTCCAGCTCCTCCAGGAGCGCTTCCAGAGTATCGCTGTCGTGCGAGCTCGCGCCCCGCTCAGTGAAGTAGACATGAGCAAGCTCGTGCAGGACGAGCCCTCCAAGCATCTCGGAGTCGAGCGCCCACTCGGAGATCAGGATCTTGTGAATCTCGCCTTCCTTCTTGGCATAGCCCATTATGGCGAGGCTCGGCTCGACATTGAGGGTGACCTTCGACTTCACGGCATACCCTTTCTGTCGCATCCTGTCGAGCGCCCAGTCGAGTGTGCTCTGGAGCTGTCTGTCGCTGCTTGCGAGGCGCATTGATTTTCCCGCGGAGCCCGCCACACGGATAAACATAGCGTGTATCTGCTGACTCAGCAGTCTCACGAAACGCTATTCTATCGGCCTGACGAAATGGAGACGATGGCATTCAGGAGGGTCCTCGCAGGCGGCCTTGCGCTGGTCGGGGGCGCACTTATGCTCGCCAGCGGCTACTCGTCCAGGGGCTTCCTCTACACTGCTCTCGGTTACGCCGAGCCGAGAATATCAGACCTCCTAGTCGGGGTCTATGCCAGCGCGGCTGTGCTCTCGATAACCCTCGTGGAAGGGGTCATAGCCCTGGGCGGGCTGACGGTGATGATCGGCGGCCTGGCCATCGTTCTCCGCTTCGTGACCGTAGGCAGGATTTTGGTCTGGCTAGGCGGAGGGGCGGGGTTCCTGGGCCTGATCATAGGCTTCGGCTATTCGGCGTACAGGCTGGGGGGCTTCGGCCCTGTCCTGGGATACCTTCCCTACTGGATTGGGCTGGCGATGGCCATTACCGGGAGGACACTTGCCAAAGGCGCGTGAGCCTGCCCAGCAGGTCCTACCTGAGTCAGGAGCCATGCTGCCTGTCTCTTCTCCTTTCGTAGACGGACACGGCCAGCTGCAGCCAACAGGCTAGTGGTAGATGGAGCTGCTTCCTGACTGGCGAGGAGGGAGGGTGGGGAGGGCCTTCGATTTCAGCTCACCCAGGTCAACCCGAAAGCCAGCCAGCTTCTCGAGGACTTCGAGCAGCCTCGCGACCGACCTCGCATGAGGGCTCGGTTCGCCATGGTCGACCGACAGTTTGTACCCCCTGATTCCATGGTCTTTCGCCATGGCTACCACCATCGAAGCGAAGAAGGGAGCAGGCTCCTCTGCGAGAATCTTCACCCCGCTCTTTCGCAGCTTGGCTACACCGACAGCATCGGTCGCGAAGCCGAGCGCCTGCGGGTCCGCCTCGGGGGGGAGGGGGTTCTCGGTCCACCTGGCCCCCACCGAATAAAGTTCCTCGGCGCCCATCTGCTCCGCCTTCCCAAGGAGGAACTCGGTGAACTCATATTGCTCGTCCATGGGGCTGGTGTCTCCAGCGAAGAGGATGGTGTCGCGTCTCCCCCTGCTCAGATACAAACCACACTCGGGCAGGCTCGATATCCCATCGTCCCGAAGGAGAACCTCAGGAGGGAATGCGGAGGCCCTGACTGTCCCTATTCTCTCGAACTCCATCTTCCTCAGCATGTAGTCTGCAAGCTCGCGCGCCTGGGAGTAGAGCGCGCGATACTGGGGCATCGACGTCGAGACCGCCACGATCATCGCCGGAGACCTCAAACTGCTTACGCGCGACCCGACATAGTCGATCCACATGTGCTAATGTCGCTGGAGCCTGACTTCCTATTTAACCCTCATAACTCAGCTCAGCCAAAAGCCGGGTGGACTTTAATAAACGACGAGGAGAAACCCGCATAAAGGCTCTTGAGTGCCTACTGGAAGACGCTTTCTCACAACGGAGTCAATTTTCCTGACCCGTATGTCCCCGAAGGCATTACCATTTCTGTGGGCGGCAGAGAGGTGTCGCTTTCGCCTTTGGCCGAAGAGATGGCATACAACTTTGCAAAGAAGAAGGACACCCCCTACTTCCAGGACCTTGTCTTCAGGTCCAACTTCATGTCTGATTTCGCAAAGCAGCTCCCTGACTGGTGCGAGGGAGCCAAGTTCGAGGCTGTAGACTTCTCGAAGTTCTATCGGAGGATTGACTCGGAGAAGGCGGCCAAGGAAGGGATGTCCAAGGAGGAGAAGAGGGCGCTGGCTGCCTCGAGAAAAGAGCGGCGAGAAGCCTTGAAGGCAAAGTACGGCCGGGCAGTCTTGGACGGCAAGGAGGTGGACATGGCGAACTGGATGGTCGAGCCACCGGGGCTCTTCATGGGCAGGGGTCAGCACCCCCTGCGAGGCAGGTGGAAGCCCAGGACACAGCCTTCTGATGTGGTGCTCAATCTCGGCGAGGGGTCACAGGTCCCGCCTGGTGAGTGGAAGGACGTGGTACACGACCACAACTCCATGTGGATGGCCAAGTGGATTGACAAGCTGACTGACAAGGAGAAGTACGTGTGGTTGCACGAGAGCTCGCCGCTGCAGCAGTCCAGGAGCAAGGCAAAGTATGACAACGCCAAGAAGGTAGGCACCCACCTCGGAAAGATCAGAGCCAGGATACTTCGAGGCCTCGAGTCGAAGGATGAGAGGGTGCGGCAGGTTGCGACAGTCTGCTATCTGATCGACGCACTTGGGATGAGGGTAGGGGACGAGAAGGACGAAGACGAGGCGGACACTGTAGGCGCCAGCACCCTGAGAGTGGAGCACGTGGGCCTAAGGGGAAACATCGCAGAGTTCAAGTTCTTGGGAAAGGATTCGGTCGCCTGGAACAAATCGGAGGCCCTCCCTCAGCCAGCCGTCGATAACCTTCATGAGTTCATGGACGGCAAGAAGCCTGGGGACGAGATATTCCACGACGTTAGCTCGAGCATGGTCAACCAGTTTCTCTCCTCCACGGTCCCCGGGGTCACGGCGAAGGTGTTCAGGACCTACCACGCTACTGCGAAAGCAAGGGAGTACCTTGGTTCGGAAGACATGAAAGACGCCGACGACCTGGACAAGCTTTACCACGCAAAGGAAGCGAACCTCCAGGCGGCGATATTCTGCAACCACCAGAGGACGCCTCCGAAGACCTGGGACGAGGCTCACAGGAAGAAGAAACAGAAGCTCGAAGATGCCATCGCCAAGAACGATGTCAAGCGCATCCCCAGGCTGAAGAGGGAGCTCGAGTTCTACGAAAGGACCAAGAGCTACAACCTCAATACATCGATGAAGAACTACATCGACCCGCGGATTTACAAGGCCTGGTGTGACTACGTGGGTCTCGACTGGGCCAAGGTCTACAGCAAGTCTCTCCAGAACAAATTCGCCTGGGTCCTCCAGACCTCCTCCACGTGGGTTCCAGGCGGCGCGAACGCCAAGCCGCTACCTCGGGCCACTACGTCGGGCGAGCACTCTCCATAGCTCATCTTGCGGGGCGCTCTTCAGTTCCCGCGTGGAGCCGTCCCTTCCAACCACAGACCTCCTGTCCTTGACAAATGAGCCGATTCTGGTGACCTTGCACACTCCGCGCAACGCCCCCTCCACCTCAGCCTCGGCTCCCGGCTCCACCGCCAGAAGAAGCGAGCCTGAGCCGATGAGCCGCAGGGGGTCGATAGACAGGGCGTCGCATATTTCTCTGGTCTCAGGCGCCACCGGGACTGCAGCCTCTTCGAGCATGAAGCCGAGACCAGAGGCCAGGGACATCTCGAAGACCGCTCCCAGGACACCTCCCTCGGTGCAGTCGTGCATCGCATGAACCCTTCCGGTCCCGAAAGAGGCGACTGCCTCCTTCGTTATGTCGACCTGTTCGACGAACCGCCGTGCCCTTCTGAGCGTGGAGGCGCTTACTCTCGTGTGGAACCTGTACTCCCGTGCCAGTTCCGCGGTCCCTTCCAAGCCCGCGGTCTTCGTCATCATTATGGCATCGCCCTCTTGGGCATCCCCCGAGGTGACAAACCTGTCCACCAGGCTGAATACCGTAGCCATGATGATTGGATGGTCGATGCCAGGGGCGACCTCAGTATGCCCTCCAAGTATGGTGACGCCAATCTTCATGGCCGCGCCGTGGACCTGCAGGGCGATCCGCTTGAGATCTGAAGCTGACGCCCCCCGTGGGAGAAGAATCACGACCTCCGCGAACTGCGGTCTGTTCCCGCTGGTCGCCACGTCGTTGGCGCTCACGCCCACGGCGTAGGCGCCCACGTTCTCCGAAACGCCAGTTATCGGGTCCGCCGAAGCAACCATGAACTTGCCTCCGACCCTGACCGCCGCAAAGTCCAGTCCAGCCCGGGGCCGGGCCACCAGCTGGTCCGAATCTGCTCCGGTCAGCTTCAGCACCGTGCCGTTCAATATCTCGATTGGGATCTTCCCGAGCGGGAGCCTCTTCACGGCTCGAGGGCCAGAGCGCCGACCCAAGTCCTTTCCGGTAGCTCTCGGGCAGAGGCATCGCACCCTCCGAGAGGCTGATCAGGCTTAGCAGGGACCGTCGACGGCCCAACGAGGCTTCTCAGAGCGCTGAGAACAGGATTCCCACGACATAGAGCAGGAGGCCAGCTATGGCTCCTACGGCCGCTGATTCGAAGCCGGATCTCGGCCTGAAGTTCCTGGGTACGAACGCCCTAGAACCAAGGGCGAACAGTGCGACAAGCGACAGAATCATCGATGTTCCGAGCGCGTCCGTCCTAGGAATCTGGAAGAGATATGGGGAAACCGAAAGAAGGGAAAACAAGAAAAACGCCAAGCCTGCGGCGAGCGCATGGCCGTAGGGGTCTACGTTGACGTCTTCTGCGTTCACGCGCAGTTCTCTTCGGAGCATCTCTCGAAGCCAGAGCTCTTTGTCTTTCTTCAGCCTCCTCATTATCACTTCGACCTCGCGCTCGCCATAGCCGTCCCTCTTTAGCAGGTCCACCATCTCCTGCGTCTCCTCTTCGGGCTCTGTCTCGATCTCCATCCTCTCCCTCGCCAGGTCAATCTTCAGGGAGTCCACCTCCGTCCTCCTGGAAAGGTAGTTGCTGAAGAACATCGAAAGAGCGCCCGCAGCCGCGAAGGCGATGCCCGCCACAGCGATCGTCCCGAACAGCAAGCCGGCTCCATTCAGGGCGGATGTCATCGCCACCCCCTCAATCGCCCCATCGCTCCCTCCCAGGACTATCCTGTCTAGGACGTTACGTGCTGGAATGTGAGGGTGCTTCTCTACTGATTGGGTGGGCAGTTTTGCTCGCCGGCAGCGCACGACCGTTCTTATTTAGAAGTTGATGCAACGCTAGGGCAGGCGTTCCTTTTGGCACTTGGATTTCGCCTGACACAACAGCCTCGCCGTCATGCATAGGCTCATTCTTAAAAGCCGAGACGTGCCATGGCTGCCGACATGACACTGGACGAGAAAATCCGCTACGGGATGATCGCCCTGACTGGCGCAAGCATTGTTTTTGCGTCGCTGGGCCTCAAGGTCGGGCCGCTCGAGATAATCGGCGGCTTCGGTGTCAGCTAGGCTCTCCTAGCTGACCCCTGCCTTTATCTGGACCATCAACTGTTCGAACTTCGACAGCAGACTCTCCCCGCTGTGCCCCCATTGCTTCGTCGCAGGCTCGTACAGCTGATAGGCTATGGTGAAACGGGCAGCCTCCGATTGGTCGATGGGGTAGATGCTGGTCCTGCCCTTTACTTCATGTGTGACGTTCCCGATGAACTGAAGCGCCTCGACTACGTTGTCGACAGGGAATGCGAATTCTGCGAAGTAGTTGCCGCCACCAGCCTCCCCCCAGAGGAATGGCAGTCTATTGATCCTACGCCGGAGCGTCATCGCCTCGAGTTCACTAAGACTCCTGACGAAGAGATCCACAGCGAAGTACCTGTGTTTGCGGTGCAAGGCCTTCTCGAGGGTGTAGTCGTATCGCGTCCCCATCCAGTTGACTGTGTACCCTGATATCAGCTTCCTGGCGATGACGTGCGATGAATAGTGCCAGGCCAGCTTCTTGTAGTTGACATTCAGCTTATCAGCCATCTCCTTGAGTGACTTGTTGGCGTCCATCTGTAGTTCTTTCACTATCAGGAGGTCTATGCCGTCGAACCTGCTTTTCTCCGAAGGGATGCTGGCGGCGGCTTGGAAGTCGTCGGGGCCGCTCCCCTGCCAGTCGAAGTCCCACCTTCCGGTGTCGAAGTCGTAATACTCCGCCTTCATCGGGACAGTGCGGAACCAGTCGAACTCGTAGACTTCGAGGCGGGTGAACATGCCCTTCCCCTCCAGTTCTTTGAAAACGGCGCGGACTTCGCGGACGTGTTCTTCAGGGATGCTGAAGTTGATCACGTGCTCTCCGCCTACCAAGGTCTTCGCGAAACCGACGACGTAGCAGAGCTCGTGCATGGCTGCAAAGATCGCCTGGGCGTACCCTCTGTACGGCTCCGCCACATCAGCCACGACCATCATCCTCCGGAGCCCAAGCCTCTCGTGGTCGACGGCCGCCTGGACCGCTATGCCGCGGTTGACAATCTTCTCTTTGTATCTGTATCGCACAGACTCTTTGAACTGCCCCAGCCTCCTAGCAATCTCCGGGACGTCTGGCCCAAGGTCAGAGAGGAGTTTTACCAACTGCACCGTCCTTAAGTTGGTGCTGTCGACTTCCTGTTCTATTCCTGTCATGTTGCCCTCCAGGGTACCAGGCGGCGACGCTTCTCGACTGGATTTAAGCGGTGTAGATTCCAAATCTGTAGTCTCGATACCTCGCTCCCGCTTGGCCCCCTGGCCTGTCGCACGGGGCCCCGAAGCAAAGGCGGCCTCTATTAAGAATATGTATGGGAGGCTAGCAAGTCACTCATGCGTTATCTAAAAGATAGAAAGATATGGGAGCATGCCCCAGGTCGTAGGCTGGCGGAAGCGGTCATCAGGATCAGAAACGAGAAGGGGCCCTCGCCAGGCGCAGCCAGGCTGTTAGCGACTGCGGCGTGAACGTCCTAGCGGGCTTCACCGCGCCAGGACGGTCTAACGCAGCGACTCTGAGCTTCTTTGCTGACATTACGGATGCCGAAGAAGGCCTGTCAGGTCCGAAGAAGTCGCCGCAGTCCATGGACCTCATCGAGTTCGTAGATGCCATCGCAGCGGAGGATGGGTCTATGGTGGACAAACAACACTTTCCCGCGCAATGGGCCGGCCGAAATGGCATATTGATGAGGGCCGATCGCTGAACGAGACGCTAAACAGGCTGTGGACGGTCTTCGAGACCGGAGCGGCGACCATAATAGATCAGATGGCCGAAGCGATGAGGAGGCACTCGGCCAAGGAGGTCGCAGAAGACTTCGGAGCCAAGTTCATGGTCGACCAGCTCGACGAGCTAATCAGGACCCGTGTTGCCCTTGGCTACGCTGGCATCTCGATATAGCGAGGCAAGACTCCGGGCTTCCTCATGGTGGTGAACGCGAAGAGGCTATTCGAATGCGAGCCGAACACGAAGCAGGACCTCCACCGAAGGAGCGCATTCTTCAGGGCGCACCTTCGGGGATTCATGTCTGGGACCTTCGGCAGGATCTTTGAGGTGAGCGAGATCCAGTGCCTAACTGGAGGGGACGAGGTCTGTTCGTTCAGGGTGGCGCTTTTGGAGACAGCAGCCCCCCGTCTTCTCGCGAGGCCCTCCGAACGCGCCCTCTGAGTAGCGCGCCAAACTTTAAACCGTCTGCGGAGCCCGCCCACCCCCGTTGTCTCTGAAGGACAGGCGCAGAGAGTACGAGTGGCCGCCCACCAGGATTGACCACGTCCGTCTCGTCACCGACAAGAAGAACTATGCCTCAGGGGACACTGTGAAGGTCAACGTAACCTACAGGATCGTGGGGGGGCTGAGGGAGGCTTTCCACCCGGACGTCTGGACGGTTGCCTGGGAGGACTTCGACAAGAGGATGCCTCTCACCATGAGGCTCACCTTAGGTGCCAGGAGAGGGATACGCCCTAGGAAGCTCGAGGAGATCAAGAAGGAGGTACGGAGGGCAAGCTTCTACTGGAGCCGTGACCCAGACCTGCCATACCGCATCTGGGTGATGATCATGCCTGAAGACGGTGGCCCCCCTAAGATACCCAGAAATGTGGAGGATGCGAGGTCCAAGATGCTCGACGTTGAGAAGGAGTTCGGATTCCCTGCATCGTCGCTTGGGCCCGGATACCACGGGCTCATCGCCGAGGCAAAAGCACGATGGGGCAGGAGGAGTTTCATAGAGAAGGGTGACGTCGAGTCGGCATCGAAGCCGGTGGTGATAGAGGTCGAGTAATCGAGAGTGGCAGGCGGAGGTAGACTGGAGCGGGGACAACGTCTTCCTCGGCTCCGACGCCTCTGGCCACACCGTGGTATTCGACGCAGTGCAAGCCACGCCGAAAGGCATCGGTCCGATGAACGCGCTGCTCGCCTCTCTCGGCGCCTGCACAGGGATGGACATAGTGGCCATCCTCAAGAAACGGAAGCAGGATTTGACCTCGCTCAAGATTCGCATTTCGGGGGAACGGCCTGAGCACGGCCTCCCAAGACCTTGGACATCCGTGCATATCAGATACATCCTGTCTGGCGTGAACCTCGAGAAAAACTACGTCGAGGAGGCCATCAGGGACAGCACCGAAAAATTCTGCAGCGTGGGGGCTACGATCCAGCCCACCGCGAAGATCACACACTCCTACGAAATAGTCCCCTAGACCTTCAGGACTATCTTTCCGAAGTGCCTGCTCGACTCCATCCTGGCCTGGGCTGCACTCGCCTCGGCAAGGGGAAACACCGAGTCCACCACCGTCTTCAGCCTCCCGGCCTTGAGTAGGTCAACCACCTCCAACAGCTCCCCCATCCCTGCCATGAAACTCCCGTAGATGGTCAGTTCCCTATTGTAGACGAACCTGAGGTCCGTGGTCACCTCCGCTCCCGTGGTCGCCCCACAGGTGACCAGTCGCCCCCCCTTCGCGAGCGCCTTCACGCTCCCCTGCCACGTCGACTTCCCGACGTGCTCAATCACAACGTCAACCCCTCTCTTGTCTGTAAGGCGCCTGGTCTCAGCTAGGACGTCCTGGGAGTAGTGGTCTATCACTTCGTCAGCGCCGAGGATGCGCGCCTTCTCCGCCTTCTCCCGGTCCCCGGCCGTCGCGATGACCTTAGCGCCGAAGAGCTTTGCTACCTGGACGGCCGCCGAACCCACGCCAGAGTTTGCGCCGAGGATGAGGACGACGTCCCCTGGGGTCACCCTCGCCTTGGTTACTAACATGTGATATGCGGTTTCGAACACCAGCGGGAATGAAGCGGCCTCTTCGAACGACATCTGTTCCGGCTTCCTGATCAGGTGGGTCCTCCTGACTCTCACCAATTCCGCGTATCCTCCGTCCACGCCGTATCCGATTATGGTGTAGTCTTTGCACTGGTCATCCCTCCCCGAAAGGCATCTGTCGCAGCGCCCGCATCCGATCCCGGGGTTGACTATGACCTCATCCCCGGCCGCGAACTCCTTCTCTTCGGCAGGGACCCGCTCCACGACCCCTGATATGTCGCTCCCAGATATGTGCGGCAGCGGGATGACGACGTTTGGCAGCCCATTCCTTGCCCATATGTCCAGATGGTTCAGCGCGCACGCCTTCACCCTCACCAGCGCTTCATCCGCGTTCGGGGCTGGGTCTGGGGCGTCCTCGTACCTCAGCACCTCCGGGCCGCCATGGCTGTGGAACCTGACTGCCTTCAACGCCTCGGCCACCCTTCGGGCTTATTTCCACTTTGTCAGAACACTTTCGGCGAACCCTCTATCTTTCGTTCCACTGAGCGCACGACTAAGGTTATAAGAGAAATTAGGGGAATCTTGCAACGCTCATGACGCTCCCGCGCTCGGTCTTCAGAGACGAAGCCATCCTCCTCCAGGAATACCTCCCGCACCAGATACCTCACCGTGAGGCACAGCTGAAGAAGCTCGAGCTCTACTTCCAGGGTGTCGCGCAGAACGCCTCCAAGGCCAGCCAGACCGTCATGATAACTGGGCCAGTGGGGGCAGGCAAGACCATGCTGGCTAAGAAACTACTGCTAGAGTCGCTCCCGAGGAAGGCAGCGCTCCATGGGAACCTGGTGAAGGCCGTTCACGTCAACTGCAGGATAGACAGGACCCTACAGGCCATAATGGTGAAGGCGCTGAAGTCGCTGGGACAGAACTATCCCACCCGAGGCTACAGCTTCGAAGAGCTCCTCGCCGCGTTGGTCGAGGAGCTGAGGAGCAACAGGATACACCTCGTCATAGCCTTCGATGAGGTTGACTCGCTCGTGCTGTCTGATCCTGCGTCGCTCTACACCATAACCAGGCTTAGAGAGATGTCACCAGGGGCCCAGGTCCTCTCATCGCTGCTCATATCGAAGACGACGGACTACCTCAAGAAGGTGGACCTGAGTACGTTGAGCTCCCTTCAATGGAACGAGATAGCCCTCGACAGCTACCCATCAGAGCAGCTCGCCGACATCCTGAACTCGCGCAGCGAGGCGTTCAGTGACGGCTCCATTGACGATGATATCATCCAACTGGCCGCAGACATAGCGGGGACATACGGGGATGCCCGCTACGCGCTGGATCTGGTCTGGCGCTCGGGAAAGTTGGCCGACGACTCAGGGTCACCCCGCGTGCTGCCTGAGCACGTGAGGTCTGCCAAGGCTTCGCTCCCGCCACAACTGAGAAAGGAGGAGTTGTCCTATCTGACCACCCACCAGAAGCTGCTGCTCATGGCCATCTCTTCGCTGCTGAAGAATGGGGGTTCGACCTATGTCACTATAGGGGAGGTGGAGAAGAGCTATTCTGCGCTCTGCGAGGCCCGGAATGTGACCGCGTACCACCATACTCAGGTGTGGAGCGACGTCAACGAGCTGTCGAGGAAAGGAATCATCGAGGCGCAGCTCTCAGGGAAAGGGGTGAGGGGGAGGACGACCATGATTGGGTTGTCTCTGGTCTCGGCCAAGGAGCTGATGGGAGAGCTCGAGAAGGGGATGCTCGCAGACGTTCGAGCTTGAGACGCTCCTGTCTTCCTACGGCAGGACCAAGGTGCTCACGATAATGCTCGAGGCGGGGGAACTGAACATCTCGGAGATAACCCGGAGGTCAGGGCTATCACACGGCTCAGCCTCCCGCCACCTCGAATTCCTCACTAGGTCCGGGATACTCACAGAGAAGCGCTTCAACAGGATAAGGATATTCAGAGTCGACGCAGCCAGCCCCCTGGCTGGCGCCCTCTCCAGATTCTACGCCGACTGGAAGGACGTCGGCGGGTCAGCCGAGTCGCTCCCGTTCAGCTAGCGCCCGGGCTGTCTCGTCGCTTCCTTGGCCAGCAATGCGTCGTAGCTCTCATCCAACTCGAGGCTCCTGACCAGTCCCTCCCTGAAACCCCTGTCGGCGCAGAGCAACAGGACAAAGGGCATGTCCTGGACCAGAAACCCTCTCTGGCTCGTCCCCAGCCGCTTCCCCGCGAGCAGGGCTATTCCCTTCAACTTCTTCGAGTCGTTCCATATCCGGAGCTGCAGGGGCCAAGGTACCGAGTCGAGGGTATACCGCAGCCCTCCATCACCCAGGGCCTTCCAGAACTCCGATGCCAGCATTGGGTCGAGATACCTCAGGAGCCTCCAGTCTTTCCCGTGCAGCATCCTCCCCATGACCACATCGGCCCTTGAAAGGACCTCGAGCGCCGCCGCCTTCCGCTCTTCGTGGACCCTGGACCTAGTCACGGCCGTAAACAGGTCGCGCAGCTTCTCCCTGGGCTGGCCCGGATACGCCCGGAGGGCTCTGAGAGCGGCGCTCTCGCTTACTGCGTCAAAGAACGCATTAACCGACTCCGAAGCCGTCAGCTCTTCGTCCTTCTGTGCCGGCATCCCAGACTGCAGGAAGTTCATCGCGGCCCTGAGGTCGCCGTTCGCCGCCCTCGCTATCTTGGCCATCTCAACGTCTCCCACCCGGAGCCCCTCTTCACTTGAGACCGCCCGCAGCCTCTCCAGGACAGCCTGGTCGTCTGGCCTCCTGAACTCTATCTTCGTGGCGGTACTCCCAAGCTTCCTCACCTCGTCTGAGTCGGGGTCGTTGGCTGCCATGAAAACAGGCGCCTCGCTCATCTTGACCGCATCCTTGATGAAGTCGATCGCCCCATAGTCAGACCTCCCAGAGAGGCCGTCCACCTCGTCAAGGAACACCGCTGTATGTCCGCCGAACAGGTTGGAGCTCGCCATCGCCTCGCCGATCTTCTTGGCTAGCTTGTCCTTCGTGCGGGCGTCGCTGGCGTTCAGCTCTACCAGCTGGAACCCGAGCTTCTCTGCTACAAGGTGGACACTCGTGGTCTTCCCCGTCCCCGGAGGGCCGACCAGCAGCGCGGCTTTCCCTCCAGGCTTCCACTTCTTGAGCCAAAGCATGAGCTTGGCCCTTGCTTCATCATTGCCTACCATCTCCTCTAGGCGTCTGGGCCTGTGTTTCTCAGACCACGTATCAGAGCGCACCCCCGATGAAGACTATCAACCCGACGGTCATCCCGGCCAGGGCGATGTCCTTCACGCGCAGCGCGCTGGACGGGCTGTGGCTGTAGACTATAGATGCCGCCAGGTAGACGAACATGGCGTCCGGGACGACCACTCCGACGGTGTACACTTCATTTGCCAAGCCGGTAAGGAGCGGCAACCAGCTGGCGATGACCGCCAGGAGAAAGAAGAGGGCGCCCACCCGGGATGCCGGCACCAGCCCCTGTTTCCTTGCCACGGAATTCACGTTCCTCTTGGCGTCCCCTTCGACGTCGGCCATGGCCTTCACCACTTCCCTCCCTGCCCCCGAGAAGAAGGCTGTGAAAGCCATCATGAGGAGGAGCGAATCGAGTAGCGACCCTCGCGCGACCGCTCCGCCGTAGACGAACGGAATCGCCAGAGACGAAGCCACAATCAGGTTCCCCCACAAGCCCGCCTTCTTCCCTCGGCTGTTGTATAGCCATGAGAGGAACGCGTAGGCGGCGGCTACAAGCACCGCGAGGAAATCGAGAGACAAGACCGCACAGGCCAATCCAGCGGCTAGGGTGACCGCCGAAATCCTGCTCGCTTCGCGTAACGACACGCTCCCGCTTGGTATGGGTCTATCGCTCCTGTTGATTCTGTCTACTTCGATGTCGTAAACGTCGTTGACCACCATGGAATAGGCGCAGATGAAGAAGCCAGTCAGGAACCCGAGGGCAAGCTGAGCCGGGAGGATCGACGCAGGTTTGGAGACGAACGCGCCGACTATCACCGCAAAGCCGATCATGGCACAGTTAACAGGCCTGATGAGCTTGATTGCTCCAGCGGGTTTCATCGCATCAGAACCTGGCCTTGCTGACCTTGTAGTAGATCACCTCGCCACGCCTTTCAATCACAGCAATGATTGCCTCCTTCCCCATCTTTGCCATCTCCTTCACCGACTTCTGGAGCTCTGACATGTCCTTCTCGATGCCCTCGTCCAGGGCGAACACCACGTACTTTGCGGGCTTTTTGGGGTAGTCTCCGCGCTCGTACACCCGGAGGTCCGTCCCGAACCCGAAACCCTCCCTCACAACATACCCCCTGCTCCTCAAATCCCTGTAGATGATGAATTTCGTCCAGGAGTCGCCAGCTCTGCTCTGGGAGAGCTCTGCGAGCCTGTCGAAACTCACCTTCTTCCCTGACTCGGTCGCCTCCAACTTTCCGGCGTAGAGGAGGTATAGCGCCTCGTAGTCGCGTAGCGACAGACGGCGTCCCTCTCGCGTGCCGTACCCAGACTCCTCGAGCTCCCCGAACCGCTCACTGTCGGTGATTTTCACCATTCCGCCCTCAAGGAGAGCGTTGTACGGCTTGGCTTCTCCTTCTGATTCCGCTTCTTGCATCCGGTGCCGGACGCTCCACCGACTCTATTTGAAGGTGATTGGGCCGCGGCTCCGGAAACCCTTTAGCGGGCTCCGATGAGTTCGTCATCATGGCAGACTTCTTTTCGCTCCGAACCGTGACGTGGGAGGATGGGCGCGTGAAGATGATAGACCAGACTGCCCTCCCTAACAGGCTGTCCTACGTGGTCTACACCGCCCCGGAGCAGGTAGCCGCTGCCATCAGAACGATGGTGGTCCGCGGCGCACCGGCGATTGGGGTTGCCGCAGCGATGGGGGTCGCACTGGCCGCACGAAGGTCCAAGGCTACGAATATCTCAGGGCTCGTCCGCGACCTGGAGACAAGCGCCTCGATGCTTCGTTCTACCAGGCCTACGGCGGTAAACCTCTTCTGGGGGATCGACAGGATTCTGGCGAAGGCCAGATCCTCGCCTTCGGTGAAGCGCGCGAAGGAAGAGGTTGAGTCAGAGGCGAAGCGCATGGAAGACGAGGACGTGGAGGTGAACAGGAAGTTAGGAAGGGCCGGCGCGGACCTCATAAAAGACGGGGATACAGTGCTCACACAGTGCAACGCCGGGTCGCTGGCGACCGTCGGCTATGGGACCGCCCTGGGGGTGGTCAGGGCTGCCGTGGAGCAGGGGAAGCTTGTCAAGGTCCTGGTCCCCGAGACCAGGCCTGCTCTTCAGGGGGCGAGGCTGACCGCCTTCGAATTGGCTCACGACGGCATACCGTGCACCCTGATTTCTGATACCGCCGTCGGTTACATGATGAGCCTGGGCAGGGTCGACAGGGTCGTGGTGGGGGCGGACCGGATAACCAAGGACGGATACGTCTTCAACAAGATCGGGACCTACCAGGAGGCCGTGTTGGCCCATACGCACGGGATACCATTCCACCCGGCCGCCCCCCGGTCTACCTTCGACCTGGGGCGGACCTACGACGAGGTGACAATAGAAGAGAGAGGGGCGGAGGAAGTGGTGCAGATCCGCGGCAGGAGGATAGCCCCAAAGGGGGTCCCTGTCTCGAACCCTGCCTTTGACATGACCCCGCCGGAGTTGGTAACCTCGATGATCACCGAGAGGGGTCTAGTGGCGCCGCCATTCGAAGAGAGCATCGCCGCTTTCATGGCTTAATTAGCTGGCGTCGGCCCGCCCCTGTGGGCCCGTAGCCTAGACTCCGCTGAGGGGAAGCACGTGGATAGGGATATCCATGGTTGCCCCAAACACGGATTAAGGCGTCAGCCTTCGGAGCTGAAGAGGCGTCAGCCTCGGAGACCATGGGTTCGAATCCCACCGGGCCCGCTCATGCAAGGGTCCCTTCGCAGCCTAAGTCGGGTCTGACTTCGAAAGGAGATCCAGCGACCTCTCATACGCCCTTATGATGTCAGTCCTCGTGATGATCCCGACCAACTTGCCCGACTCTATAGTAATCACCGGGAGGCGGCCAATCCCATTGTTGGTCATAGTCTCGAGGGTTGTGAGTGCGGTGTCGTCGATGTGCGCGGCGAGGACATTCTGGGTCATCACCTCCTTCAGTGGCGTGGTGTCCATCCTTTCACGCGGTATCCTCAGCAGGTCGCTCATCGTCACGATGCCCACCAGTTTCTCGCCTTCAACGATGGGGATTCCTCTGTATCCCTTCCCGACTACCACCTGGTACGCCGCGCCTACCGAGTCGCTGGGCGAGAGCGTGAACACGGATTGGTTCATGGCGTCAGAGACGAATATCTTGGTGAGCAACGGAACGTTATACTCGCCTCGGTGGGCGGGAGAGTCGGAGCGTTTGGAGACCTGGCTCCTGTAGATGGTGTACCTGGGGGTGGTGACGAAATAGGCCGCAACCACAGCGACCATGGATGGAGCCAAGAGGTTGAGGGACCCCGTCATCTCGCTCACCATGAGCATCACCGCTATGGGGACGCGTCCCACCCCGCCGAATAGCGCCATCATTCCCACTACGACCAGCGGTGCCGGGATCGGTATCCATCCGGGGAGGAGCGTGTTGACTGCCATCCAGAACGCGGCTCCCACGAACCCTCCTATCACCAGAGAGGGCGCAAACACCCCCGCACTGCCGCCAGATCCTACCGTGAACGCGGTGGCCACGATCTTCAAGAAGACGACCGCCACCAGGAATGCAAACAGCGGAATGGCCAGGTTTGTGAAGTTCTCCAGCGCCAGTCCGCTGACGCTGTTGCCGTTGATCAGGATTTGAAGGAATCCGTATCCCAGCCCCAGCACCTGTGGGAAGAAGATTCCGATTACCCCGGCGACCGCGGCGCCCACCACGGGCCTGAGATACTTCGTGAAGGGCATTCTTGCGAAGAGGCTCTTCACGGAGTAGAACGTAGTAGTGTGCAGCCTTCCTACGAGCCCGCATACGATGCCGAGGGCCGCGTAGATGAGTAGGTTCCTGGGTTCTGTGAATGAGTAGGAGAGCCCGCTTCCGAAGATGGGGGTGAACCCGGTGTAGGAGGCGAATATGATATACCCTATGGGGGACGCGATAAATGACGGGATTAGCGCCTCCACTTCAAAGTCTCCACCGCTGTAAAGTATCTCCCCAGACAGGATGGCACCGCCGAACGGTGACTTGAAGATGGCCCCAATTCCGGCTCCAATCCCGACCGCTACGGCGATGCGCCGATCTTTCACGGGTAGCTTCAGGATGTCTCCGATGAAGGAGCCGAAGCCCGCAGCGATCTGGGCGGTCGGACCTTCCCTTCCTCCGCTCCCCCCAGAACCTATCGTGAACGCCGACGCCAGTGCCTTGACCAGCGGGATTCTCCTGCGGATATTCCCGTCGTGTCGATGGAAGGCCGCTATGGCCTCGTCCGTCCCATGCCCTTCGGCCTCGGGGGCGAAGCGGTAGACAAGGAACCCCGCGACTAGCCCGCCTATCACCGTCGCCACCGGTATCAGCAGGTAGTCTGGGTGGACCGATATCGGGGCTGCTCCTTCGCCCGCGGGGTTGGGGGGGAAGAACCCTGTTATTCCGCCAAGGAGGTAGTTGTTCACTGCCTGGATGGCCAGGTAGAAGCCGACCGCACCAGCCCCGGCGACGACGCCTATCAGCAGGCCGACCGTTACCCACTTCGCGAGGTACCCTTGCTGAATGACGCGGTTTACCCGCGTTCTCAATGTCGGGCTGCTCAAAATATGAGAGCTAAACTGTCGAGTGGCGCCTCAAAAGGTTTCGCAGATGACGCGTAGCATGACCATAACAGGCGCCATGGCCCGCACGCTGGTGCCTCTACTCTTCCTGAAGCGGGACGTTCAGGGCGTTCGACATTATCCTACGTTCTGCGCTCCTCAGAATCTCGCTGAGCGTCGAGGGCTTCACGCCTACCATCTCGCTCAGACCAGTAAGGCTGATCCTCCTCGGGAACTCGAAGTATCCCTTCGCCACAGCCGTGGACATGATCTCCTTCTGCCTGTCTGTCAGTGTGGCCTTCCTTTCGAGCGGGGCGACGTCTTCAATCTTCGCCTCTACTCCTTCCTTCTCAAGGCTAGACAGCACCTGTCTGAAATCGCTGGTCTTCCTGACTATGAGCTTCCACGAGGCGGGTTGAGACTCAGAGTTCAACGGGCACTCGAGGCAGACTATGGCGGCGTCGTTCGACGCCCTGCATATCGCCGGCCGGGACAGGACTACCAAGAGCGGGACAGAGTCGCCTTCCATCTCGCCTTCTACCGCCTGCCTTACTCCCTCGGCCTTGCGAATCTCCGCCACAGCTGAGCGGACGCTCTTGGGATTTCCCTTTAGCTCTAGGAGGAGCGACATCCCTGTCCTGTTGAACGGCTTGCAGTCTACAACGCTGAGTTTGACCCCGTTGGCTTTCGCCACGTCCTGTAGCTTATTCTCCGTCCTCACCTGGATTGTTATTTGTCTCAGCATCGCTTAACAGGTTAGGGTATCGCACATATATTTAACCCGGAAAGACGATTTCCAGAAGTGGAAATCACTCCCTTATGAACGGCTCCCCTAACAAATTAGGCAGCGCATTCACCTATGTGGGAGGCGGTCCCCGCCCCATGCCCTTGCATCCGAGCTTGGGAACCCTCGTCCAAACCAATTCCCTGACTCATTGCGGCCGCCTCGTACACTGAAAGCACTTCAAAGAACACCCTGCGTGAGGTTAGCAGCCGGAGCCCGAAGCCTCTTTCTTCGCACGTCGCCTTCACTTCCTCTATGTTTATGTCATCGTTGACGAGGAAAACTACCCTCCCAGTCCGGCTCACCGCGCGGAAGGCTTCAGACAGAAAGGCCTTGGGGACTTCCAGCAGACGTCCTCCTTCGACCGCGATGTCACCAGTCTCATCCCCCTCAAGATAGGGGGGGTTGAAAGCCACCAGGTCGAAACAAGAGCTGCGAAGGCACGCCGCTCCGTCCGTGAGGACGAAGTCTGCCTCCCGCCTCCAGTCTGTCATGGAGGGTCTGACCAGGTCTGTTCCTACCACCGTCCTGAATCTTTTGGCCAGTTCAATGAGGTTCCCCCCGTTCCCCGCCCCTATCTCCAGGCAACTATCCCCCGAGTAGGCAGTCAACGCTGCCTTCAGGAGTGCAGAGTCTTCTGAAGCGAGATACGGCTCCCTGCTCATTCGGTCAGGTCGTCGCCCTTCAGGGACTTGTATTCGGCGGGGGTGAGCACCTGCGTTATGTTCTGGGTCGTATAGAAGTACGCCGGGGTCCCGTCAGGGGATGTAGCGAGGGTGTTGTCCGGGTTCTGGAGCCTGTATACTTTCACCATGGCCGGCTTTATCCCGAGCACCGTCCCATCGTCCAGGGCGTAGTAGCTGAACCTCTCTTGCAAGGGCTTGAATCCGACGAGTCTCCCCTTTGGTTGCGGCGAAGGTATCATGGGCTCCCTTCATTCGGGGCTGTTAAAAGGTGCATTGGCCACCAGCTTCTGGACTCCAGAGCTGTACTGGGCCGCCTTCTTGGGCTCCCAGGCTATCGTCTCGGGGACGCCGAGTTCCACCGCCGCCCTCCTCAGGACCGCCTTCCTGACACCGTCCCTCATCTTGAGGGACATCGGGATCGTCGCGGCATATCCGACTAGCTGTTCGAAGGGGAGCCTCGGTTCAACCCACCTGGAACAAGCTTTCATGTCTCTAATCCTCCCCCTACGGAAGTACTCCTCCACATCGGCCTCCATCATCGATGCGACGACGTCCGCCCCCCGACCGCCCATCGCGGCGTAGTACTTCGCATAGCCGCCGAACAACTCGTCTGCCAGTTGGCCCAGGAGAATCAGCCGCGCCCCTGCTTCTCTCGCGCTCTGAGAGACGATGGAGTACAGGCACCAGAGGCTCCGGTCCATGAGGGTAGCCTCGAAGGGGAGGTCGATTCCGGCGATTTCTCGCGCCACTGTCTCAGGGGTGAGACGGGTGACCACGAGCTCCACCCCCAAGGCGTCGGCTGCCCTGCGGGCGCGTGCCGAGTCCCCCGCGCCGTCTGCGTAGGCTGTGCACGCAATCACCTGGGCATCGGCCGCCGCACACGTCGCCACTACTGAGCTGTCCAGCCCTCCAGAGAATGCGACCGCCACCTTCTCCTCCCCCCCGACTGAACTTTCCACCGCGGCCCGGACGCGCCCCGCCAGCTCGTGGGCGGCTCTTTCCAGGCCGTCTAAGCTCAGCGACTCTTCACCTGCTCTTTGATCTTCCTGGCAACCGCCGCCCCTACCTTGTCGACCGCGGCGAGCCTCTCTGCAGGCGCCTCGTCTAGGTCCTCAATGGTCCTGAATCCAGCCGAGTACAGCGCGCGCGCCCTCACCCTTCCGATCCCACTGACCGTAGTGAGCTCCACCAGCTCCCTTCCGACGCCGCTCACCACCCTCCTCCGCAGGATGTCCGACTGCTTCACCATGTCAGGCAGTTTGAACAGCTTGCAAAGCTCCCCCAGCGCGTGGAGGAGCCAGTCTGCGTTGTCGACAGCCCTGTGCATGTCGCCCGGCTCTACCCCCAACCTGGTCAGGAGTTGCTCCTCTCTCCATTCGTCTATCCATCCATGGAGCGCCATGACGCTCCTCACGTCCTGGAGGGCCCTGTCATAGTCTGAGAACTCCCTCGTCGTGTGCTTGGCCAGCATCTCGAAAGCATGCTCTTCCATGAATGCCATGGCCTGCTCATAGTCCTTGCTTCTCAACGGGAACTTCGGCTCGAAGTCAGGCGCTGAGGCGACCAGATGCAATAAGCCGGCAGTGTAGTCCCTCCCGGGCTCAGTGCGCCTCACCGCGTCCCTGAATAGGACGGCGGTGGCCGGGTCTATGTAGAGGACGGACACCCTAGTCCCGAAATCCGTCGCATAGAATAGCCCGCCATGGGGCTCGAGCAGCCTTTCGGAGAGAAGGTAGCCGAGAGCCTTCTCGGTCAGCTTCGAGACCTCCGCCTGGCCGGCCTCCCTGGCCAGCAGAGTCTCCCTGAAGAGGCTGTCGAGGTCCCCTTTCGAGAGGCCCCTCCCTGTGGCTATGGTGGCCAGGGTATGCGACCGCATCGATGCCTCGTCCGACAGCCTGGACTTTATCGGCTCGGGCGGCTCCTTCGTGTAGTGCTCCAGGAAGCTTGCGGCAGTCTGCGAGGGGGGCGGGACCATCACCGTCTCCCCGTGGTCGTCGTACTGGGGTCTCCCGGCCCTGCCGGCCATCTGCCTGTACTCTAGGACCGAAATCTCCGAGTTTCCGCCTCTCTCTGCGTCGTAGCGGGTCATGTCGGCTATCACAACCCGCCGCGCTGGGAGGTTGACCCCCGCCGCGAGGGTCGGGGTCGCTGCGAGGAGTTTGATTGCCCTGGCTCTGTAGTAGTCTTCCACGATTCGCCTGTGCTCAGGCTCGAGTCCCGCGTGGTGGAACGCGCTCCCCTTCGCCACCACTTCAGCGAGGAGCCGGCTCAAGCTCGTCTCTTCACCTGACCCCAGTATCCGTCGTGATGCTTCGGACGCTGCCCTCTTCTCGTCCGGGGTCAGGCGTCTGTGGGTCAACTCCGCCGACCTGGTGGCAAGGCTCACCGCCCTCCTCCTGGTGCTGGCGAAGACCAGCGCCTGGCCACCTTCTTTCAAAGTGTCCATGGCGACGTCGATGGGAGAACCATAGGTGGACCTGGGGATCTGCACCTCTTCGCCATCGGTGAACACGACTCTTCCGTAGTCGTAGACGCCCTCTTTGAGGGGGACAGGCCTCCAGTCGAGTTCCACTGGGGTGGCGTGAAGCCATTCCGCGACCGATTTCACGTTGCTGACCGTTGCAGACAGGGCCAGGAGCTGCGCGTCCAGGCCGAGGTGGACTACCTTCGTAAGGATCATCTCCAGGGTGGGCCCCCGCCTGTCGTTCCCTGCTAGGTGCACCTCGTCGGCGACGAACAGCCCAACCGAATTGACCCAGGACACCCTGTGCCTCATCACAGAGTCGAACCGCTCGTTGGTGAGTACTATGACATCGGCTTTGCCGAGGGTCTCGCCGCTCGAGTCGTAGTCCCCGGTCGAGATGGCTGTGCGTATGCCGAACCTGGTCAGCTCGGAGAACTCGGCGTATTTCTCTGAAGCTAGCGCCCTCAGGGGGGCAAGGTACACCACCTTCTTTCTCTCCAGCTTCGCCCTGAAGTACGCAGACATCAGAGCGAGCAAGGTCTTCCCGGAGGCGGTGGGGGACGACACTACCAGGCTCTTTCCTTCGAGCAGCCCCGCTCGTATTGCCTGTTCCTGGGGCGGATAGAGCTCGGTGATGCCTTTGTCCTTCACGAACTGGATTAGTTCCTCTGGCGCCTTTATCTCGTCCACCTTCAGGAATGCCCACCTACCTTCTGGATGCCGGGCAGGTCAGGCTCAAGGCGCTCCGGCCCTTCCAGCGGTCGCCCAAGTCCCGCGCTCCCATTCTAGGCGCCCAACCTGCGGATGTAACCTGGCTTGGACTCGTATACCATGCCTTCCCTGAACATGGTCCTTATCATCTTCTCCGCGTCTTCGTCTGCGAATTTAGCTTTCACGAGCTCGTCCTTGAACAGCTTGCGCTCGACTGGTTTCTTCTCAGGGCCCTCCAGGGCCTTCAGGACCTCCAACGCGGACCTGAGGTTCTTGGTCTCCCCCGCTGGCTTGCCCAGCTGAATCCCGAAGTCAGTCTTCTTCGTCGCCGCGTCGGTGAGGATGTCCTCCACCATCCTGTTCATCAGGCCTATGGCGGCTAGCGCGTCTTCTTCGGTCACTTCGTCCCTGAGTAGCACCCTCGCCCGGGCGGTCGAGATCCTGATCAGCGCCTCCAGTGTCCTCAGCGTGGGGGGGATCGAGTCTTCCGTCCCGCTCGCCCTCCTAAGGTCGAGATAGAACTCCCTTATCCTATCCATGGCTGCCTTCGTAAGCGTCGGAGAGATCCTCTTGGCGAAGGTCAGGTACTTCTTGAGGAGGCTGAACTCGATTGGCGGAGGGGTCGTATATGATCGGCGGGCGTGAACCGACAGGATGTGATTGGCCAGCTTCTCGTCGTCCGCGGGGGTTGGTTGGTCCCTGAAGACGAAGATGATGTCGAATCTCGTCAGCAGCGGGATAGGGAGGGTCCCTATGTTTTCGATGAGGTTCTGGAACGGGTTGTACCGTCCCAGTACCGGATTGCAGGCCGCCAGGATGGCCGTCCTAGCGTTAAGCGTCGCGTAGATACCTCCCTTCGCGATGGTCACCGTCTGCTGCTCCATCATCTCATGGAGAGCTGTCCTGTCCTCAGGCTTCATTTTCTCGAACTCGTCTATGGCGGCTATGCCGAGGTCGGCCAGCACAACCACTCCTGCTTCGAGCATCAGCACGTTCTTCTCCCTGATCACAGCCGCCGAAAGTCCCGCGGCCGTGGTCCCCCTCCCTGAGGCGTAGAGTCCGCGCGGTGCCACCTGAGACGCAAACTTCAGCAACTCGGACTTGCCCGTGTTGTGGGAGACGAGTCCGTTTGCGATGAACCTATGGCCCTGGGGAACCTCAATGTCGTACACGTCTGCAGCGGGCCTCGGAATGACGGCCACGACTCTCTCGCTCATTTGCTTGTGAACCCTGCCGAAAATCTTGGCTTCTTTGGCAAGCCGTTCGAGTTTCGACGTCTTCTTCTTTGACACGAACCCAACGTGTTCTGCATACTTGACGAGGTCCTCTCCTCTTCTTATCAGGAGAGCATTTCCGACTATTCTAGAGTGGATTCCCCACCTGAGGAGCAGGACCTGGACGTCACGTAGGAGCTCTATGTCCTTGGCCTTGAGGCCAACCGCTCTTCGACCCCTCCCCTTCGAGAGCACCGTCCCATCGGCCTCGAAGAGCCATCTCAGGAAAGAGGCCACCGCTTTATTTCCGGATCTCAGGATGAGGTTCGGAACCCGCTTGACCCGCAGAAACGCCAAGTTCGCAGCTATGCATTCGCTGTTCAGGTATAGGTCGGTCATCCGCACGTTTCTGTCGGCCCTGCGGCGACGGGTCAACCTAGGAGTCACTGCGAACAGCCGTGTTATCATCCCCTCTAGCTTCGGGAGCAAGTCGATTTCGTCTTCGGATATGGTGGCCACCGCGCTGCACCGGTCCACGAACCCATCTCCAAGAAGGTAGCCTAGGTACCCTGCTAGATCCTCGTCAACATATGCCGGGAGCCTTCCCTTGAACTTCGGCCCGAGTCTCGGCTGGAACACTCTAAACCCAGTCGGAATATTGTCTGTGATGGTGCAGGGAATGTAGGTAGCGGCGGCTATTCTGTCTCCTACCTTCAGCTCGTCCAGGCGCTTCCATTTACTGAAAGGAGTGCCGTCATCGCTTCCGACCACGAGGAGGGGGTGGTTGAAAGTGCCCCTGATGCTCTTGCCGCTCTCCGTCACAATCTCCATGGTAGGTTGACCCTGGTAGTGATGGAATTTCTTCGCCCAGGCGCGCCTGCCTCCTCCCTCTCCCGTTAGAACCTGGAGTTCGATTGGCTGCAGGTGTGACGATCCAATCTCTCCAATCTTGGCAATCGCACCATTCCCGAGGGCCACTCTTTCGTCCGCGACCAGGCATCCGGGATCGCCTACGAATAGAGCGTTGATGTCCCCTCTCAGCTTGGTCCCGTCGGGGAGCTTCGTCGCGCTTCCTCCTGCGAGCAGAAGGAGAATCGCCTCCTTCTCCTGCAGGTGACCCATGATGACGGGGGCGATGGAGTTGACTAGGTTCTCGTAGGCGTCCGGTGCGGACGCAATCTTCCTGATCAGTTCCTCGTCCTCCTTCGTCACGAGCACCTGGTCTGGCTCCTTCCCCCTCACTTCGACGTGGTTACAGTCTACCTGCGATCTGAACAGCCTAGTTCTCACCTGGCCGAGAGTGTAGTCGGGTACTGCTCTCACCACGCCGGTGAGCACCACCCTGTCTCCTGGCCTCGCCATATTCACGATGTCGCCTTCGACGTTGACGTCGAAGAACTGCGGGAGCTGACCAGGGGGGAGTTCCTCAGGGAGCTCCTGGATCCTGAGCACCTGGAAGTCGATGAACTTGCAATGTTTCTTGTTGAGCTCAAAATTCCTCGCCTCCCCGCAAAGCTCGCACTTCGGAGGGCGCTTGAGGACCAGGTCGTCCTGCTCTTGGTAGGTGAGGTGGCCGCTCGGACAGACCCACGCGGCTTCTGTCATCATCGGCCTCAGCTCGGATGTTCTCACCACCATACCTGAGACCGCGAGCATGTGGTCGATGTAAGACGTGTCTACTCTCCTTAGTGGCACAAGGTCAGGGAGGCTCCGAAGACGGACTGTCAGCTCCCGCTTGACCCTGTCGGCGTAGAGGGCGTTCTCGCTCCTCATGGTCTCAAAGGCGGCTATCTTGAAAGAAGCAAGTGACGAGTCTGGCTCCATGAGGACCCTGTTCGCCAGGTCGTTGTTGTACCGCAGGAGGTCGCCGAAGTCGACTACCAGAGACTTCCCCTCCGTAGCTATGAGCTGTGAAATCTTGCTCCTGTACAATGGAGCCCCATCTCGGTCCACGACCGACTTCAGAAAGTCCTCGAACTGTTCAGAGAGCTTTCCACTGGTGAGTGTAGCCACCTAGCTCGAGCCTCCGAGCAGCCCGGACTTCCACTCTTTGGATAGTGACTGAGATATCACGAAGAACTCCTTCTCCTCAGGGGTGAGCTTGTCCGCCAGGGTCGAAGCGGGGGTCGACGAGCTGGAAAGCGAAAGGAGTTTGCTGAGCCTTATCCCGATAAGGTCGTAGCAGACCACCCGCAGTCTTTCGAGGTCCTCCCTCCTTGTCTTCCCCTCGGCCACTGCGGCCTTGAGCGTGCCCAGGCGCCTCTTCATCCTTATGTAGAAATCCGGAGCCAGCCCTGAAAGCTGCAGCGGTCCCATCATCTTCTCTTTGCTGAGGGCGTTGAAGATCTCGTTCTCGAAGGGGGCCTCCGATGACTCAGCCATGCCCTGTGCTGCCAGCTCGTCCAATACCCATCGGGGGAGTTCCACGGCCTCGCCCTCGGACAACTTCTCAATGTGGAAGTCGCCTACGTCGAGGTTTTCGATGGACGACCGCATCTTCGCCCTGGCTGTGCCGAGCAGGTATTCCCTCTCCCTACGCTCGAGCATCTGCCTTAGGGCGATTTGCTCTTCGGACAAGTCGGGCATCAAATGGCCTGCCTCGATAATAAACATTGGGCGCTTGTTCGATGCCTGACCAGACTTCGCTCATTCCACCCATGCGGGCTTCCAGACGCCAGCGCTCCTGGACGCACAGGTGGTTGTTTTGTCTGCAGACTGAGACATCAGACCGACTGGCGTCTCTAAAGAAGGCCGGGAGACGAGACGACCCGGGTCAGGGCCTCTTTTCCTTGAACGGATAAATAAGAATGGGATGCTGGTCTTCACGTAATTGCGGAACTTGTGGACCACGCGGAGAAGGGATTAGATGCCCCTTTCGGAGATGATGTGGGTGGAGAAGTACAGGCCGGCCACCATGGCGGAGCTCGTCGACCAGGAGTCGGTCAAGCAAAGGCTCCAGGCGCTTCTCCAGAAGAAGGAACAACTCCCGCATCTGCTCTTTGCTGGCCCCCCTGGCTCAGGGAAGACCACCACCGCGGCGATAATCGCGAGGTACATACTCGGCGAACCCTGGCATGATTACACGCTCTCGCTCAACGCTAGCGACGAACGTGGGATAGATGTGGTTAGAGAAAGGATCAAGACCTTCGCCCGTTTCGCAGACAGGCGGGAGGGGGTCCCATACAGGCTGGTGATTCTCGACGAAAGCGACGAGATGACTTCAGATGGGCAGACTGCTCTCCGCCGCATAATGGAGGAGAACTCTGCGCACACCCGTTTCATACTGATCTGCAACTACTCGTCAGGCATAATCGAGCCCCTGCAGAGTAGGTGCGCAATCTTCAGGTTCCAGAGGTATGGCGAGGGGCCTGTAGTGGAGCACCTGAAGGCCATCGCGAAGAAGGA